>JABDLS010000139.1 GCA_013002885.1 Gemmatimonadota bacterium | reverse complement strand
CCCGGATCCGAAAGAGGGTGGTGAGGTTGACCAGGGCCACCAGCAGCACAACCGAGACGGTGGCGGCCAAGGCCAGGATCACCGACCGCACGGCCTCGACCGTGACCTCGTGGAGGCGCTCGGCGTGAAACGACCAACCTTCGAAGCCCCGGTAGATGTCCGCGAAATCCTGAGCCACCCGGGCGACATCCGCCGCCGCGTCTGCGATGGTCACGCCCGCTGACATCCGGGCGATGACGTTGTAGTGGATCCGGCCCGGATCGTCGGCGGCCAGGACGTCGTCGCGGAGGGGAATGAACATCGGCGCCGGTGCCAGCCATTCGAAGTCCTCGGGAAGGACGCCGATAACGGTGCGGGCGTTGCCCTCGAATGGCAGCGTTGTCCCGACGACGTCGGGGTCCGAGTCGAGCCGGTTTCGCCAGAACGAATGGGTCACGATGACCGTGCGCGCTGCCCCGGACGTGCGGTCCTCTTCGCCGAAGAGCCTACCCATGGCGGGTCGGATCCCCAGAGCCGGGAAGAAATCCGCGTTGGCTTCCACGGCGTCGAAGACCTCCGGGCGGCCATCGACCAGAAGATAGGCGGCATCGTGGTGGAAGGCGGCGATATGATCAAATGCGGTGGTCCGGCGCTGTAGTTCCAGGTAAGCCGGACCTGAAACCACGTCGCGACGCTGGCCGTCTTCCACGTTGCTGCCCCAGACCACGAGCACCTCTTCGGGGTCGGGGTAGGGAGGTGTCGCCAGGAGCGTGCCTCGGACGAAGCTGAAGACCGTCGTCGCCGCGGCGACGGAGCAGGCGAGTACGACGATGGCCGTCGCCGCATAGCCCCGGCTCCTCCATAGCGATCGAACGACGAAGCGAGCGTCCAGAATCCACCCGCCGGCGAGGGCCCCTCCCGGACCCCGGAGGCGGTCGTGCCACACTCCGACGGCTCCCCAGGCGATGTCGACCACGACGGCGAGCCGGCTCCGCAGTGTCGCGTCGGGTCTTGACCACCGATGCGCCGCGGCGGAGAGGATCTCTTCGCCGTACATATGGCGGTGGGACGGCGGGTACAGCCAGACGAGAGTCCCGAAGAGCCGATTCACCATGCCGCCGCCCTTCACAGGGACTCTTCGACGAGGTCCAGGGCCCGTGCAGCTTCGAGGAGGGTAGACTGCCGTCTGGCCTCGGCTCGAAGCGCCGACCGACCGCGATCGGTTACTCCGTAGACCTTCCGGGGCGCACCGGCGCCATCGGGCCCGGACGCTTCTTCCAGGGGCTCGGCCAGCCCCGCATCCACGAGCCTGGCTATTGTTCGATACAGGGAGCCCGGGTTCAGGCGTATGGCTCCCTCGGAGCGATCGTCGAGACGATCCATGAGCTCGACGCCGTACGTCGGCTCTTCGGCCAGGAGAAGCAGGATCAGGTGGTGTACCGGCTTGAGGGGCGCGCCAATGGGTCTCGAGTCGCGTGTGGTCATGGGGCGATGGGTTGAGTATGAAATATGCAAAGTGCATATGCAAGATGCATATTAATTCCGGATTCACGACGGGGCAAGGAGTGGGAGGGGCGCGAGCCGGGAACCGCCTGCGGGATCGGGTGTCTGTAAAGCGGCGAAGGGCCATTGCGTCCCCTTCGACGAAGTTTGCGCCTTCCTGGAGGCGTTTGCGCTATTTTGGAGTGTTGGAGCGCCAGTGGCGCCCTCCGCGCCGGACCACGGTGCGACAGCAGCCTTGAATCGGAATTTTCCTGCCCTGATGGATAGATACCTCACCCCGGCCCACGTCGCCCTCGTCGAGCGGGTCAACCGCTTCGCGCGTGAGGCCATTGAACCCGTGGCCCGTGACCTGGACGAAAGCGGCGAGTTCCCTTGGGAGAACGCCAAGGCGATGGCCGAGATGGGGCTGTTCGGCGTCCCCGTCCCGGAAGAGCTCGGCGGGATGGGCCGCGACTACCTGAGCTACATCCTGGTGGTCCAGGAGCTGGCGAAGTTCGATGCCAGCCACTCCATCACCGTTTCGGCCCACACGACCCTCGGCCTGTCGCCGATCCTTTCGTTCGGGACGGAGGAGCAGAAGCGACGCTTCATTCCGGCGTTGGCCCGAGGTGAGGTCCTTGGCGGCTTCGGCCTGACCGAGCCCGGCGCGGGATCGGATGCCTCCGGCACTCGGACCCGCGCGGTGCGGGATGATGACGGTTATCGGATCAACGGGTCGAAGATCTTCATCACCAACGCCGGGATCGGCGAAATCTTTGTCGCCACGGCGGTTACAGAGCCGGGTAAGGGCTCCAAGGGTATAAGCAGCTTCATCGTCTGCAAGCCGACGGTGGATGTGGAGAGGGCTCAGGCGCTCGGATGGGGCCACCGCGAGGACTTGCCCTTCACTGACGGCGTCCGCGCCGGCGAGAAGGAAGACAAGATGGGATGGCGGGCCTCGGACACGCGCGAGCTCCACTTCGAAGACGCCTTCGTCCCCGTTGGTCAGCGCCTCGGCGAGGAAGGGCAGGGCTTCATCAACTTCATGAAGACTCTCGATGCGGGTCGCATCGGGGTCGCGGCCCTCTCCCTCGGTCTGGCCGAGGGTGCTCTGGACGCAGCGGTGCGCTACACGAGTCGTCGCGAGCAATTCGGCCAGCGCGTATGGGACTTCCAGCAGATTCAGTTCAAGCTGGCTGACATCGCCACCGACATCGAGGCTGCAAAGCACCTCACCTATCATGCGGCGTGGTTGAAGGATCAGGGCCAGCCGTTCGGAAAGCAGGCCGCCATGGCCAAGCTCTTCTGCAGCGAGCTGTCCATGCGGGCCACCCTCGCAGCGATCCAGGTCATGGGCGGCGCGGGATACACCAGCGATTACCCGGTGGAGCGCATGATGCGCGACGCCAAGATCTGCGAGATCGGAGAGGGAACCAACGAGATTCAGCGCCTGGTCATCGCCCGGAAGCTGTTGGACGAGGTGTTGACCGAGTCGCCGATGGAGCGTGTGCCGGAACAGGCTCTCGAGCCTGCCGGCATGGAAGCGAACTGACAAGCAGCGTCGGCCCCTCAGCGGGCGGTCGGTGAGCGGCTACGAGCCGACGCCGTCGCCGCTCCCGGGGACGCCGGAGACCAGGCGGTCGCCCGCTCTGCTCGTGAAGCGTTTGGCTGCGAGGAGACAGGGGACGCGCCCGGTGCCCGGTGAGGGATCGGGTCCGACCACACATTTGGAGATGATTTGAGGAGAGAGATCCTCGTGAGCTCGAACCCGCGTGAGTCGTGGGTCGCGCTCCGTGAAGACAACCAGCTCGTGGAAGTGATGTTCGACCGACCGGACCAGAATCGGGTCCTGGGCGACATCTTCCTCGGGAAAGTCGAAGCCGTGCTGCCCGGCATCCAGGCAGCGTTCGTCGACATCGGAACCGGCAAGGCGGGCTTTCTGCACGTCTCCGACCTCGTCCTCGACGAGGACGACGACAATGGGAACGGCAACGGAGGCCGTCGTGGCCGTCGGAATCGGAAGCTCCCGCCCATCCAGGACCACTTGAGGAAGGGTGAGGAGATCCTGGTGCAGGTCACGAAGGAGGCCATCAGCACCAAAGGGCCGAGACTGACGGCAGAGGTCTCGCTGCCGGGCCGCTTTCTCGTCTACATGCCGCACTCTTCGCGGGTGGGTATCAGCCGGAAGATCGAAGGTCGGGACCAGCGTTCGAAGCTTCGCAAGATGGCACAGGAGATCCTGCCGAAGAACAGCGGGGGCCTCATCGTCCGGACGGTGGGCGAAGAGGTCACCAAAGAGAAGCTGGAACGGGAGTTCCAGCGGCTCCACGAGCGTTGGCAGTCGATTAAACAGACCGCAAGTAGCCAGGGCGCTCCTGCCGCGGTCCACCGAGAAGCAACGCTCATCAGTGGCGTCATCCGGGACCTGTTCAGCGACAAGTTCGAGGCCCTCCGTGTGGATTCGAAGAAGACGTACGACGAGATCACCGACTACGTGCGCACGGTGGACGAAGAGCTGCTGGACATGGTCCACCTGCACAACGGCCCGGAGCCTCTCTTCGACAAGTACGGGGTCGAGGAAGAGATCCAGAAGGCCTTCCGTCGCCAGGTGCCCCTGAAGTCGGGGGGCAGTGTGGTCATCGAGCCCACCGAGGCGCTGGTTTCCATCGACGTGAACACGGGGCGCTTCACCGGGAAGGGTAAGAAGGACCCTGAACAGACGATCTTGCGGACCAACCTCGAGGCTGCGCGCGAGATCGCGAAGCAACTCCGGCTGCGCGACGTCGGCGGCATCATCGTCGTCGACTTCATCGACATGGAGTCCCAGGAGAATCGGGACAAGGTGCTACGAGAGCTTCGAAGCCATCTGGGCCGGGATCGAGCCCGCACCAAGGCCTTCGAGGTCTCGAACCTCGGCCTCATCGAGATGACACGGCAGCGGGTGCGACCGTCCATCTTCAATTCCCTCACGGCCGTTTGCTCGTCGTGTGGCGGAATCGGTCGTGTGTACACGCCGGCCACCGTCGTGCGGCAGATCGAGCGCACGTTGAAGAGGGCAGCGGCGTCCAAAGAGGAGAAGAGCATCGTGGTCCGGGTCCATCCGGAGGTGGCGCTCCGGGTCATCGAGGAGGAACCAGAGCTGCTCAAGCGGTTGAAGGGCCGGACCCGTCTGGACCTACGACTTCGGGACGATCCGCTCATGCGGCTCGACGAGTTCCGACTTCTCTCGGGCCCGGCTGAGACGGATGTCACCGAGAAGTACGCCGCCTGAGGTTGACCGCCGGTAGGCCTTTGACGACAATTAACCGCTCTGCAGCGAAGGCCGAAGCGCTCTTGGGATTTCGATATGTACGCAGTATTTGAAACTGGTGGAAAGCAGTTCCGGGCAGAGCCCGGAGCGCGAATTCGCGTCCCATCTCTCGAAGGAGAGCCTGGGGCGTCGGTTACGTTCGACCATGTGCTCCTGGCCGGTGACGGCGAGGACAACGTCCGGGTCGGGACGCCGACGTTGGAAGGAGCTTCGGTCAAGGCCGAGGTCATCCGACACGGGCGTGGCGACAAGGTGATCGTCTTCAAGCGGAAGCGCCGCAAGGGCTACCGCAAAAAACAGGGACATCGCCAGAACTTCACGGAGATCCGGGTCGAAGAAGTCGCACTGGGCTAGTGCGTCGACCCTCTCGATAGCGAGTCAGTCATGGCACATAAGAAGGGTGTAGGCTCGAGCCGCAACGGCCGAGACAGCAATCCGAGTTACCTGGGCGTGAAGCGCGCGGGCGGCCAGCCGGTACGTGCCGGCGGTATCATCGTGCGTCAGCGCGGCACCAAGTTCCATCCGGGCCGCAACGTCGGCCGCGGAAAAGACGATACGCTCTTCGCCCTCTCCGACGGTGTCGTGAAGTTCGAGCGCATGCGTGCTCGGAACGTCGTTTCGGTCTACGAAGCAGAATAGTTCGCTAGCTAGTCGAAAAGGTCCGAGCCGAGGGCGATTGTCCAACGGCCGGACCTTTTTGGTACCCGCGCTGTATCAGCGCGGACTAACGCCCCCCCTACCCCTGGCCGCCGGGACTGCGGCCTCCCCCAACATGTAGTGTTGGCCAGGATGGGCGACAACAAGGGAGGTGGACAATGTCTACCCCGACAGACAACGGGATTCACTCCCGAATCAACAAGTCCGACGAGTTTGCGGAATCGTGGCAGGAACGGTTCTCCGGGGCATTTCGCCTCAACTGGCTCAAGACGCTCTCGGTCGTGACGCTCCTGGCGGTTCCCGCCGCGTGGACGAAAGACGACCCGGTGCGACGTGCGGCGATGCTCGACGCGATCGACGTCACCGACGCCCCCACTCGGGCCCTTCCGCTGGAGTCGAATGCTCGGGTCGACCGGTGGGTAGAGGCGTTCGAAACGACGAGGCGCTTGGAGTTCGAGGGACTCATGCGCCGCCGAGCCCTCTTTTCGGACATGATCCGGTCGAAGCTGAGGGAGCGTAACATGCCGGAGGAGCTCCTCTACATTCCCGTCATCGAGTCTGGACTCTCACCCTTTGCGGTGTCCCGTGTCTCGGCGGTGGGGCTCTGGCAGTTCATGAGCCCGACGGCCCTGCAGTACGGCCTGCGGGTCGATGAGCACGTCGACGAGCGCCGCGACCCTGTGCGGGCGACGGACGCTGCGCTGGAGTACCTGGCTTGGCTCCACGGACGTTTCGGGGGCTCCTGGTACCTCGCGGCTGCGGCGTTCAATGGTGGACCGGGTCGCGTCGAGCGCATCGTGAAGCGACACGGTGGCGGTGTGATGGCCGATGACACGTTCTGGAAGATCCTCCCGTACCTTCCCAGGGAGACCCGGGAGTACGTGCCGAAGATGATCGCCGTCACCAAGCTCGCGGCCGAAGCGGGCCCGGACGCACACTTCGACGGATCGATCCAGCCTTACAGCTACGAGAATGTCTTCGTACCCGGCAACACGACTTTGGCCGGGGTCGCCCGGGCCCTCGAAGTCGATGCGAAGGTCATTCGTGATCTCAACCCGCACCTGATCCGGGGCATCACGCCGCCCGGCGAGATCTACGGTGTGAGGATTCCGGAGGGGGGGAGCCGCCAGGTGGTCGACGCCCTGGCGAACTAACTGTGAGACGGGCTCAGCCCTCGTCCTGGCCAGCACGCTCAGAGAGGGGCGGCCCCCAGCGGGTTCGCCCCTCCTGTGCGTCCCGGGCGGACGCCATGATACGCCAGATCACGTCTCGGGTGAGCTCTTCGTCGACTCCGAGGTCACGGGCCAACTCGGCGGCTCTTCTCACCACCCGGGCCTCCTGTGATGGGTCGAGGACAGGGAGCCCGAGCTCGGCCTTGGCTTCACCGATGGCAAGAACGAGGTCGCGTCTTCGCCCCACCAGTGTGATGAGTTCTTCGTCGACAGCCCGGATCTCGGCTCGGAGCCGATCCAAGCGGGCGTCGGGGGCCGCCCCGAGGGCCTCACCGTATGCGGGGTGGGGTTGCTTCGAGTCGCCAGGGCTCTCGCTCATGCCATGAAATTCTCCACGTGGGCCTCGTCCTGAGCCGGCGTGGCCAGGCTCACTCCGACGAGTACCGGAACGTGGACCAGTAGCCCGATGATGCCTTCGTGCATGTCGAAGGGCTTGAGCTCCGGAGTCTGCCAGAAGAAGAAGGCGGTCAGGGCGCCGGCCACGAGTCCGGCCGTAACTCCGGCAGTCGTAGCACGTCTCCAGTAGAGCGCAGCGACGACCGGTGGCGCGAACTGGCAGATGATCCCGTACGCCGAGGCCAGCAGGAGAACCAGGGAAGAGTCGGGATCCTGGGCGAAGACGTACGCCGTCGCACCCGTCAAGAGCACCAGAAGCTGCATGAGGCGTCGCTGTGTACGCTCCTCGAGGTCGACGAACTTGGCGACGCCGTCCTCCACGAAGACCGACGCGGACGCGTGGAGAAGGGCATCTCCGGTGGACATGGAAGCCGACAGCGCCCCGGCGCAGAAGAGCCCCACCACGATGGCCGGAAGCTCGGTCTCCAGGATCATGAAGGGAAGAATGAAGTCCGGAGCCTGGGGCGTACCGGCGAAGAGCACGCCGGAGAAGCCGATGAGGAACACCGGAATGAGGAAGAGCTGGAAGGTCGGAAAGAGAATGACCGTCCGCCTCATGGTGTCGTCGTCCTTGGCGGTGAACGCCTTCATGAACAGGTGGGGCCACATCATGAGTCCCACGGCGCTGACCAGGATGAAGGTGGAAAACGCCCCCCAGGTCCAGGGGTCGCCCGTGGCGGTGAGTCCAGGAGGCACGAGGTGCTCGGGGCGGGCGGCGTCGATCTGGGCGAACATCTCTCCGATGCCGCCGTACAGCCGGTTGGGCAGGTACAGGCCCAGCGTCCAGGCGATCACCACCATGAACACGCCCTGAAACGTGTTCGTCCACCCGACGGCCATGGCGCCGGAAGAGAGCACGTAGATGATGACGATGCCGTAGGCCACCAGCGAACCCAGCCAGATGGGCACGTTGCCGTCGGTTACGGCCTCGATGACGATGCCCGCACCCCTCATTTGCAGAGTTACGTAGGGCACGAAGGCGATGAGGCTGAGGAGCGCGATGAGGGCCGACAGGCCCTTCGACGGAAAGCGGCCGGTGATCATCTGTGCCTGTGTCACGTACCCATGCCGCCGCCCAAGCGCCGCGACCCGGGGGCCGATCCAGTAGAACGGTGCCATCCCCAGAGCGCCGTACGCGAGAATGTAGAGGGCTGCCGCGCCCCGGGAGTAGGCCCAACCTGGACCGCCGAGGAAGGCGAAGGCGCTGAACACCGAAGCGCCGGTCACGAAGTACATAACGAGGAGGCCGAAGCTTCGGTCGGCGGCCACGTACCCGGCCACACTGTCCGTCGATCTTCGGCCCGCCAGCATCCCGATGGTGAGGGTCAGGGCCAGGTAGGCGGAAATGACGATCGTGACGACGACCCACTGCTCCATCAGGTATCGCCTCCATCCATCGGGCCGGCGCGGGGGTCGGCCCTCGGGTCATCCTCGTCTCGATATCGCTTCTCCACCCTGTCCAGGAGGAAGAGCACCACGACGCTTCCCGCGATCCACGCCGCGATCCATGCCATGGAGAAAGGGAGACCGAGGACCAGCGGCTCGACCCGGGCGAAGGGCACGAACCCCGGCCAGGTCACGAAGACGAGCATGAGGCCGAAGTAGGCTGCGGTGAGCGTTCGGGCGAGACGAAGGCTCACCGCTCCCCCCCGCTCAACCGTCGCTTGACGTCCAATGGGACGCGGGTCCCGTGCTCGGTTGCCCCGGCCAACCGGCTGAAGCCCCGGGCCGATTCCTCGGGCCGGATCGCCTTCCGTCGAAGTAGCGTCTGTTCTGCCCCCCGCACCACTCCGCCGACGAAGAGCGCCGCCGCGAGCCGCGCGGTGACGACGTTGGACGAAGCGGCGAGAGGCCGGACTGAGCGCATGTATGCCTCCGTGCAGGGAAGGGACGGAGCCATCCTAGCACCTACCGACGGCGACGCAATCGGAGGATGAGCGTGACCGCCTGGTGTGGCACGCTTCGTTTCCCGCGACCGCCTCCGGGCTACCGTCCCTTGAAGTCGGGTTTGCGCTTCTCCACGAAGGCGGCGACGCCCTCTCGGCCGTCTTCCGAGGCGAAGGCGTCGAGGAAGCGCTCTTTCTCGAACTCGAGGCCATCCGCCATCGGCATCTCGAAGGCGGCGCGGATGGCGTCCTTGGCCAGGCGTAGGGAGACGGGGCTCCACCGGGTCATACGGCCGGCGAGTTCGACGGCCCGGTCGAGGTGCTGCCCTTTCTCGACGAGGATGTCGACGAGGCCGATGCGGTACGCCTCCTCGGCCTCCACGAAGTCACCCGTCAGGCTGATGATGGAGGCCCATCCCCGGCCCACCAGTCGCGCCAGACGCTGTGTGCCACCGCCGCCGGGCATGAGCCCGATCCGGATTTCGGCCTGGCTGATCCGTGCCGTACGGTCGGCGACGCGGATGTCGCACGCCAGCGCCAGCTCAGAGCCGCCCCCGATGCAGAAGCCGTGTATGGCGGCGATGACCGGCTTGGGGAAATCGGCGACGGTCTCGTAGATCCGCCGTTGCCGGTAGACCTCACGCTGCTCGTCCGCTGTCCGGGCGTGGAACTCGGTGATGTCGGCACCGGCAACGAAGGCCTTCTCCCCGGTGCCATGGATGACCACCGCCCGGACCTCGTCGTCCTCGGCGAGAGCGTCGAAGGTCTCGCGGAGCGTGTGACGCACCTCGGAGTTGAGGGCATTGAGCTTGTGGGGGCGGTTCAGCGTGATGACCGCGACGTGACGGTCGCGCTTCTCGACGAGGACGGGGCTGTCGGACATGGGGCTCAGCGTGGAGGGTCAGCGTGGGAGCGATGCTTGGTGTCTCGTGTGGACAGGCCGTCGTCTACCACTCGTAGAAGCCCCGGCCGGACTTCTTCCCCAACTTGCCTTCCTCTACCATGCGGCGGAGGAGGGCGGGGGGCTCGAAAGCGTCCGAGTCGAGGGTCTCGTGCAGATACTCGGCGATGCCGAGGCGGACATCGAGCCCGACGAGGTCGGTGAGCTTGAGGGGACCCATGGGGTGCCGGTACCCCAGCTCCATGGCCTTGTCGATGTCTTCGGGGCTGGCGACGCGTTCCTCGACCATGCGGATGGCCTCCATGCCGAGAACGATACCCAGCCGCGAAGAGGCGAAGCCCGGGGCATCCTTCACCACGATAGGCTCTTTGCCCAGACGACGAGCGAAGGCGACGGCGGTCTGGCGCGTGCCGTCGGACGTCGCGGGGCCCCAGACGACCTCCACCAGCTTCATGATGTGGACGGGATTGAAGAAGTGCATCCCTACGAATCGCGCCGGGTCACGGGTGACCGAGGCGATCCGGCCGATGGACAGCGACGAAGTGTTGGTCGCCAGGATGGCCTGGTCGGGAGCCGCATCGTCGACCTGCCTGAAGATGGATTCCTTGAGCTCCATGGACTCGGGCGCGGCCTCGATGACCAGATCCGCCCCGTCCACCGCGTCGGGGATGGTTGTGGTGCCCCGCAGGTGGGCGAGGACCGCGTCCCGCCCCGCGGCGGTGACCTTCCCGCGCTCGATACCCTTCTCGAGGTTGCCGCGGATCCGGGCGACTCCGGCGTCGACGGCGTCCTGATCGATGTCGTAGAGGCGGACGTGACACCCGACCGCGGCGCTCACTTGGGCGATGCCGTGGCCCATCGTCCCGGCACCCAGGACGGCGACGGTCGCGATGGCGTCCGCCGGGGTGACACCCGCCGGTCCGTCGGATGGGCCCGACCCGGCCGCGCTCACGGCGCCTCCACCAGGCTGGCGATGCCCTGGCCCACGCCGATGCACATGCTGGCCAGGCCTCGCTTGGATCCCTGCTTCTTCATCTCGTGAACGAGGGTGACGAGAATCCGAGCGCCCGAGCAGCCCACCGGATGGCCGAGGGCGATGGCCCCGCCGTTGACGTTCACCCGCTCGGGGTCGAGGCCGAGCTCGCCCACGCACGGTAGCGCCTGGGCGGCGAACGCCTCATTGAGTTCCACGAGATCCAGATCGTTGGTGGTCCAGTCGGCTCGAGCCAGCGCCGTTCGTGTGGCCGGAACCGGACCGATGCCCATGCGGTGGGGCTCGACGCCGGCCACGGCACCCCCGACGATGCGCGCCATGGGTTCGAGCTCCATCGTCTTCGCGTACTCCGCTGAAACGACGAGGAGCGCGGCCGCCCCGTCGTTGATGCCCGACGAGTTGCCCGCGGTCACCGTCCCGCCCTTCTTGAATACCGGACGCAGCCGGGCCAGGGACTCTGCGGTGGTGTCGGGGCGGGGGTGTTCGTCGGTAGCCACGACAAGGGGGTCCTGCTTCCTGCGGGGCACGGAAACCGGGACGATCTCGTCCGCGAAACGGCCGGTGGCCATGGCCCGCTCGGCCCTTTGCTGGCTTTCGGCGGCGAAGGCGTCCTGTGCGGCACGGGAGACGTTGAACTCCTCGGCGATGACCTCGGCGGTCTCTCCCAGCCCGATGGTCCACTCGGGCGCGAAGGCGGGGTTGGGGAAGCGCCAACCGAGGACGGTGTCGGCGGTATCCGGGTGGCCTCGGGCGTACCCGGTCTCGGGCTTGAGCATGACGTACGGGGCCCGGCTCATGCTTTCCACGCCTCCGCAGATGAAGGCGTCCCCCTGACCTGCGAGGATGGCCTGATGAGCGGAGAGCACGGCCTGCATTCCAGAGCCACACAGTCTATTCACGGTCTGGCCGGCTACGCCTACGGGTAAGCCGGCCCGCAACAGGGCCATTCGAGCGACGTTCCGGTTGTCCTCACCGGCCTGGTTGATGCAGCCGAAGATGACGTCGTCGACGGTCTCGGGCTTCAGGTCGGAGCGCTGGATGATGGATTCGATGGTAATGGCGGCGAGGTCGTCCGGGCGAACGGGGGCGAGGGCTCCTCCGTGGCGACCGATGGGGGTCCGAACCGCGTCGATGATCCAGGCTTCGCGCATGTGGGCTCCGGGAGGAATCCGATTCAGTGTTTGCGTTCTGTGCCTCGCCGCTGCGAGGCGATCTGCTCGCCGTCAGCCGTCGACGGCGACCCAGACGCTCTTCGTCTGCGTGTACTTGTCGAGGGCTGCCTGGTACCCGAGGTCGCGCCCGAACCCACTCTGCTTGTAGCCGCCGAAAGGAGACGCGGCGTCGTACTGGTTGTAGGTGTTGATCCACACCGTGCCCGCCTGGATCTCCTGGGCGATGCGGTGGGCCTTTCCGATATCCCGCGTCCAGATGCCCGCGGCCAGACCGTAGATGGTGTGGTTGGCCGTGTGGATGGCGTCCTCGATGTCGTCTACGGGAATGACCGCGGCCACCGGGCCGAAGATCTCTTCCTGCGCGATCTTCATACCTGGCTCGACATCGGCAAACACCGTGGCGGTGACGAAGTTGCCCTTGCCGTCCACGTCGGTGCGCTCACCACCGTGGACGAGGCGTGCGCCCTCGCTCTTGCCCGCCTCGACGTAACTCATGACGCGTTCGAGCTGCTCCTCGCTGACGATGGCGCCCAGGCGGGTACCCGAGTCCATGGGATCGCCCACCGTCATTTTCGACGCTCCCTTGGCGAAGGCTTCGACGAAATCGTCGTAGATGGCGCGCTCGACGATGACGCGGGAGCCTGCTGCGCAAACCTCGCCCTTACCGTAGAAGATGCCGCTGGTGGCACCTCGGACGGCACTCTTGAGGTCGGCGTCGGCAAGGACGACGTTCGGCGACTTCCCGCCCAGTTCCAGAGAGACCTTCTTCAGCGTGTCCGCAGCCTCCCGCATGACGATCTTGCCGACTTCGGTGGACCCCGTGAAGGCAATGGCATCGACGTCAGGATTGCGGACGAGGGCTGCCCCGGCCGTCTCACCGAAACCGGGCACGACGTTCAGAACACCTGGTGGAAATCCCACCTCGGCCGCCAGCTCCCCGAGCCGGAGGGCGGTGAGGGGGGTCTGTTCGGCGGGCTTGAGGACCACCACGTTGCCGCACGCCAGGGCGGGAGCGGTCTTCCACGTGGCCATGGACAGGGGGAAATTCCACGGGGTGATGCACCCGACGATCCCTACGGGCTCCCTCAACGTGTAGTTGAGAAACGGCCCGGCGACCGGGATCGTGGCTCCCTGGACCTTGTCGGCCAGGCCGGCGAAGTAGCGGAAGATCTCCACCACGCTCGGCACGTCGATCTTCCGCGACTCGAAGTACGGCTTGCCGTTGTCGGCCGTCTCGAGGGCACCCAACTCGTCGGCATTCGCTTCGATGGCGTCGGCGAGCCTCCAGAGCAACTGTGAGCGCTTGTGCGGGTTCACCTTCCGCCACTCGGCCATGGCGCCCCGGGCCGAAGCCACCGCCTTGTCGACGTCCGCCGCCTGGGCCGAGGCCACTTCGGTGATGACCTCACCGGTGGCAGGATTGATTGTCTGAAAGGTGCCGCCGTCTTCGGCGTCCACCCACTCGTTGCCGATCCACAGGCGGTTGCGAACTGCGTCTTCGTGCATCTCGGTTACCTCTAAGGAGTTCGTGCTTTCAGGTCGTCGCGCTCGCTGCCTGCCGCTGGGCGCCACAGGTCGCCGGTCCAGGCCGTCCTGAGGTGTCTGATGTCAGACGACGAAGCGGGACCCGGACGCATCCGGGCCCCGCTCTGTCGATGGCGTTCGGCCGGCGGGGCCAGCTTGATGCCGGAAACCGTGACGTCCTTCCCACCTTTCTAGCTGCCAGAGAACTCGGCCTTCCTCTTCTCGACGTAGGCGTTGAGACCTTCCTTGGCGTCGTCGCTGGCGAAGAGCTGAGCCTGAAGCTCCCGTTCGAGCGCGAGGGCGAGCTCGAAGGGCAGCTCCGCACCCGTCTGTACCGAGCGCTTGATGAGTCCGACGGCCTTCGTCGCCTTGTTCGGCGTGGTGAACTGCTGGGCGTACTCGATGACGGCGCCCACGAAGGAGTCACGGTCCTCATGTTCATAGATCTCGTTCACCAGGCCGTGCTTGTGCGCGTCGTCGAAGCCGAAGGTCGTGCCCTCGGCCATCATCTGGATGGCGACGGGCTTGCCGACGAGACGGACGAGGCGCTGAGTACCGCCTGTACCCGGCAGCACACCCAGGGCGACCTCCGGAAGGCCGACCTTGCCCGAGTCCTTGCGGGCGATGCGGATGTCGGCGGCCATGGCGATCTCGAGTCCTCCTCCCACCGTGTGTCCGTTGAGGGCAGCGATGACGAGCTTGGGAGTGTGCTCGAGGCGGTTCAACGTCTCGTTGGCGTGGAGGCAGAAACAGTACTTCCACTCCGGATCGGCCTCCGACAGCATCCCGATGTTCGCTCCGGCGCAGAAGAACTTCTCGCCGGCGCCGGTGATCACGATGACCTCGACGTTCCCGTCGAAGCGAGCCTTGATGATGCCCTCGTCGAGCTGACGCATCATCTCGTGCGTGTACGTGTTCGCGGGCGGGTCGTCGAGGGTGAGGACAGCGACCTTGTCCTTGACCTCGTAGTGGACCAAAACCGAATCGGACATCTGGGCGTTCCCCTGGAGATTTGAATTGCGGATCGGTACTCCCGGTCGAGGGCAGCGGCGTGGCGGCGAGCCCTGTCCTGGAGAGCCTGAAAGGTCCCGAGAACGTGGCCGAGGGTCAACCTGGCGGGCCCGCCGTGAACCCTCGAGAGGGACGCCCCGACGACCTCGGATCCCGAAGAAATCCACCCGGCCGCACGTAGTCACGTTGTGTGGGGTAGTAGAGTCCGTACCTTCAGAGCGAATGGAGACCCCGTGAAGCGCCTAGTGATGTTTCGTCGACTGAGCCTCGCCGCGATCGTCGGCGCCGTCTTCGTGTCCCTCCCGCTCACCGTCTTCGGCCAATCGGGGTCCGTGTATCGGGTGCCGGTCACCGGGGTGGTGGAGCTGGGGCTGGCGCCGTTCATCGAGCGAGCTCTCGAGGAGGCGGCCGCCTCGGGCGCGTCTGCGGTGATCCTGGACATGGACACACCAGGCGGCCGTGTAGACGCTGCCGAGCGGATCTCAGACGCCCTGTCGGACGCTGCACTGCCCGTCTACACCCTGGTGAACCGCCGAGCCTTCTCGGCCGGTGCGTTGATCGCTCTTTCCACCGACCGGATCTTCATGCGTCCAGGCTCGGTGATCGGAGCCGCGACGCCGGTGGATGGCAGTGGGACGAAGGCTCCCGAGAAGATCGTGTCCGCCATGCGCAGCGAGATGCGCGCCCTTGCCGAAGCCGCCGACCTCGACCCGGAGGTCGCGGCGGCCATGGTCGACGAAGAGATCGCCATCGAGGGGGTGGTGGATTCGGGCAAGCTCCTGACGCTCACCACCGAGGAAGCGGTGGCGCTTGACTACGCGGAGGCGGTCGAAGACCTGCCGGCGCTTCTGGCTCGCCTCGAGCTTCAGGGATCTTCGGTCGTGACGGCCGAGGCCAACTGGGCTGAGCGGGTGGTGCGATTCTTCTCGAACCCGGTGGTCGCGCCATTCCTGCTGACCCTGGGCTTCCTGGGCCTCATCACCGAGGTGAAGACCCCCACCTTCGGGATGGCCGGCCTGGCCGGGGTGCTTTCTCTGGCCCTTTTCTTCGGCTCCCACATGATCGTGGGCCTGGCCGGGTGGGAAGACCTGATCATCTTCGGCGTTGGGCTGGTGCTCGTGGGCGTTGAGATCTTCCTCATTCCCGGCTTTGGCTTCTTCGGCCTCATAGGCGGCCTGGGCATCCTGGCGGGGCTCTATCTGAGCCTGCTGGGCGGGCTGCCTACGGCGCCTGACTTCACGAAGGCTGGTCTGGTGATCAGCACCACCGTCGTTCTCATCGCCGTCTCGGCCTGGGTGCTCATCCGAACGCTGCCGGGCAGCTCGCGGCTCTCGAGGAGCGGCATCTTCCTCACCGAACGGATGGACCGTAGCATTGGCTTCGAGTCGGCGGCGCGTCGGCCCGAGCTCATCGGCAAGGTCGGTACGGCCATCACCGACCTGAGACCGTCGGGCACGGCACTCTTCGACGAAGAGCGGGTCGACGTCGTGTCCGAGTCTTCCTGGATCATGGAGGGAACGCCGGTACGGATCGTCGCGGCGGAAGGCTATCGCCACGTCGTCCGTGAGGTACCAGCGGGTGCATCGACCGAAGTGGAGCCGGCGTCGACCGAGGCGTAGCTCCCGTAAATCACACGACTACAACTCCGAGGTACGAGCATGGGTGGTGAGCTCATCGCCTTCAACGCCGTCCTGATCATCGGGACCTTTGCGATCGTCTTGTTCATCGCGTGGGCCATTCCGGTGCGCCTGTGGATCGAGGCGATCTCCGCGGGCGTCCGGGTCGGGATCGGCTACCTGGTGGGAATGCGGTTGAGGAAGGTGTCGCCTCCGGCGGTGGTACGACCTCTCATCTGGGCAACGAAGGCCGGTCTGGACCTTTCCCTGCCGGACCTGGAGGGTCATTACCTCGCCGGTGGACAGGTAGACCGGGTCGTGCGGGCCCTGATCTCGGCGGACAAGGCGAACATCGACCTGGCGTTCAACCAGGCGGCGGCCATCGATCTCGCCGGCCGTGACGTGTTCGAGGCGGTGCAGGTCTCGGTGAACCCCAAGGTCATCAATACCCCGAAGGTCGCCGCCATGGCCAAGGATGGCATCCAACTCATCGCCGTGGCTCGGGTCACGGTGCGGGCCAACATCAATCGACTGGTCGGTGGTGCCGGTGAGGACACGATTCTCGCCCGTGTGGGTGAGGGAATCGTCTCGACCATCGGTTCGGCGGACTCCCACAAGGCGGTCCTCGAGAACCCCGACGCCATCTCCAAGACGGTGCTGGGAAAGGGACTCGACTCGGGAACGGCCTTCGAGATCCTTTCCATCGATATCGCCGACGTAGACGTGGGCAAGAACATCGGCGCCGAGTTGCAGACCGATCAGGCCGAGGCCGACAAGCGCGTCGCCCAGGCCAGGGCGGAGGAGCGCCGCGCCATGGCCGTCGCCAAGGAGCAGGAGATGAAGGCGCTGGTAGGCGAGATGAAGGCGGAGGTCGTGAAGGCCGAAGCCCAGGTGCCGTTGGCCTTGGCAGAAGCCTTCCGATCGGGCAACCTCGGCGTCATGGACTTCATGCGGTATCGCAACATCGAGGCGGACACCGATATGAGGAACGCCATCGCCGGGCCCGACGACGGCCCGACTGCGCCACCTACCGGGTGAGGCCGCTGATGAGGCGAGAGGCCTGACCCATGGAAGAGCTGATCTTCTTCGCGGTCATCATCTTCTTCTCCATCCTCGAGTCCATCGCCCGGAGCCGGAGGGCGAAGAAGGGGGAAGGCCAAGCGGATGGCCCGTTGCCGGACCCCGGGGAGTGGGAGGCACGGTTCCCGGAGCTGGAGCTTGGCCGGACTTCACTCCCTGGGGACGACGATCTCCCGACGTACGATGACGATCCATCGTACGACGACATGTTGGAGCAACAGCGCGTCGAGCAGAGGCGTTCCCGTGACGGAGAGACCCTCGAGCGCTACACGCGGCCCCGCGGCACCGACCGGCCGGCACGACCGTCCCCGAGCCGGACCCGGCCAGCACCGGCCCCGTCGCGGCCCTCGTCCGAGACCATGTTGCCCGGTGATCTGCTCGAGCAGCTGGAGGCCCTCGCGAGAGGCGGCACGGTAGAGCGGGAAGACGCCCGAACCATCGAGATGCCGAAGCAATCTCCTCCGTTGCCGGCACCCATCGAGCGAACGGAAGTAGGTACGGGCCACGGGTCGACGGACCCGGTGGGCTCCCGCAGCCCGTATGGTTCGGCGAGTTCGAGCGGCCCGGTCGGCTCCACAGCTCCCATCGGATCGAGACCGCCCGTCGGGGCGGGGGCCATCACCCGACGCCCGGAGCACTACATACACCGATCCCACGCCGACTACGGCACCGATCCATCCAGCCGGGCACCCTCGGCGGAGGACGGTTTGGACCCACTGGCCGAATACCTCGACGCCGACGGGGTGGCCGTCCGAAGCCAGCTCTTCGGCGGACGGGAGGCACTACGCCAGGCGTTCGTCGTCAAGGAGGTCCTGGGGCCTCCCAAGGCGCTCCGCGGAGACGACCCGGCCTTCTAGGGCCGTCTTCGCCTACATCTCTCCGCGGGCCATCTTCCGAAGGACGGTCTGGAGGATGCCCCCGTTGACGTAGTAGTCGACGTCCACATCCGAGTCGAGTCGTGCGATGGTGTCGAAGGTCGTCTCCGTGCCGTCCTCTGCCGTGGCCGTGACCTGGATGCTGCAGCCAGGCTCGAGGCCGCCGGCGATCCCGACGACGTCGAAGGTCTCCCGGCCAGTGAGACCGAGGGAACGTGGGCTCTCGCCGTCTTCGAACTGGAGAGGCAGAACACCCATCCCCACCAGATTGCTTCGGTGGATCCGCTCGTAGCTCTCGGCGATGACGGCCTTCACACCCAGGAGGATGGTACCCTTTGCTGCCCAGTCCCTGGAACTCCCCGTGCCGTACTCCTTGCCGGCCAATACGACGAGAGGCGTGCCGGCCTCCTGGTACTTCATTGAAGCGTCGTAGATCGGCATCTCCTCATCGGTCGGGAAGTGGATGGTGT
The DNA here is from genome assembly GCA_013002885.1 of Gemmatimonadota bacterium. Taxonomy (GTDB): domain Bacteria; phylum Gemmatimonadota; class Gemmatimonadetes; order Longimicrobiales; family Gaopeijiaceae; genus UBA2589. The sequence goes on along the minus strand of JABDLS010000139.1, from coordinate 107,976 downwards.
ATCCGCCTTCCTTGCCGTCGAGGAGGAGGTTCTTGATCCGGACGTTGCCGAAGGTGCCGCGCATCATGACCTCGTGGTTCCCCCGTCGAGAGCCGAAGGAGTTGAAGTCCCGGGGCTTCACGCCACGCTCCTGGAGGTACAACCCGGCCGGCTCGCGCTTCGGGATGGCGCCCGCCGGCGAGATGTGGTCGGTGGTCACCGACTGTCCCAGTTGCACCAGAACGCGCGCTCCGTGGATGTCCTCGGCCGATGGTGTCTCGGCGGTCATGCCCTCGAAGAACGGTGGGCGCTGCACGTACGTGCTTTCGTCGGACCATTCGTAGAGGGCGCTCTCCTCGGGAATGGGCAGAGCCTGCCAGTTCTCGTCGCCCTCGTTCACCTCTCCGTACCGATCGATGAACATCTCGGGCTTCAGCGCCGTGCGGATGGTCTCCTTGATCTCCTCAGGGCTCGGCCAGACGTCGGCGAGGAATACCGGCTTGCCGTCGCTGCCGTGTCCCAGGGGCTCGTTGTACAGGTCGATGTCGATACGTCCGGCGAGGGCGTAGGCGACCACGAGGACCGGTGAAGCCAGATAGTTGGCCCGGACGAGGGGGTGGATTCTGGCTTCGAAGTTTCGATTACCCGAAAGTACCGAGGCGACCACCAATCCGTTGTCTTCGACGGCCTTGTGGATGTTCTCCGGCAAAGGCCCCGAGTTGCCGATGCACGTCGTGCAACCGTAGCCCACGACGTCGAAGTGGAGCTTCTCCAGATAGGGCAGGAGTTCGGACTGCTCGAGATAGTCCGTCACCACCTTGCTGCCCGGCGCCATGGAGGTCTTCACCCACGGCTTTACGTCGAGCCCCTTCTCGACGGCGTTCCTGGCGAGGAGGGCCGCACCGACCATGACGGACGGATTCGACGTGTTCGTGCACGACGTGATGGCCGCGATGACGATACTGCCATCGGTGATCTCGCACTCCTCGCCGTCGCACTCCACCGGGACACAACGCGCCTTCGCCGAGGGAGCAACTCCGACGGCGCTGCCACCCTCGCCCGCCCAGCTCTCACCGGTACGGGAACCGCCGTCGGACACCGACGGAAGCTCGAAGCCCGAGGGCACGAGAGCCGGGAGGTCCTTCTCGAACTGGCTCACCATGTCTGCCATGCGGATCCGATCCTGTGGACGCTTGGGCCCGGCGAGGCTCGGCTCAACCGTAGACAGATCGAGCTCCAGCGTCGAGGTGAATTCGGGATCCGGCGTGTCATCGGTGCGGAAGAGATCGAGCTCTTTCGAGATTCGCTCCACGCGCTCGACGAGCTTGGCATCCCGTCCGGTTCCACGGAGGTACGCCAGCGTGGAATCGTCGACCGGGAAGAAGCCGATGGTGGCTCCGTACTCGGGCGACATGTTCGCCAGCGTCGCCTTGTCGGGCAGGGTGAGATTGCTCAGACCGGCACCGTAGTACTCGACGAAGCGCCCGACCACACCGTGCTCCCGGAGCATCTCCGTGACGCGGAGGACCAGGTCGGTCGCTGTGGCGCCCTCGGGGAGCACTCCCGTGAGCTTCATCCCGACCACCTCGGGGAGGAGCATGTAGTACGGCTGCCCCAGGACGACGGCCTCGGCCTCGATGCCGCCCACTCCCCAACCGACGACGCCCAGGCCGTTGATCATGGTGGTGTGGGAGTCGGTTCCCACCAGCGTGTCGGGGAACGCGACATTCCTGCCCCCGTGTGCCCGGCGATGGATGACCGACGCCAGGTACTCGAGGTTCACCTGGTGGACGATGCCCGTCCCAGGCGGGACAACGGAGAAGTTGTCGAAGGCTTCCTGGGCCCAGCGAAGAAGCGCGTAGCGCTCGTGATTGCGCTCGAACTCCCGCTCGACGTTGAGACGGAAGGCCTCAGGGGTACCGAAGTAGTCGACCTGGACCGAGTGGTCGATAACCAGGTCGGCGGGGACCACCGGGTTGATCCGGGCGGGGTCGCCGCCGAGGTGCTTGATGCCGTCGCGCATGGCCGCGAGGTCCACCACGGCGGGTACCCCCGTGAAGTCCTGCAGCACGACACGAGAGGGCATGAAGGGTACGTCGGCGCCGGAGTTGGTGGGACTCCACTTCGTGACCGCCTCGACGTGGCTCTCGGCGACGTACTCACCGCCGGCGTGGCGGAGGACGTTCTCGAGGAGTACCCGGATAGAGAAGGGGAGTCGGTCGAGGTTGTCGACCACGCCTTTCTCTTCCAGCCGGGAGAGCTTGTAGAAGGAGGTCGATCCCTCGGAGAGGTCGACGGAGGTGAGAGCGCCGAAGGGGTCGTTGAGTTGGTTCGCCACGCTGGCTCCCTGATATGTCGGACGGCTTGCTTCGCTCGGTCGATAGACACTAATGATCGCCAAAGCGACGCATCGTGTCAGGTGTCGGGATCGGTGACCACACGATCGCCTCGTGACGCATGTCTCGAAGGGGCTGCGGCCAGCAGGGAAACCCCCACGAAGCCTTCAGCGTGTGCCCGACATCGGACGTAATCGCAGGAGGCGACCTTGAGTGAAGAGGAGGTGCGGACACCCCTCTCTTGCCCTCAGTCAACTCACGACGCTCCGTGTCCGAAGGGCGAAGGAGAACTCAGATGTTGCGTTCGCTACTCGTGCCCCTCGATGGCTCGTCCACCGGCGAACGGTGTCTGCCTTTGGCCACGAAGGTCGCGCAGTCTTCCGGCGCCCGACTGCACCTGGCCCATGTACGCTTTCCCTCCGGGCCCGAGCTTCTGACCAGCCCGCCCTTCGAATTGGATGGCGAGGATTTTCCGGAGGGCGAGGACGTGGGGGAGGGCGAGAGGCAGCCGGGCCGGGAGGCGGAGTATCTGCGGCGTTGGGAGGATCGGCTCGCCGGGGAGGGAGCCAGCGTGGCTTCCACCGTCATCGAAGGGGCTCCCATCGCCGACGAATTGGCCGACTACGCCGCGGAGGTCGCCGCCGATCTCGTCGTCATGAGTTCACGAGGCAGGGGAGGGCTCGCCCGGGCGCTCCTGGGCAGCGTGTCCGACGAAGTGATTCGAAGGGCGCCCGCACCGGTCCTCGTGGTCCATCCCGACCGCAAGGACAAGGTCGTGGGTTCGCCCGGCACCTTGGGTCACTTTCTGGTGGCTCTCGACGGTTCGCCTTTGGCCGAACATGCCCTTGACCCGGTCCGAAAGTTGGCGAAGGCGACGGACGCCCGTCTGACGCTGCTCCACGTGGTATCGGATCCCACCTACCTCGGCCCACGAGTCACCGGTCTCAGGCCCGACCGCTTCGAGCCGGAGTTGGAGGGAGCCGCTGACTATTTGAAGAAGGTGGGTGAAGGGTTGAGGCAAGAGGGATTCGAGGTGGAGGAGATGGTTGTCCAGGGGGACACCCCGGCTGCCTCCATAGCGGAAGTGGCCGACGCCCAGGACGCCGACGTCATCGCCGTCGCGACCCACGGATTCGGGGGGGTGAAGCGCGCGGTCCTCGGAAGTGTCACCGATGGGCTCCTCACTAAGACGAGACGGCCGTTGATGGTGGTGCGACCCCCTGCCGAGTGATCGCGGCCGCGCCCTGGCGTACCGCTCAGGTGATGGGTTCTGAGTTGGAGAGCCGCCATATCAGGATGGCGGCTCTCTTGATCGCGATGGAGATGGACGTCGGGTCCAACGCCTCGTCGGGGGAGTGGCCCGCTCTTCCGTAGGGTCCGAGGCCCGCCAGCCCGTCGGCGTATGGAGCGACGAAGGAGATGTCGGCGGCCCCGCGGCGAGAGGGGTCCAGGGCGGGCATGGGCTCGCGTCCCAAATCCTGATTGATCTGCGACAAGAGCTGTTGTAGGGCACGATTCCCGTCGGTTGGGGCCATCCCCGGGTACCCCTCACCGAACTCGATGAAGGCCATGACGTGGGGCAGGTGGCGGGCCACGACCGCGCGCATGGCGTCCTGAGCGCGGGCGAGCTGCTCGGCGGAGATCGTGCGGATGCCCCCGTGGACAATCGCCTGATTCGGGACGACGTTCGTCTTGCCGAAGACCGTGCCCCGCGCCTCTTCAAAATCGAAGTGCACCTCGGTGCCGCCCAATATGGCTCCGGCGTTGAAGGTGAGGTACTCCTCGCCTCGGACCTCGTCGTAGAAGTCCGAGAGGATCCGAGCGGTCTCGAAGATGGCGCCGGCGCCTACCTCGTCGGAGAAGACCTGTGAGGAGTGGGCCTGACGACCGGACACCGTGAGGCGCCAGTCGGCGTAACCACGCCGGGCGATGGTAGCCCATTCGGCCTCGTCGTCACGGATTCCCGCCTCGAAGCCCAGGGCAACGTCGGCCCACCGCCCCGCCTCGATGAGGTCGCGGCGGGCGATGTCCAGGGGAGAGCCAGGCTTCTCCTCGTCCCCAGTGAAGACTACCTGCACCTGGGCTCCATCCAGCAGTCCCGCATCGCGTAGAGCCATGAGCGCGTACAGTGCTACCACGTCACCGGCCTTCATGTCCTCGATCCCGGGCCCTTTGAGCCAGCCGTCGCCCAACTCCTCGAGCTCCTGGAAGGGATCGTCAGCCTCGAACACTGTGTCCAGGTGCCCGATGAGAAGAACCCTCCGTCCGCGGTCCCCTTCCTGCCGGGCGATGAGATGTCCGGCCCGCCCCACTGCGCTCTGGTCCGACCACTCGGTCTCCATGCCCAGGGCGTCGAACTCGGCGCGGAGGACGTCCCCGACCTGTCGGACCCCGTCGAGGTTCAGCGTGCCACTGTTGATAGCCACCAGCTCCCGAATGAGCTCTTCGGCCTCGTCGGCGTTTGCGTCCACCCAGGCCGCGATCCGCTCTTCCTGAGGCGTGAGGGACTGGGCGCGCGCCAGCGCGGGGCCGACGGCCAGGAAGCCGACGGTCACGGAGGCTACGGTGAGGTTCTGGAGCCAGGGCATCATCTTCACGAAGCGTAGGGCCGGAGGTCTCGTCTTTCCGAGGCTAGCATCTTCGCGGTTCGGTGGCGAGACGCACCCGGAGGTGTCGCGAGGTGCCCACCGTTGGGGTAGTGTATTCCACTTCGCGTTCCACCCCACATGCTCCGTGCGGCCATGTCCAAGTTGTCAGCCTGCGGTATGGTCGCGGTCGTCGCAGTCACCGCTTGTGAACCGAGTGATGCACCTGCTGAGGTCGCGACGTGGGGCCTCGATGATGCCACGGTCGTTTTCGAGCGTCGTGACTCGGCGGGGAGCGGGCTCTTCGGGCTCGACCGACGGACGGGTGACCAGACCCGATTGACGCCGGCAGCGTCCAGGAACTGGTCCGGCCGCGTCTCCCCGGACGGGGAGCGCCTCCTCTTCATCAGCTCTCGCGACGGAGATTACGAGGTCTACGTGTCGGGGGTGGACGGGCTCGAGCCTGACAACCTGACCCAGCACCCCGACTACGACGTCGTAGGGGCGTGGTCTCCAGACGGGGCGCGGGTGGCCTTCATGTCGACGCGTGGCTTCGAGCTGGGAGGCGAAGCGGGCCCATTCCCAGGACACGTCTACGTCGTCGACGCGGATGCAGGTGGACTCCGTCAGGTGACGCTCGAGCCCCTTACGTCCTCGCTGGGACCTACGGACTGGTCGCCCGACGGACGGTGGCTCACCATAGCCCGCGAGATGGATGGGCAGGCAGACATATTTCTTCTCGACGTGGAGACGGGTGAGGAGCATAGGGTGACGTCCGACCCATCCTCGGAATACGGTGCGTCCTTCTCGCGGGACGGCCTACACCTGGCCTTCCACGCGGAAGACGGGAGCGCGTCACGGATCGTGGTTAGCGACCTCGATGGCTCCAACAGGCGGGTGGTCACGCCCCCTGGCGAGGTGGGATATTCCCCCAGGTGGTCCCCTGACGACGCATGGCTCTTGTACACCCGTCTCGGAGAGGGGCCGTCGGAGCAGTACGACGCCGTCGCCGTCCGGGTCGGTGATGGGGTTATCATACCCATTGCTTCAACGCCGGCCGACGAGCGCGCGGCGGACTGGTGGCCAGCGATGCGCTAGTGGCGAGCTCGGCGTCCCGTGCATCACCCTCCCGTTTCCCATCGGCCGAACCCAACGGCGGAATCGCTCCTCCGCGACCTCACCGCCCGTCGATCTGCGAGATCAGCACCTCGACGGCTCGTTCGAGCTGGGAATCCCGGCCCCGGAGCCATTCCCCGGCGGGACGAACCACTTCCACGTCTACCGGGCGCGGGTTGAGCTCCATATTCTGACCGCGGAGATCCCGGATTTCCGTGCCTGGCATGCGGACGGACGTGCCGTCGACCAGCCCTCGGCTTCCGGTGAAGATGATCCAACCCGACGTGGGCTCGCCGACGACGCTGCCGAGTTCCAGCGACCGGTATCCTTCGGTAAAGTCCTCGCCGTCGGAGAGGGTGTGCTGATTGGTCACGAGTATGGTGGGCGCCAGGAGCGCCCTCTGGCCGAGTCGCACCCGGGAAGGGGCCCGGACGTCGCTGGCCCGACCCTCCATCGTGAAGTAGTTCCGCCGGGCGAGGATATCGATGGCGTACACGTTCACGAAGCCGCCGTTGTTGTTTCGAACGTCGACGACGACGCCATCCTTCGAGTGGTTCTCCTGGTCGAGGTCGAAGACGAGCTGGTCCAGGGCGCCCTGCGACATGGACGCGATGTGGACGTAGCCCAACCGTCCGTTGCTCAACTCATCGACATGGTCCCGCCGGCTCTCCACCCAATTCCTGTAGACGAGTTGTCGCTCGGCTCCCGGTGATGTAGCCAGGACCTCCACCTCCCTGACGGGCCCGCCGCCCGACTGCGCTCCGATCAAGGCTCGCTCGCCCACGGTATTGGCCAGGAGCCGGGGGAGGTCGCTTCCGCCGTCCAGCGGCTGCCCGCCGATATGCACGATGCGGTCGCCCGGAGCGATGCCTCCTGCCACATCGGCGGGACCGAGGGCGAGGACCTCCGAGACGACGAAGCGGCCTTCGTTCTCATACGCATGGCGGTCGAATCGAAGGCCAAGCCGTCCCGTCTCCACCCCGTCGCCACCCTGAGGCGGCCCCGTGCGCCCACGGTGACCGAGGTGGGAAGCGTTCAGCTCGCCGAGCATGAGATTCATGACGCGGCTGAATTCGGCCCGGGTCCTGGAACCGGTGACGTACGGACGGAAGCGGTCGCGGACGGCCGTCCAGTCGGCGCCATGGAAGCCGGCGTCGTAGAAGCCGTCTCGCATCTCGCCCCAGCCCTGCTCGAACGCCGCTTCCCGCGTCCCTTCGAAGTCGTCGGCGATCTCGGCGGTGGCCTCCACCGTTCTGCCGGAGCCCCCGAACGCAGGATGCACGTGAAGCTTGCCATTCCGGGCGATGTAGAGGTTCCGCCCCGACGCGTCGAAGCCCACGAGGCTACCCCGGATTTCGAGCGGTTCGATATCGATATCGCCGTTGGGGCCGAAGTTGATCCGGTGGAGCGCCCCGTCGCCCGAGACGATACCGGTCTCGCCATCGGGGCTCAGACGTATGCTGCCCGCCGAGAAGTCCGTATCGACGAAGGCTCCCCGACGGCGGATCCCGTCGAAGACGATTTCCACTTCGGCCGGCGGGGTCACCGCCTCCTGGCTACCCTCCGTCGGTGTCCGCTCCTCGGCAGAATCGTCTTCGTTCTCCGAAGGCTCGTTGAAGAGGTCGCGGAACGCATCCTCGTCGAAGGTGGGCGCCAGGGGTACCAGATCGACCTTCACGATGCGGCCGGGCTCGGTCCGCTGAGCGCTCCTGTACACGAGGAAATCGCCGGTCGGGCTCCAATCGAGGGAGCCGAAGAAGCTGTTGGCGAGAAAGCTCACCTGGCGTGGCTCGCCCCCCTCGGCGGGAACGACCATCACATTGGTGAACTCGTCGGTCTCGGCCCCATATGCGATCCACTGTCCATCGGGCGACCAGGTGGCCGTGCCAGCGACGTCGATGGCCAGGCGCCGATCCTGTCCATCTGGCCAGTCACGGACACGAAGCTCGGTCTCCTCGTCTACGAGACGCGCATAGAAGAACCTCTCGCCGCCGGGTGAGAAGTCACCCAGCTGCTCCCGCCCGGCGCCCTCGGTGACGGCTCTTTCGGTCTCGGACACGAAGTCGTAGGCGTAGATCCTGGGCGTGCCGGTGCGCCACGACGTGTAGAGGATCTGCCGGGAGTCGGGTGCCCAGACGAGGTTCTGTTCAGCCGCCGGCGTACGTGTGACCCTCGTCGCCTCCACACCGCCCTCCATGGTGGAGGCGAAGACGTCGCCCCCACGAGTGAAGGCCCACTTCTCTCCGTCGGGGGAGACGGTGATGTCGCTCCACCCATCATCGACGACCTCCGACTCCGCCGTGGGCCCCTCGACCGATCCAATGAGCTGGACGTCGAGGGGCCGCGTGGCTCCACTGGCGATGTCGTGGGTCCAGATATCGAAGTCCCGCTCGAAGGCCACGGTTCGCCCGTCCGCGCTCATGCTGGGCCAGAGGACACGTCCGTCGTCGAAGTCGGTGAGGCGCTCGGCGCGGCCTCCGTCGACGGGGGCGCTCCAGAGGTTCTCGGCGCCGCTACGGTCGGACATGAAGTAGACCCGGTCCGCCTCCGGTCCCCACATGGGCCAGAGGTTCTTTCCGCCTTCAGCGACTGGACGGTAGCGAGCCACGTCGCCCGTGCCGGCTGCCTCCTCGACCAACCAGATCTCCGACTCGTCGATGTGGGAATGTCCGTTCCGCCACCACTGACTTTGGGCCATGCGGCCGCGTGTCGCGATGGCAAGGAGGCCCGTTCGAGGCGACGGGGCGGCGAAGAACTCGCCCTCATACCGGTCGGCGGCCACCGCCATGGGAGTGCCGCCCTCGACCCGGACTCGATAGACGTCGTGCATCCCGCTTACGTCCTCGACGTTCGACGTGAAGTACACCCACGCTCCGTCCCGTGACCAACCGGTCAGTTGCTCGCTACCGGAGTCGTGGGTCAGGCGCCGAACCTCACCCGTGCCGAGCTCCATGACGTAAACATCGTCCGCGCCGGTCCGGTTGGAGTTGAAGGCCAGATGGCGTCCGTCGGGAGAGTACAGCGGCCGGCTCTCGTGAGCCGAGTGGGCAACGAGGAGCCGGGCGGCCCCGCCGGTTGCGGGGACGGTCCAGATGTCGCCGGCAGATGTGAAGGCGATGGTCGACCCGTCAGGGGCGATGCCGGGCTCGGCGAGTGAGGGCAGACTCTGTGCGCGGAGGGGTACCGGAAACGTGGACCACTCACCGAGGCTGAGCACCGCCACGACAGACCACACAGCGGCCAGAGCTGAAAGACGGGGCAGGCAGGTACCGCAAGAAGTCATGACATCGTCTCCGATTGATCCGTGAATCCCAAAGGGCTACGGGCCGATGTCCCGGGTGGCAAGCGCTGGCTTGCCCGTTCATGCGCACCGGGGCATGGTACCCGCCCGTACTCGACCACCTCTCCCGACAGGAAGTCCCGTGACCAGGCCCTTCGTGAAGATCGTTTCCATGCTGTCCATTGGTCTTGGCCTCTTGCCGGTTTCGGTCCACGCCTTCCAGGCGGTCGCGGACGACGATCAGGAGGTGGCGGAGACGTATACCGACGTCATCACCGACGAAGCCGAAACCGATGCAGGCCTCTTCGACGTCCACAGAGTCGGTGAGACCTTCTTCTTTGAGATCCCCGACTCCCTCCTGGGCCGGGATATGCTCCTCGTATCGCGTATCGGGAAGGTGCCCGTGGGCTTTCCTGGTTTTCAGCCGGCGGGCGTGAAGACCGGCGAACAGGTCCTTCGCTGGGAGCGCCGAGGCGACAGGGTTCTCCTCCGGAGTATCTCATACGCCAACGTCGCTCCGGACAGCCTGGCCATCGCCATCTCGGTGGAGGCGAACAACTTCGCGCCCATCATCGGAGCCTTCGACATCGAGGTGGCCGGCGAAGACGGGTCGTCGTCGGTCATCGATGTGACGTCGTTCTACCAGTCCGACACGCCGGCCCTAACCGGCTTGAGCGCGAGCCTCCGGAGCGAATACGAGGTGCGCGGTCTGGATGCCGACCGGAGCTTCATCAACTACGCCAGGAGCTTTCCGCTCAATGTCGACGTCCGGCACACGATGACGTACAACGCGGCGGATCCTCCGGCCCAGGCGCGGTCGGGCACCATTTCCATGGAGATGCATCAGTCCATGATCCTGCTGCCCGAGGAGCCGCTCCGTCCGCGGTTCGCCGACTCACGGGTCGGCTGGTTCTCCATCACCCGGACCAACTTCGGTCTCGATGAGCAGAAGGCCGCCGACGAGACATTCATCCGGAGATGGAGGCTCGAGCCGTCAGATCCGGAACGGTACTTCAGGGGTGAGCTCGTCGACCCGGTGAAGCCCATCGTCTACTACATCGACCCCGGGACGCCGGAGAAGTGGCGTCCCTACGTGAAGATGGGCGTCGAGGACTGGCAGGCGGCCTTCGAGACCGCGGGGTTCAGCAACGCCATCGTCGCGATGGACCCGCCGTCAGCCGAAGAGGCCCCGGAGTGGAGTGCCCAGGACGTACGCTATTCCGTGGTACGGTGGGCGGCCAACACCACGCGGAATGCCCAGGGTCCCAGCGTGTCGGACCCACGGACCGGCGAGATCATCGAGAGCGACATCGTCTGGTATCACAACCACATGCGTTCGTACCGCAACCGCCTCATGATCGAGACCGGGGCGGCGAACCCCGAGGCGCGCTCACTGGACATTCCGGAAGAGCTCATGGGCGAGACCATGCGGCAGGTGATCGCCCACGAGGTGGGTCATGCGCTGGGTCTTCCCCACAACTGGGTCGCCTCGTCGGCGTTCCCGGTGGACTCGCTGCGCTCGCCGACGTTCACCGCGGCTTACGGGGTGGCGGCGTCCATCATGGAGTATGCTCGGCAGAACTACATCGCTCAGCCCGGTGACGGCGTGACGCGCTTCGTCCGGATGATCGGTCCCTACGACCACTACGCCATCAACTGGGGCTACCGGGTCATGCCCGGGGTGGAGACCCCGGAAGCCGAGAAGCCCATCCTCGACCAATGGATCATGGACCGGGCCGGGGATCCCATGTACCGCTTCGGTCCCGTGGGGCCCAACTACAGCCCCGCGATCCAGACGGAGGACCTGGGGGACGATCCGGTCCGTGCGAGCCAGTTCGGGATCGCCAACTTGAAACGGGTCCTTCCGAACTTGCCGGCGTGGACGGCGACCGCAGGAGAGGACTACGGAGACCTGGCCGAATTGTATGGCGAACTCGTCGGGATGTGGAATCGTTACACGGGCCACGTGGTGACCATGGTCGGCGGCGTGTACATGACCCCCAAGGCGACAGACGAGGCGGGGGCCGTATACGCTCCTGTTTCCGGCGACGATCAGAGGCGGGCCGTTCGCTTCCTCAACGAACAGGTGTTCGATGGCGTGGACTGGTTGAATGACAGCGAGGTCCTGTACCGGACGGAGGGGACGGGTGCGGTCGCGCGGATCCAGCAGCTCCAGGCTCGGGCCTTGAACAACCTCCTCGACCCGGAGCGCATGGTGCGGGTCACGGAGGCCGGGCTCGTGGACGAGGGTGCCTATCCGCTCATGGAGTTGTTCGACGACCTGCGGGAAGGGATCTGGTCGGAGCTGGATGGCGATGAGGCCATCGGCGCCTACCGGAGGAGCCTCCAAAGGGTCTACCTCGAACGGATGGCTGTGCTCATGACGCATGCTGAGCCAGGCGAGGGTGTGGGTGAAGTGCTCGAGGAGGACGAGGTCGAGACGCTCATGCGCTCGGATGTGCGGCCTCTGGCTCGGGGGCAACTCGAGGCCATCCAGGAAGCCGCTGAGGACGCCGCTCCAGCCGACGCCATGACCCGCTATCACCTCGCGGACGTCGTGGCCCGAATCGACGCGATCCTGGCCGGGTGACCGGCGTGTCCGACGCGGTCCGTCGTCTACCAGGCGAGACCCGGGGAGAAGTGCGGATGCCGACGTCCATGTACGCCGCCCCGGCCCCATGGTAAAATACCGCTGGCCTGACGCGGAATCGGCGTCGACGGGCCATGCCGGGGTGGCGGAACGGTAGACGCGGCGGCCTCAAAAGCCGCTATCCCTCGGGATGTGCGGGTTCGACTCCCGCCCCCGGCATTCGAGTTTCGCGGCCCCTGCCGCTCAAGGAGGGGGCGAACGGAGGATTCCAACCGAGCGGCACACACGAGCGAGCGGCGCTTCCCTACCGTACGCGACCTCCCCATACCGGTACCCACTCGTCACCCACCGGTGTTTCGTGGATCCAGAGGACGCTGCCGTCATCGTCCTCCTCGATCCGAAACCGGTCCCGCGGAGCATCACCCGGTCCACTCTCGTAGAGCACCATGTCGGAGGCGTCGCGGCTGTAGAATATTCGAGCCGGCGTGTCCCGCTGCGACGTCAGCGTCGTGAGTTCGTACCGCTGTGCGTAGGTGTTGAAGGTCAGGTGGGAGAAGCCCCAGGCGGTCGCCGGGTCACTGCCGGGCCCCGCGAAGGTCAAGACGGCGCACCCGTCCAGAACCCGGTAGCCTGTTATGGTCACTGGCCCTTCGCCCCCGGCGACGACCTGACCGTCCTTCCGCCCGGCCAGGAACTCGTAACGTCGAAACTCCGGCGCGTCGCAGCGCTCGCCATCGTGATAGGTGTGGGCCGCCCCACCATCGGGTGGTAACGAGACCCGCTCGGTCGTCCGCGTGAACTCCATGATCCACGAATGGCGCCAGGTCTCACCCCCATCGGTGGAAAAGGCGTCGTCCCATCTCAATGACCGGGGCGTGATGTCGGAGAAGGTGTAGCGGGATGTGGTCTCGGTCCCGTCCTGGCCCGCGGATGAGGCGAAGAACTCACCCCGGCCATGCCTGAACGAGCCCGAAAGGCTGGACGATCCCGACCTGTTCTCTCCGGGCCAGTTGAGCCAGAGTATCCACTCGTCCCGAGCCGTGTCGAAGTAGCGCAGAGAGTACCCCTTGATGCCGTCGACCTGGTCCTCGCTCCACAGCTCCAGGACGGCCTTTCCGCTGAGTATCGGGTAGATCCGAGCGTGGGCGCTGTGTTCGTCGCTCCACGTCATATCGGGCTGACGCACCCGAAGGTTCACCGACCATCCGCCCACCCAGAAGTCGAACTGACGGGACTCCGATCGGAGCGCGGATGAGACGGGAAACGACTGAGCCTCCACGGACGCGCACTCGACCACCGCCAGGCCCCCGACAAGGAGGAGGTGTGTCGTCCACCTGGGTCGACTCATGCGATGGCTCCTGGTCCCGTCGGTCTGCGACGACCGGCCTGATCTTCCCCTCGGCGCTGCGCCCTCGCCCATGGCCTTCCACCTCCTTCATCGCGTTCACGGCAGCTGTGCCACAGTACGCGGCGGGTACCTGGATGACCACCCGGCCCCCGCTTGGGACGCCGCCCAAGCGTTGATATACTTATTGGCTCTAGAGGGAATGACGCCGACCGTCCCCGCCGACGACGGTCATCAACGGAGAGACCATGGCAGAGAACGGGAGCTCGGGAAAGAACACCCTCTCCATCCGCGACAACCGCACCGGTCGCGACTACGAAGTGGACATCCTCGAAGGCGACGTGATCCGTGCCATGGATCTGCGCCAGATCAAAGTAGGCGACGACGACTTCGGGATGATGGCCTACGACCCGGCCTATAAGAACACCGCCTCGACGCGCAGTACGGTGACCTACATCGATGGGGCGAAAGGCATTCTGCGCTACCGCGGCTATCCCATCGACCAGCTCGCCGAGCGCAGCACCCATCTGGAGGTGGCCTACCTGCTCCTGAAGGGCGAGCTGCCCTCGCAGAGCGAGCTCGACGACTTCGTGCACGAAGTCACCTACCACACCTACGTGCACGAGAACATCATCGACCTCATGGAGGGCTTCCGATACGACGCCCACGCCATGGGGATGTGCATCAGTGGAGTAGCCGCCCTCTCGACCTTCTATCCCGAGGCGAAGGACGTCCACAATCCCCAGGCCCGCTGGGAGCAGATCATACGGCTCATCGCCAAGATGCCGACGCTCGCAGCGTACGCCTACCGCCATCACCGCGGCCTCCCGTACGTCTACCCGGAGAACGAGCTCTCCTACTCGGCCAACTTCCTCAACATGCTCTTCCGCATCGGCACCCGGGACTACACCCCGAGTCCCGTGCTGGAACGGGCGCTGGACGTGCTCTTCATTCTGCACGCCGACCACGAACAGAACTGCTCGACGACGACGATGCGCGTCATCGGCTCTGCTGACGCCGATCCGTACTCCGCGCTTGCCGGTGCGATGGGCGCCCTCTATGGGCCGCTCCATGGCGGGGCGAACGAGGCTGTGCTCCGGATGCTCAAGCGCATCGGGTCGGTGGACAACATCCCCGACTTCATGGAAGGGGTGAAGAACCGTGAGGAGCGCCTCATGGGCTTCGGTCACCGGGTGTACAAGGCCTACGATCCGCGTGCGCAGATCATCAAGCGAACCGCTGACGAGGTGTTCGAGGTCACGGGCCGCAACCCGCTTCTCGACATCGCGTTGGAGCTGGAGAAGATCGCTCTCAACGAGGACTTCTTCGTCGAGCGGAATCTCTACCCCAACGTCGATTTCTACTCGGGCATCATCTATCAGGCCATGGGCTTCCCCGTGGAGATGTTCCCGGTTCTTTTCGCCATCCCGCGTACCGTCGGATGGCTCGCCCAGTGGCAGGAGCTTCTGGAGGACGACGAGCAGAAGATCGCCCGCCCCCGTCAGGTCTACGTCGGCCCCGACGAACGAGATTTCGTTCCCATGGAGAACCGCGGCTGAGCGCGGCTCCCATCGGCGGCATCGAACTGGGAGGGGGCGTCCGAGAAGGGCGCCCCTTTCGCGTTTCTGCGAGCGCCTCTTGAAGAACCACACCTGCATCGATCTCCGGCACCTCGACCTCGAAGGAGCCATCGCCTGCTACCTGGTCGATGGTATCGAGCCGGCCATCATCGACCCCGGACCGTGCACCACCCTGGACCGGTTGCTCAGCGAGTTGAGGGGGCAGGGGGTCGGCGCCGCCGACCTTCGCCACATCCTCCTGACACACATCCATCTGGACCATGCCGGTGCCACCGGACACCTCGTCGAACACTTCCCAAGCGCCACTGTGCATGTTCACGAGGATGGCGCGTCCCATATGGTGGATCCCGAGCGCCTCGTATCCAGCACGCGGAGAACGTTCGGGGAGTTGCACGATCGTCTGTGGGGGGAAGTGAAGCCGGTGGCCGCAGATCGGATTCGAAGCTGGCGGCCGGGGGAGGCGTGGGTTGTGGCTGGCCTTCGGCCGATCCACAGCCCGGGACACATCTCGCACCACGTGGCGTATCTGGACGAGGAAGACGGGACGTTGTTCGCCGGGGATTCCATGGGGATCGCGCTTGCCGGCGGGCCGCAGCATCCCCCGACGCCTCCGCCGGCGGTGAATCTGCCGGACTGGGCACGGACTCTCGATGCTATCGGGCGCATCGGCCCGGAGCGGTTTGGCGCTACCCATTTCGGTTTCTACTCCGACGTGGACGAGCGTCGGGTCCAACTGAAGGAGCGGCTCGAGGCTCTGGAAGCTCGGGTGAGGGTTGCCGTCGACAGCGGGACCGAGGTGGAGGATGCGGAGCGGTTCGAACGCCAGGTGCGTGAAGAGCTCGCCCCGTTCATGGGAGAGGAGCGGGTGAACCGCTACTTCGACATGTTCCCGGCTCAGACCGACTGGGCCGGGGTGGCTTTCTATGTGAAACGCAATCCCTGAGGGGATGAACCGATGAAGCACAACCGAGTCGCAGCCCGTCGTCTGCTCGCCGTGATTTCTACGGCCGCCGCTGTATCGCTGGCCGTATTCGCGGTCTCTGCCACCCACGTCGCCGCACAGGATCCGGCTATCGATGGGCAGCAGCGAGAGCGCATTGTCCGCGCCATCCCGGCCGCCGTGACGCCGCCAACCGACTTCGAGCGGTCGGTGGAGCGGGGATGGCGAAGCGAGGACGGAAGCCCCGGGCACTCGTATTGGCAGAATTCCGCCGACTACGACATGACGGCTCGCCTCGATCCTGAGACGGGGCGCCTCCAGGGCTCCGCGACCATCCTCTACAGTCACGTCGCCCCGGCGAACCTGGCATCGGTGTGGGTGCACCTCCATCAGAACCTCCACAAGGAGGGCTCACCTCGGTACGAGCCCGCGGAGATCACGGGGGGGGTGACCATCACGAGCCTCGCCGCCGACGGGGAGGAACTCACTGAGCGGCCGGTAGCCGAAGGCCCCGGATACGAGATCCAGGGCACGCTCATGCAGGTGCGGCCCGACATCCGCCTCGAACCGGGTGATACGCTCCAACTCGACATCGAGTGGGAGGTCACGCTGCCGCAGGACGGCGCAGGCCGGATGGGACACTCGGACCGGGAGGTCTACTTCGTCGCCTACTGGTTTCCGAAGATGGCGGTCTTCGACGATCTGAGGGGCTGGAACGCCGACCAATACCTGGGCAACGCGGAATTCTACGACCACTTCGGGAGCTACGAGGTCGATATCACCGTCCCCACGGGATGGACCGTGATGGCCACCGGGGAGCTCCAGAATCCCGAAAGCGTCTTTTCGGCCATAACCCTCGATCGCCTCGCGGAGGCGGCGACATCGGATCAACGTGTGGTCATCGCCGACGACGCGTCCAGGGGTGCGGGCACGGTGACCGCCGACGGCAGTGACGGCTGGCTCACCTACACCTTCGTCGCCGACGACGTTCGAGACTTCGCGTGGACGACGTCTGACGCCCAACGGTGGTCCGCGACGTCGGCGCTGGTCGTTGATCCGCCCCGGGACACGGTCGCTACCGACGGAAATGACGACGGTGACGAAGACGACGAAGAGAACACGAGCGCCCGACCCAGGATGAGCGGTCCGTCCGACGAGGGCGGCGAGCGTCGCGTCATGATCCACTCCTTCTGGCGGGGAGACGAGGCGCCGCTGTGGGAAGAGCAGTGGCTATACGGCAAGCAGTCCGTGGAGCACCACTCGGAGTACACGGGCGTCGCATACCCGTGGCCGCACATGACGTCGGTGGAGGGCGCGGACATCATCGGCGGCGGGATGGAGTTCCCCATGATGACGGTCATCGGTCCCTATGAGGGACAGGAACCGTCGGACCTGTTCAACGTCACGTCCCACGAGATCGCTCACATGTGGATTCCCATGGTCGTCGGGACCAACGAGAAGCGATACGCATGGATGGATGAGGGTGCGACCACCTTCCTGGAGAACGAGAGCAAGATGGCACTCTGGCCGGGGGTGAATCACCATCGGGTGGAGTCACGCACCTATCTGCAAGTGGCTGCCGCGCGTCAGGAGGCGAGCATGATGACGCCCGGAGATTATTATCCGCCGGGACCTAGCTACGGCATCGCCTCCTACCCCAAGCCCGCCACGCTCATGGTGGCACTCCGGGCCGTGATGGGCGAGGACGCGTGGACCGAGGCGTACCGGACGTTCCAGTCGGAGTGGGCCTACAAGCATCCGAGCCCATGGGACTTCTTCAACACCTTCGAACGCTTCCACGGCGACGATCTGGACTGGTTCTGGACCTCGTTCTACTACGAGGTCTGGACGGTGGATCACGCTGTCGGGGACGTGAGTCGCATACCAGGAGGCGGATACACCGTCGAGATCCGGGACCGGGGTAACGCCATCTTCCCGTCCACGGTGCGCATCCGCACCTCGGCGGGGTCGTCGATCGTCGAGGAAATTCCCGTCGATCACTGGCTGGCGGGGAACACGGTTTATCGGATACAGGTGCCGGCGTCGGCAGGCTCGGTGACCCGGGTCGAGCTCGACCCGGAGGGGACGACGCCGGATCTGGACCGCACGAACAACTTCTGGCCCAGGGGCTGAGGGAGAAGAGGGTGCGGGGGAGCGTCGTGCGGCGGAGCTTGGCTGTCGCAGGGGCGGTGTTCAGTTTCATTGGTTGCTCTTCCGACTCCGGTCCTTCGACCAGAGCGATGGAGTCGGGCGGGATGCCCGAATCGCCCGGTCGCCTGGTCATCGTCGGCGGCGCCCTGGAGGCGGACAACGAGCCCGTCTGGCAGGCGGTTTTGGATGGTCGAGACGGAGACGGTCCCGTCTGCGTGGTCCCAACCGCCAGCGGCTCCCCGGAGGGAGCCATGTCGTCGGCTCGTGACATCTTGAACCGCTACGGCGGAGCGGAAGCCGCGCTTGGCGTGCTCATCGTCGACGGTGACTCGGCGTTGGTGCAGGATCCCGACATGTTGAATACCCTCGCGCAGTGCTCCGGCTTCTGGTTCACGGGTGGGCAGCAGTCACGGATCATGGACACCTTCTTGCCCGGGGGCACGCAGACGCCTGCCCTCGAAGCGGTTCGACGGCGCTTCGAGGATGGAGCCGTCGTGGCCGGCACGAGTGCGGGGGCCGCCATCATGAGCCTTCGGATGATCGCCGGAGGATCCAGCGCCGGGGCGCTCAACGCCGGGATTCGCGCCGCATCGGAGGACGAGGGCGTCGGTATCAGGGAGGGCCTCGGCTTCTTCCCCACGGGCGTGGTTGACCAGCACTTCTTTGCCCGCGGCAGGATCGGTCGCCTCCTCGTCGCGGTCCTCGAGGATCCGGAGATCGGCGTGGGCTTCGGTATAGACGAGAACACGGCACTCGTCGTAGACGGCGTCCAGGCGGTCGTCGTGGGCACTTCCGGGATCGTTGTCGTGGACGGTCGAGACGGTAGGGCGGGGTCGGTCGACCTGGCCATTGCCGGCGCCGGCGATCGCATCGACTTGCAGACCCTCGAAGTCCACTTCGACCCCACCAAACAACCCCTGCTCGCCGGGGACGCGCCCTTTCTGGAGGTCGATATCCTCGAGCGGTGGGCTTTCCTTCAGGCGCTGAGCACCTTCTCTACGCGGCTGGACGTCGGCATGGTCGCGGACTTCGGCGGACGCCTCGTGCGCATTGAAAAGGGCGGGGGCTTCGCAGCCGTAGTCGATTCCACGGGTGCAGAGGGTCCCGGGGGTGCTCCATCAGGCTTCGGGGCCGCTCCCTTCCGGCTCGAGATCGAGCCGCGTTAGCGTCGTCTGAGTCTAGTTCCCCCCGTCGGTTCCGGTGCGGGCAGCGAACCCGACCACGGTGCCACAGGGTGCCCGGACGAAGATCTCGTCCATCCCGTAGAACGTCTGCCGACGTGGCACGAGGACGTGGTAGCCCTCCATGGCGTCGATGACGTCGTCGATATCCTCGACCTCGATGAAGAGCGTTACCGTCGAGCGTGCCATCTCTCGAGCCATCCCCTCCGGCGCGCCCGACTCCCCCAGATCGGCCTGGACGCTCGCCTCGGACTGATACATGAGCACGAGATCGCCGTGTGTGAGCATGACGAAGCCAAGGGCATCCTGATGGGGGACCTGGGCCGTCACCTCGAAACCGAGACCGTCCCAGAACGAAAGGCACGGTTCGATGGCGTCTACGGTGATGAGGGGGGTGATCTTCTTCATCGGGTCTTCCGTGCTGCTCGAGGCATGCGGCTGAAGGGGGGAGCGTCGGTGGAGGTACTCAACCGAAGTTCTTGGCGCCGGGGGCG
Organism: Gemmatimonadota bacterium; assembly: GCA_013002885.1. Taxonomy (GTDB): domain Bacteria; phylum Gemmatimonadota; class Gemmatimonadetes; order Longimicrobiales; family Gaopeijiaceae; genus UBA2589. Next base: position 88,399 of record JABDLS010000139.1, on the reverse strand, counting down.
TTCTGGCGCAAGGCCGTGAGGTACTGGTAAGGGTCCGTCTGGTTCTCGCCACGCTCACCCCAATACTCCAATGGGTTCGGCAGTGAGGCGTGGAAGACGGCGAGATCGTCGACGGAGGTCGAGGTCTCGCGGACCGCTGTCACGGACGAGCCGGTCGCGACGGTCGGCTCTCGCGCGACTGTCGGATCAGGCGCGATGCTCGGAGACGCGGCGGCTGGATGAGAAGGTGCAGCGGTGGCGGCAGTCCGACGCGTCGCCGAGGCGGGGTAGGCGCGCGAGAGGCCACGCCTGCGAACGGGGGCTCCGGGCACCCTGAGGGCCTCGATCTCGTAGGCGATGACGTTGAGCGTGTCACCGTCTTTCTGTAGCCGCCCACGTACGGCAAGGAAGGGTTCCATGCGCACGGACGACCGGTCGCGTTGATAGATGTCAGGCTTCACAATCACGTTTATGGGACCGTGTTCATCTTCCATCAAGACAAAGACATAGCCCTTAGCGGTACCAGGGCGCTGGCGAGTGGTGACCAAGCCGGCGACTCGGACGGTGCTGCCGTTTCGCAGGTGGGGCAGGCGGTCCGAACCGACGGTCCCCGATGGGAGGGCATCCTGGAGGAGAGCGAGGGGATGCAGCTCGGCGGAAAAGCGGAGCATCCGGTACTCGGCGATCATCTGGTCGTGGGCTTCCAGGTCCGGGAAGCGGAAGTCGGCGTAGGGGTCGTCGAGGGCCAACTCGGTCTGGGCGTGGTCCTCCCTTCCGCCGCTGCGCTCCTCGTCGGTTTCGGGGCCGAGCCAGAGGCCGGTCTGCCAGAGGAGCTCGCGACGGGTCAGTCCGAAACCCTGGAAACCACCCACCCAGATCATGTTCTCGATGGCGGGGCGCTTCAGCGCCGCCGGAGTACGCCGGAGGAAGTCCAGGAGCGAGCGGTACGGACCGTTCGTCGTCCGCTCCTCCACCACCCGCTCGGCGATCTCGGTGCCCCAGTTCCGCACGAAGCCCAGCCCGATGCGTAGGTCACTCTCTTCGGCGGTACACATGACGCCACTGCAGTTCACGTCGGGGAGGAGGGTTTTGATGCCGTTTCGTCGAGCGTCCCGGCCCAGGGCGTCGAGGGAGTAGAAGCCCATGGGCTGGTTGTTGAACAGAGCGACGTAGAACTCCACCGGGAAGTAGTGGCGCAGCCACGCCGACTGATAGGCCAGGAGTCCGAAAGCCGCGGCGTGGGACTTGGGGAAACCGAACTCGGAGAAGGCCGTGACCTGGGCAAATACCTCGCGAGCCGTCGTCTCATCGACGCCGTTGGCAATGGCGCCTTCGCGGAAGGCTTCCCAATGGGCGGCCAGGGCCTCTTTCGAGCGCTTGCGGCTCATGGCCCTCCGGAGCGACTCGGCTTGACCGTCGCTGAAGTCGGCGAGGGCCTGGCAGACTTTGAGGACCTGGTCCTGAAAGATGATCACCCCGAGGGTCTCGCCCAGCGCCTCCTCGAGGAGCGGGTGGGGGTAGGGGATCTCGTACGCTGGATCCTCGCGGAGCAGCTCCCTGCGCCTCACGTAGGGGTTCACGGCTCCACCGACGATGGGCCCTGGCCGCACGATGGCCACCTGGACCGAGAGATCCTCGAGGTTCCTGGGCCGTGTGCGCCGGAGCATCTGGATCTGGGCTCGGCTCTCGATCTGGAAGATGCCCACGGTGTCGCCCGAGCAGATCCTGTCGTAGACGACCTCGTCGTCGAAGTCGATGCGGGACAGGTCGGGGGTTTCGCCCGGCTCGCCGGCGGTGCCCCGCTCGGCGATGAGGTCGATGCTCTCTTCGACGAGGGAGAGCATGCCCAGAGCGAGGAAGTCGATTTTGATGAAGCCCGCGTCCTCGCACGAATCCTTGTCCCACTGGCAGAGGACCCGGCCCTCCCAGGCCGCCGGCTCCAGGGGGACGATCTCCACCAGCGGCCGGCTCGAGATGATCATCCCGCCCACGTGCTGGGAGATGTGGCGGGGAAGACCCGCCACGTCTTCGGCCAGCTCCCCCAGGAGCTTCCAGAGGTGGCCGTCGGCCCGGTCCTTGAACTCGGGCAGCGACGCGATCTCGTCGGCGAGTCCCGTGGCCGACCGATGCTCGGCCAGCTTCGAGAGCTTTTCGAGCTCACCAAGGGGCAGATCCAGGGCCTTACCGATCTCCCGGACGGCCGACTTCAGGCGGTATGTGGGGAAGGTGCACACGAGGCCTGTATGCTCGTAGCCGTACTTGGCGTAGACCCGGAGGATCAGTTGTTCCCGGATGTCTCGTGGGAAGTCGAGATCGATGTCGGGAACGCTGCGCAGCGCCTCGTTGAGGAAGCGACCGAGGAAGAGATTGTTCTTCACGGGGTCGATGTGTGAGAGCCCGATGAGGTAGCAGATGATGGAGGAGACCGACGAGCCACGGCCCCGCCCCGCAGGCAGCCCCGCCCGGGCCCGGGGTGAGTCGCCGCGTATTTCCCGGGCCACCTGGCCTGCCAGGTCCATGATGTCCCGATAGACCAGGAAGAAGCCTGCCAGGCCGTGGAGATCGACGAGGCAGAGCTCGGTGTGGAGTCGCTCCTCGGCGTCGCGCATCTGGGTGCTTCCGTCCACGTACAGCTCGGAGATCTTCGCCAGACAGATGGCCGCCAGGTTCTCGATGGCCGCGCCCCGCTCCGAGCCCTCGAAGTCGGGGAACTCATAGCCCAGATCCTGGGTCAGGTCGAAAGCGGCACATCGTTCGGCCACCAGAAGGGTGTTCGTGAGGGCCTCAGGGCGGCTCTGGAAGCGATGACGCATCTCCCAGGCCTCGGGGAGATGGAAGAGCCGGTTGGCCCTTCTGGCGCCGTGTGCGCCGTCCAGAGTGGTGCGGTTACGGATGGAGACCAGCACGTCCTGGAGCCGGTGCCGTTCGGCGCGGTGGTAGTGGACGTTGCCTGTGGCCACGACGCCGAGGCCCAGGCGCCCCGCCAACCGTCCAAGCCCCTTGTTGCGGGCCCGGTCGCCCTTCACGGCGTTGTCCTGGAGTTCGACGAAGACGCTCCCCGGGCCGAAGGCCGACACGAGGCGGTGGGTCAGCTCTTCTGCTTCGGCTACGGAAGACTCCAGGGCTGCCGCCACCGGGCTCCTCCGGCATCCCGTGAGGAGGATGAGCCCTTCGGACAATTCCAGGAGGGAGGGCAGCGGGAGCCGGGGATCGCCCCGTTCCGAGCCCATGTGGGCTTCGGTGAGGAGGCGACAGAGGTTCGCGTAGCCCTGAGGGGTTTCGGCCAGGAGGGTGACGTGGTGGCCGCAGGCCGGTTCGTTCTCCAACCCCGGAAAACACTCCCGGAGGGTGATCTCGGCTCCGGTGATAGGCTGAATCCCGGCTCTGTGCGCTGCCTGGGCGAACTCCATGGAGCCGTAGAGTCCGTTGTGGTCGGTGAGTGCGAGGGCGGGGTAGCCCAGCTCCACGGCGCGTAGAATGAGTTCTTCGGGGTGGGAGGCTCCGTCCAGGAAGGAGAAGCCCGAGTGGCAGTGCAACTCGACATAGGGGATCGACACCGGCCCTCCGCATCGTCGTCTTCAGGGATACCGAAGATAAACCGAAAGCAGGGGGACGGCAATCACCGCCTTCTAAGCCACGGCGAACACCGGCGGGCGACGCACCAGGGGTCCAAGCACGGCACTCGCAAAAGCGTATCCCGCTCCCGGTGCCGCTGCTGCGAGCGCGGGCCCCACCGACGTTGCAGGCAGGTGGACCTCCGTGAGTTCACGGAAGAGTCGGAACAGCTCCGGGTCGAACAACCGCCCTACGTCCGCTTCCATGATCTCGAGGGCCGCAGGAGCCGAGAATGCCCGCCGATAGCTCCTCGTGGTCGTGAGCGCGTCGAAGACGTCAGCCACGCAAAGGATTCGCGCCGCGAGTGGGATGTCGCTTCCAGCCAGGCCATACGGATAGCCGCTTCCATCCCATCGCTCGTGGTGGTGCAGGACCATGGGGCGGATGTCCCAGGGGAACTCGACCTCGGCGAGAAGCTCGACCCCCCGCTCCGGATGCCGACGCATGATCTGCCATTCCTTCTCCGTGAGGCGACCGGTCTTGTTCAGGATCTCCGGAGGGACCGACACTTTTCCGACATCGTGGAGGAGGGCGCCCATGCGGAACCAGGTCAGCTCTCCGTCGGTGAGTCCGGCTGCGCGGGCCAGGTCGCAGGCGAGGTTCGCGACGCGGACGCAGTGGCCTTGGGTGTAGCGGTCGGTCGACTCGATGGAATCGCCCCACTCGCGCACGATGCCCTCGAAGCTCGCTTCCAGACGGGCGATCTGGCGTTCGACATCGGCGAGTTCTCCACGAGCTCGGAGTCGCGAGAAGGCGCGGTGTGCCTGATCGAGGCACTCGAGCATTTCCCGGTGGCGCCGCTGGGCTCGAAAGAGTGCCGCCATCTCGTTACGAATTTCGGCTTCCAGGAGGGGGTCCTCGAGCCGTTGTGCCTCGGCAAGGGCGGCGACTAGACTCGCCTCGGCGGAGCCGGGGCGGTTCGTTCTCAGGAGGATCATGCCACGGTGCTTGTGGATCTCTCCCAGCCAGCGATCCTCTCCGGCGTTTCGAGACAGCTCTTCGGCGCGGAGGCAGGCTGCGTTCGCGTGCCCGAACTGCCCCCGAGCCAGGTGCAGGCGCGTCTCGTTGACCTTGATGAGTATCAGATGCAGGACGTTCTCGGACTGCTCACAACTCGCTTCCGCCAAGCGAAATACCGCTTCAGCAGCGTGCCACGCCCCGACGTCCGTGTGCACCCGTCCGATATTCGTAAGGAGGGGGCCGACGTATTCCTTGAGACCGAGTCGGCGGTATCCGTGAAGGCTCCGCAGGTAGCGCTTGTGGGCGACTTGGTGGTCCCCGCGCACGTTGGAGACGTTGCCGAGATTCTGGTCGACCATGGCCACCAGCTTGTCCTCCCCGTGCCGCCGGGCTATGCCCCTCGCCTTGAGGTAGAGGGCTTCAGCACGCTCCAAGTCTCCCAGGCGGAAATGGAGAATCCCACGACAGTTCAGGGCGTGGGCGAGATCGGGGCCGGAGTCGTATGCCTCGGCTACGGCTTCTGCCACCTCCAGGCAGTCGAATGCGGCGCCGTGATCTCCCTCCGCCTCGTATGTGCGTCCGATCCACCGAAGGAGGGAGCTGGCCATCGGACCGCTCTCAGTACCCGTCAACCTGCGAAGCGCCTCCTCGTAACTTCGTCGAGCCGCCGAATGGTGCGCAGCCCGCTCGTGGCACCGCGCGCGGCGGAGGAGTTCGTCGAAGCGCCAACCGCCGTCGTCTTTCTCGGGGTGGGAGCTCGGCCGTTTCGAGACGGTACCATCGCTCTTCATGGGTCAGTGTACCGGCTCGAGTCGATGAGCGCGGATCTTCCTCAGAAGCGTCGGTCGTGAGATCCCCAGTATGCGCGCCGCAGCGCTTCGGTTGCCGCCCGTGATCTCCAGGGTATGACGTACCGCCTCGCCTTCGATCTCCGCCAAAGTTCGACCCTCCGACGGGATCTGGATTCTACGACCGTTCTCGGTGGTGGTTTGTGCCTCGTCCTCGATCCTGCGGCGGGAGGCGAGGGCCAGATCTTCGGCCTGAATCCATGGTGTGGTCCCGACCAGGGCCGCCCGCTGGATGGCGTTCTTGAGTTCGCGGACGTTGCCAGGCCAGTCGTGGGTGCACAGCGCATCCAGGGCCCGGGGTCGAAGGTCCTTCTCCGGCATCCCTTGTTCCTGAGCCACCTGCTTGGCGAAATACCGGGCCAGGGTCGGGATGTCCTCGAGCCGGTCACGGAGCGGAGGTAGCTCCAGGCGCAGGACGTTGAGGCGGTAGAACAGGTCTTCCCGGAACTTCCCGTCTGCGACGTCGTGCTCCAGGGAGCGGTTCGTCGCCGCGACGACCCGGCACCTTACCTCGATCTCGCGGAAGCCCCCTAGACGGCGCACCCGTCGCTCCTCCAGGGCCCGAAGCAACTTGGGCTGGAGGTCGGCCGGTAGATCGGAGATCTCGTCGAGGAACAGGGTTCCGCCGGCGGCGAGCTCGAAGAGCCCCTTCTTCAGCGAGCGCGCATCGGTGAAAGCGCCACGCTCGTGGCCGAAGAGCTCGGACTCGAGGAGCGTCGGTGGGATCGCGGGGCAGTTGACGGGCACGAATGGCTCGCCGGGATTGGGGCTGGCGTAGTGGATCCCCCGGGCGAAAAGCTCTTTGCCCGTGCCCGTCTCTCCGGAAAGCAAGACCGTCGACAGCCGACGGCCGGCGATCCTACGGGCGAACTCGACGGCTTCACGCAGCGCCTCGCTGGTGCCGATCACGTTCTGGAAGCCGAAGTCCGACGCAGCCGCTGTGGCCGATCCACCCCGGGTCGGCAACTCCTGGGACGCGAGATGGTAGGTCATGCCCCACCCCCTCTCTCGAGGATCGGCGCGGTTGCGGCGTCGCCTGGGAGGAGTTCGAGTTGACTTTCCACGGCTGCCGCGTCGATGCTTGCGTCGATGCTTCGGAAGAGGCCTGCGGACTGTTCCAGATTCCAACGAGCTTCGCTCGCGTGCTGCTGCTCGAGGTGAAGTGTGCCGATCTCCCGCAAGATCTCGGCTTCCAGGAGTGTGTCTTCGCTTTCCCGAGCGAGCTGGAGGGCAGTTCTGTAACGCTCTCCCGCTTGAACGTGTCGTCCCCTTGCGCAGTCGATGACGCCCAGGAACTTCAGGGCACCCGCACGGCGGAGCGCGTCCCCTCGCTGGAGGGCGAGGGCCAGTGCGCGGCGGCACGGTCCTTCCGCTTCGTCGAATCGGTCTTCGCTGACGTAGCACTCCGCCAGGTTGAGCAGGCAGAGTCCCTGCATCTTCACGTCGCCGCGCGCAGTGGCGATCCCCAGTCCCCGATTCAGGGCCTCACGCGCTTCGTCGTAGCGCTCCATGTCGGTGTGAAGCATGCCGATGTTGTTGAGCACCCAGGACATCCCCTCGCGGTCGTCGGCGGTCTCGAAGGCCGCCAGCGCCGCACGGTACCGGACGAAGGCACCGTCGAGATCGCCTCGAATGTTGGACAGGACGCCCAGATTCTGTTCGATCATCCCCGAGAGTCGATGCTCACCTGCCTCCGACGCGAGGCGCGCGCCTCGGCGGTACAGGGTCGCGGCTCCATCGACGTCGCCTCTACGCTGGGCGACGATTGCCAGGCAGTTGATCGCGTGAGCCTGCCCGGCTCCGTAGTGACACGACTCCGAGATTGCGAGGCTCTCCCGGTAGAGCTCCTCCGCAATGGAGGTGTCGCCGAGTTCCCGGCGAACGGTGCCCTTCCAGCGGATCGCGTCCGCCCGGTCGGCTTCGTGCTCGCCGTGCGCTAGGAGATCGATGGCCTCCGAGTAGTGGGCCAGGGCTTCCATTGGCTCGCCCCGGCGCTCTTCGGCGCGGGCTAGCTCCAGAAGACGCATTGCTTCGGCTCTCCCGTTGGGGCCACCTCGCGCCTGATGGCTGTTTTCCTTTGTCATGGCTGGGCCTATGCGGTTTCGGTTGGAGTGACGTCACTTCGTGCGTCGTTATCCCGAAGCGGTCGCATATCCCGCGAGAAGGCTCATGATCTCCACGACAATGGTCTGGTGGTGGTCTGACCGGACGGCCCGCAGCACACCTACGGGCTCAACGGCGCCTTCGTGGTCGTCCTCGAACACCACCCCCAGGACACCCTCGAGTATCGATCCTGGCGCGGCGCTGGCCACGAGGGCCTCGATATCGGTTCCACGGGAGCTCACCTCCAGGGTGGCCGCAGCGACGAGCTCGAGTCCCCCCGGAGCGAGCTCGAAGGCCATGGCCGACCCGGCCCGTGCGCGGAGGGTGATATCCGTGGGTCGGCTTAGAGCGCCGGCGGGGATGAGGAGTCGGATTCCTGCCCCGGCAAGCTCCAATTCTCCGCCCTCCTGGCCGAGCGTTCGGGTTACCGAAAGGTCCCTCGCCAGGGGGGCGTCCCGGCGAATCACCGAGAAGCCCGGCGCGGGCTCGTGCTCGAAGAAGGCCGGTTCGTGGACCGGCTGGGTAGGGATGGACGATTCCGTGCACCCGCCTAGGGCGAGGGTCGCTGCCACGGTGGTGGCTGCGATGATTTCGACCGTCCGTCTCATGGGGGGCCTCCTGTCTGAGGGCCAGGGAAATGGCGATGGTGGGCTCTCATTTGTGCACGGGATATGCCACGATCGGTCAGATCCAGAGTTTATCCTTTAAATTCAAAGGTTCCCGCTATGTGCTGATGGATAGGGGCTCTCGGTGCGATGCGTAAAATTGTTTGACACTTGTAACGATATGTTGCAATGCTTTGTTGCGAGGGGCCGGACTGGAACGATTTGTTGCAGCGCTGAGCCCCCTCGGGGGCGGTCGTCGGAACCCGCTCACGCGGGGCGTGGATTCATGGGTGGTAGGCAAACACGAGTACCGTCACTGGATTGGTGGCACTTTGCCTCGGGCTCGCAATTCCCGGAGCTGGGAGTGCCACTGAGACTCGACGGTGGGCCGGCGGTTGGACGGCCTTTCCGACGGTGGTCCCTTCGAGGGGCGCCGCCTCGAGCACGTGGAGGAGGCATACGTGGCCTTCTGGTCCGCGTGGGCGGACTTCCCTCCCGAGACCGTCCTCGGAACGCCCTGACGCGCCCGATGACTTGCAGTGGGGCGGTGGTCGGGCCATGATCGCCGCGCCCCGTACCCATGCTGAGGGAGTCCATGAGCGACGTCGTCTACACCGCGGACATCAAGATCGACCGCCTGAAGGGCCCGCACCGCCACGCTTGGCTTCCGGGCCACGACGGCCCGGTGGAGTTCGGGGTCCACGGGGGCATTGCCGAGCACTACGGCGTCGAGCCGGAGCGCGAGATCACAACCACGCTCGACTACGTCATGGCCGCCACCGGCGGCTGACTGGCCGGGACCTTCGGGGGCGCGCTGGAGGCGCGCGGGATCAAGGCGAGTGAGGGACACCTGATCGCCGAGGTGCATGGAGAGGTGGAAAAGGATGACGGCGTCCTGGTCATCCGCAGGATCCACGTCACCTACCATCTGAAGGCGGAGGCCGAGCACGCGGAGACCGTGGAGCGGGTGCACGGGATCCACGCCGACAAGTGCCCGGTCTATCGGACCCTATCGGGGTGTATCGACATCACCACGGAGGTCAACCGAAAGGTGTAGAAGTTGTTTGAGGTCGTCGATCTCAAGTTGTTCCACACGAGCGTGTTATAGCTACACGTCGTCGTGGAACCCGAACTTCACCACGAGGCGCCGGAGTGTGTCCATCTTCCGCGCCGTGTTGGCGACTCCACCGAACGCTGCCTGAAGGTGGTGAGCTTTCACCGTCGAGTCGGTGAGCCTCCCCCGTCGTAGCCATAGAACTTCCCGCCCGATGACCCTGAAGCCGTCATCGGGGGTCTCCAGGGCGCGGAACGTCGCTTCGGCCCCTTGATTGAGTTCCGATCCGGCGAAGAAGACGTGCACCGTGAACCCCTCCTTCTCGGCCTCGGACACCAGAGGGAGCCTGGTGATACGGGCCACCTCATCGAACTTCCGGATGATCACGTCGGTGTAGAAGCCGAGGCGCTCCTCCAGGTGCTCCTCGAGTCGGCGTTCCAGGTCTTCGATGTCAGCTTCCTGCGCCCCGTCGAAGATCACGTTTCCGCTGGCAATGAACGTCGCGACGCCGTTCAGGTCCATCGTCTCGAAGTGGGCTCTCAGGTCGGCCATCTTCACACGGCGCTTACCCAGGTTGATCCCTCGGAGGAAGGCAACGAGGCAGTTCTCGGGGGTCGTCGTGGTCATTCGAACGGGACTCAAGGTGATCCGGCTGGGGACCCGTGCGGGCCGTCTCCGCTGGCCACGGAGGTGAGGAAGCGTCGCACATCTGTGCCGGTGCGAAGCACCACGACCGCCTGGTCCGCCCGAAGCCGGCTGAGTCGTTCGAGGATGGCTGGCCGCTTCCGCCCCGGGTAGCTCCAGATCCAACGCATGAACTCCAGGTCGAGTTGTTCCGGACATCCCGGCGGCAGGTCCTGACGGGAGTTTCGGTGGTGCCTCAACCTCCGTTTGACCACGCGCCAAAGGCAGAGCAGGCGCGGACGGTCGAGGAAGACCACCGTGTCGCATGCCTCGAGCCGACGCTCCATGGTGCCGCCGTAGTTGCCGTCCATGATCCACCGGGGCTCTGACGTGAGCTGATCCACCTGGTCGGCCCATTCCTCCGGTTCGGGCTGCACCCAACCTGGGCGCCAGAAGTGAGCGTCGAGATGGATTACGGGGAGCTTCGTCCGCTTGGCGAGTTCAAGCGAGAACGTGGTCTTCCCGGCGCCGCCCGACCCGATGACGAGGACTCGCTGCATCCGGGGAAGGCCAGTGGCTTTCCCCGGCGTACCCGGCGAGGGGCTTCGGTCGGGCTCTCCTAGTCGTTCGTCCAACGGATCTGGAACTCGACCTCTTCTTCTTTGCCGTCCCGCTCGTGCTCCACCGAAATCGTGGCTGTCGAAGGGATCGACACCCGCTCTCCCGCTACCTGAATGCGGAAGCGCTTGTCGCTCTCGATGGCGTCGGCCAGACGACGGAGTTTCGAGACGAACTGCTTGGCGCTGTAGCTCTTGGTAACGTCGCGGGACTTGTTCTTCTTCGGCATCGGATGACGACTCCGTTGGTAGGTCTAGGAAGGGAACGGCGGTCGCAGGGAAACTAATGTCCTGGCGCCGGCGATGTCTTGCGGGCGGCGACGACGATGGCCGGGGCCATGACAAGCAGAACGATGAGTTTGTGCCACAAGGGCTCCGCCGCGACATCCGCGACGATGTTCCCCACGGTGACCAAACCGACGAGGCCCGCGAGGACCCAAGCCGCACGCATCGCGAATCGCCCCCCGACACGAACGCAGACCCACCCTGATGCGAGCCCCACGGCGAGGAAGAAGAGGAAGGTGAGTCCCGGCAAGACGCCTGGGGGCGCAGTGCGGTCGCCGATGTGCCAGAAGTAGACGAAGAGACCGTTGATCCCCTGACTCAGGACATATCCCAGGACGACCGCGCCGATGCCTCGAAGAACGTCCACCATCCCCTCCCGTTCAGACTCGGCCGAAAAGCGACTTCCCTTCGCTGAGGAGATCGCTGCACGCCACGCTCACCCGCTCCGACATGCTCTGCTCGGCTTTCTTCAGGTACGAACGCGGGTCGTACTCCTTCTTGTTCCCGATCTCGCCATCGATCTTGAGGACCGCGTCGTACCCCTTCATGACGTGGTCCACGATGGGCCGTGTGAAGGCGTACTGAGTATCGGTGTCCACGTTCATCTTGATGACACCGTAGTCGAGCGTCTCGCGGATCTCCTCCAGGAGGCTCCCGGAGCCCCCATGAAAGACGAGGTCCATCTCCGCGTCCTCGCCGTACCGTTCGATGACGGCGGCTTGACCCTCTCGTAGGATGTGGGGCCGGAGCTTTACGGCGCCGGGCTTGTAGTGCCCGTGGACGTTGCCGAAGGTGGCAGCGAAGGTGAAGCGGCCCACGCCGTGGAGAGCTTCGTAGAGGGCGAGCATGTCTGCGGGCGTGGTGTACAGCTTCTCTTCGGGCATGTCTTCGGTACCCGCTGAACCGTCTTCTTCACCGCCCACGACGCCGGCTTCGACCTCGAGGACGATTTCGTGCGCGGCGCAGAGCTCCAGGTATTCCTTCGAGATGGCGATGTTCTCCTCCAGGGGCAGGATGGAGGCATCGAGCATGTGATTCTGGAAGAGGTTGTTCTCGCCACGCTTCCTCCGCTGGGCCGTCGCTTCGATGAGGGGCTTGAGGAAGCCCTCGGCCTTCTCGGGTTGGCAGTGGTCGGTGTTCAGAGCCACCAGAATGTCGTACTGGTCGGCGAGGCGATGGGCGGCTTCCGCCAAAACGATGACGCCCTGGGCCGCATTCTTGTTCACCAGCCCCGACGCGAACTGTCCAGCACCCGTGGAGAACTGGATGATGCCATCGGACTTGGACTCGGCGAAGCCCTTCATGGCGGCATTCAACGTCGTGACCGACGTCACGTTGATGGCCGGATAGGCGTACCCGCCGTCCTGGGCGGAATCGAGCATCTGGGCGAACTGAGCGGGGGTGGCTATGGGCATGGCTCGGTCGTCTCTCGGGGAAGATCGATGCGATGGGTCGGAATGTGTCCCAATCTAAGGGATTCGCGGCCCGACGCGCCCTGGCGACGCCGCCTCAGGTGGGCGTAGGTTGACCGCCCCTTGGGAGTGGGTGAGTGGACGCCGGGCGACGGTCGGCTTGAGGAGTGAATCGATGGATACAGGGGCGAGGCCGCAGTTCTCCCAGATCGACGCTTGGGGTGCCACCCATGGCGGCCACGTTCGGGAGTGCAACGAGGATCACTTCTTCGTCGGGGCCATCGCTCGCGGTGTCACGGTCGACGCGACGAGCATCGCGGAGCAGGACAGGAGCGTGCTCCACGCTGAGCGCCTGGCTTCGCTGGCAATGGTCGCCGATGGTGTCGGCGGCCGGGCGGGTGGCGAAGAAGCCGCAAGACTGGCGGTCCGGACGCTGGTGTCGAAGGTCTCCGAGTCGTTCTACGAGGCCGATCACCGGGAATCCAAGGATCCGGAGGTCTTCTCCAGGCTCCTCCATGAGGCCGCACTGGCCTGTCACGAGAGCCTCTTGGACAAGGCGGAGAAGGAAGGGGCGGAGCGGAAGTTCTCGACTACGTTGACGCTCTTCCTCGGGCTCTGGCCTCACGCCTACCTGCTTCAGGTCGGTGATTCGCGCTGCTACATTCTCCGCGGCGACGAGCTGACCCAGATCACTCGGGACCAGACCATCGCCCAGGAGCTCATCGATTCGGGCGCCCTGACCCAAACGGTGGCCAACAAGACACGCTGGGCCAACGTGCTCTCCAGTTCCATCGGGGGTGAGCAAGCGGCACCGGTGGTGACGCGGGTCACGCGCGACTGGGGCAACGTGGTGCTTCTGTGCAGCGACGGGCTGACGAAGCACGTCTCCGACGAGCAGATCAAGCACCGTCTCTCGTCGATCATCGATGCTCGTACGACGTGCCAGGAACTCATCCAGGACGCCCTGGATGACGGCGGGACGGATAATATCAGCCTCATCGTCGGTCGAACCCGTCGGGGAGAGCTGGCCTGAGTCTGTGAAGTCGGCCTGAGGCAGCGGTATTCGAGATTCCAAACACGACATCCAAAAACGAACAAGGCGAGATGGATCTACAGATCACCGGCCGCGTCATCGACATCCTCGAAGAGCAGTCTGGCGAGGGTCGAAACGGGCCCTGGCGCAAACAGGAGTTCGTCCTCGAGACGGGGGGCCAATACCCGAAGCAGGTCTGCGTCGTCCAGTGGGGCGACAACATCGACAAGTTCGGCATCGCCGAGGGCGAGACCATCACCGCCCATATCGACATCCAGAGCCGGGAGTACAACGGCCGCTGGTACACCGACGTGAAGGCGTGGAGGGTGGACCGGGAGGCCGAAGGCGGGGCTCCTCCGCCGTCCGACTCAGGCGAGCCTTGGCCCGAGCCTCCCGCGGACCTCGACGATGAGGACGACGGTCTCCCATTCTGAGGCGTCCCCGGTGACCGTCGCTCGGGTGCGTGACACGAGGTGCGCGGCGTGAAAGCCATCACCTTTCAAGGCATCGAGACCCTTGGAGTCGAGGAGGTAGCTGAGCCGGAGCTCATCGAGGGTAGCGACGTCGTCGTCCGTGTCGCGGTGGCGGGCATATGCGGGTCGGACCTCCACCCATACTTCGGTCGCGAGACCGGTATCGATGTGGGCACCGTCATGGGCCACGAGCTGGTTGGCGAGGTCGTGGAGGTGGGCGCCGACGTGACCCGTTGGGCGTTGGGTGACAGGGTGGTGGCACCGTTCACCACATGTTGCGGGGCATGTGCCTATTGCCAGAGCGGGCTCACTGCCCGGTGCACTCGGGGCCAGCTCTTTGGCTGGGTGGAAGCAGGGCGGGGCCTTCACGGTGCCCAGGCGGAGTTCGTCCGCGTCCCCCTTGCCGACTCGACCCTCGTAGCCGTGCCCGAGGGCCTGGACGAGGCCGTGGCGCTCATGTCGGGAGATATCCTGTCGACGGCGACCTTCGGGGCCGATCTCGCGGAGGTCGGGGACGGGGATGTGGTCGCCGTCATCGGCTGCGGGCCCGTGGGGCTCCTGGCCGTCCTCGCCGCCTTCCACCGGGGCGCGAGTGCTGTCGTCGCTGTGGACCGAGTCCCGTCGCGACTCGAGACCGCCGAGCGGTTCGGCGCAGTGGCCGTGAGCTTCGCCGATTCCGATCCTCGCGCAGTGGTGGACGAGCTCACCGGCGGTCGTGGCGCCGACGCGGCCATCGAGGCCGTAGGTAGTGCGTCGGCGAGCCGGGCCGCCGCAGATCTCCTGCGGCACGGGGGACGCATCGCGGCACTGGGTGTCCACACCGAACCGACCCTCGCCATCTCGCCGGGGGAGATGTACGACCGGAACTTCAAGTATGCCGCGGGCCGCTGTCCGGCGAGGCACTACATGCCGGCTTCGCTACAGCTCGCCGAACGCGAAGCCGCGCTCATCGAAACGCTGATTTCCCACCGCTTGCCCCTCGACCAGGGCGTGGAAGCGTACCGCCGCTTCGCTGCCCGTGAGCCCGGCTGGAACAAGGTGGTGCTGCTACCGGGGGACTGAGCGTTCCCGACGCATGAGGAAGACCACCGCGAACGCCACCGCGGAGGCCGCGATGCCGAGGGCGGTCGGGTTGAGCCAGATGGAGATCTCCCCGAGTGCCGACATGCGCACTGCGACGAGGACGGTGACGCCGACGCCGATGGCTGCCAGGGCTTCGGGCACCCCTGCACGCCGTGTGTGGAGTCCCGCCACCACCGGTATGAAGAGGCTCACGCTCAGGACGGAGTAGAAGACGGTGAGCGAGTCGATGACCGTGGGGATGACCACGGCCAGGAGCACGCCGCAGGCGCCGCCGGCAACAGCTGCCCATCGGGCCACGCGAAGCACTCGTGCGTCATCGGCCTCCGGGGCCACATAGCGCTTGTAGATGTCCTTGGCCAGTGACGTCGAGAGCATGAAGAGGATGGCGTCGGCGCTGCTCAACTCGGCCGAGAAGACGGCGGCGAGTCCGAGTGCACCGAACACGAGGGGGAGGCCCTCTGTGAGCACGATGGGGACGGCGAGTTCGGCGTCGATCGACGAGAGCTCCGGTGCATAGATCCGTGCGATCATGCCCACCAGCGGAGGAGCCATGGCGAAGACGAGGAGAACGAGTCCCTGGGCGCCGATGCCGATGCGGAGAGCCCGCTCGTCCCGGGCGCCGAAGGCCTTTTGTAGGAGACCCGGCGACACGATGAAGGCCGGAACGATGAGGACGAAGAAGATGACGCCGGTCTGAGCCCAGAAATCGAAGTAGAGTGGGTCCGGAGGCGCCGCTGCCACCACGGCGTTCCAGCCACCGGCGCGGGACAAGGCCAAGGGGACACCGATGGCGAAGCCCGTCAGGAGAACCACCAACTGCACCATGTTCACCCAGGCCGAGGTGAGGAGGCCCCCGGCAGCGAAGTAGGTGGTCATCACGATTCCCCCGACGACGGCACCCACCCACTGGGGCACGCCAAGGACCCATTGGAGGATCTGGGACATTGCGATGAGCTGGGCTGCGAGGACGACGAGGCTCAACACCCAGAGGAGGGAGGCGACCACGGCCCGCACCGAGCTGCCGTAGCGCTCCTCGAGGTAGTCGCCGGCGGTGTAGAGGCCGTGATCACGGGCCACCCGCCAGATCCGGGGTCCGACCCAGAAGGCCAGGAGGAGCGAGCCGATGCCCGCCGACCCCACCCACCACCAGGCCGAGATGCCCGTCCTGTAGCCCAGTCCCGAGGCCCCGATGATGGAGCCCGCACCGATGTTCGCCGCCAAGAACGTCGAGAAGACCAGGCCCGGGCCCAGGGCGCGATCGGCGACGAAGAAGCTCCCGCTACCCTGCACCCGCCTCGAGATCCAAAGGGCGAAGAGAACCAGTCCCCCCGAATAGGCGACGAGGACCAGGAGTTGGACGGCCGTGACCGTACGATAGTCGACGTTCACGGGCGATTGCTCACGCCGATTGGCTCAGGGGTCTCCACGACCCATGTCGGCTACCGAAGGCAATCCCGGTAAGCCTTCCGCCTGACGCACCGCCCGGAGAATCGCCTCCGACATCACGTCGGCGGCGAGGGCACCGATGAGCGTCACATCGGCATCTCCCTCCCACGCGCCGGTGGCCAGGGAGAAGATGGTATCTCCGTCGCGAGGGGTATGCGCCGGATAGATGGCCCTGGCGAACCCGTCCTGCGCCATCTGCGCGACCTTCGTCGCTTGTGCCTTCGAAAGGGTCGCGTTGGTCGCCACGACGCCGATGGTCGTATTTCCGCCCACCGGAGGAACGTCGTCGAGGCCCTCGCCCCCTCCTCCCTGTCGCAGTACCAGGCGCATGTCCACGAGGCCCAACCCGTCCGGGGTACGGGCCCCGGCGACGACCTGGCCGGTGGCTGGATCCAGGATGTCCCCGGCGGCGTTCACGGCGACGGCTGCCGCGATGGTGAGGCCGCTCGGCAGCGTCACCGACGCGGTGCCGAACCCGCCCTTCATGGCCCGGTCGAAGCCACGCATCTTGCCGACGGTCGCCCCACGGCCGGCGCCGACGGAGCCCTCTGCGGGCTCTTCAGCCGACGCGGCGCTCGCAGCCGCATGACCGCATGCCGCTCCTGGCCGGATCTCGACGTCGCCTTCCAGGCCCAGGTCGTAGAGGATGGCTCCGGCGACGATGGGAATGACCTTCTCGCCGACACGGTAGCCCAGGTCACGTTCGGCGAGGTATTGCATGACGCCATCGGCGGTGGACAGCCCGAAGGCCGATCCGCCGGAGAGGACGATGGCGTGGACCACCGAGACGCTGTTCACCGGGTCCAGAAGGGCCGTCTCGCGAGTGCCGGGAGCGCCACCCCGGACGTCGACACCGCCCACGACGCCCTGGCGGGCGAGGATCACGGTACACCCGGTGGGCCGCTGGGAGAGCGTGTGGTGCCCTACTTCAATCCCTTCGACAGCGGTAATGCCGCGACTCGCCATGGACGAGGTCTCCTGGGCCGCACAGGCCCCTTGAACGATCGGGGCTCCCACGAGGAGAGCCCCGATCCAGAAGGTTCGGCGCGAAAGCGAGACCCTACTCCTCACGGAGGGCGAGGTCCTCCTGCTGAGCGTCGATGGCGAAGCAGTAGAAGTACCCGTTCCCACCTGTACCCTGGAGGTCCTCCTGGCCGCAGCCTCGGGAGCCGTGAGCCGAGTTCCACGACGTGGGGTTCTGACCGCCACCCTCGCGATCGTGGTGCCCCACCTGGGCGCTCCCGTCGGCGCTGCTGCTGGTCCAGTTGCCGCACGCGTCATGGCCCTCGGACGTGACGGCCCGACCGTCCAGCGTCGAACCGGTGAGGATGTCGTGCTGGTTGGGCGAGTCACCCCGCCCGTTCACCATGCCTCCCTTCTCGGTGACGATGGTCTCTTTGGTGAGGTTCGCCGCGTCGGAGTGGAGTTGATCGACGTTGTCGGCGATCCGCTCGCCGTTGTAGTTGTGCCAGGGACCGGTGCCGATACGGTCGCGAGCGTTCACGGCGGACTCGCCGCCCATGGAGACCGCGCTGAGATATGCCCGCCAGGTGAGGTCGCCGAAGCCGACGGCGTAGGCCAGGTCCTGACAGTGCTGATCGGCTCCTGCCAGGCCTCCCAGGTCAGCTCCGTTGCCCGAGCCGACACTGGTGATGAAGAAGCTCATGTCCGAGTCCTGAGCGGCGAGAGGTGCGGCGCCGAAGGCTAGGAGGAGGGCGAGGGTCGTAGCGAGTTTCTTCACGTTGATGCTCCTTCGTGGGTGTGTGGGCGGCTACCATGCCGCCGCTGTCCCGAGGGCACGAAATGTCCGCAGGGCGGCGCCACCGGGCAAGGCGCCGGCGTCGCCGGCGTGCCTGTCTTCCGTTCGCGAGCGCCCCTATCCGCTACGCTCTGCCCCGGGTCGACCGTCTTCCACGACGAAGGTCGCCAACGTCTCCACCGATGAGTTCGGGCTCTGGACGATGGGGACCATGCGGTATCGCGCGGTCATGCGTTCGCGCTCCACCGCGCAGTGGACATAGCCCCGGCGGGCGTCGTAGAAGTCCACGTGGGCGTTGTGGCGAAGAGCCGCCTCACCCCATGAGGTCATTGCCTGTCCGTCGCCACCGGAGGTCAGGGAAGTGCACACCAGCTCGGTTGCCACGACCTCGGAGCGTTCGTCTTCGAAGTCGCGAAGGAGCCGGGTCACCCAGCTCGAGTGGATGTCACCGGTGAGCACCACGGGATTGGCGGCGTCCGAGTCGGCCAGTGCGCCGAGGACCTCCGTGCGCTCCACGGGATAGCCGTCCCACTTGTCCATGGACCAGGTCTCGGCGCCGTCGCGGACGTTTCGGAAGCGGGCCATGAGAACCTGCTGAGCGAGGACGTTCCACCGGGCCTCAGACCGAGCCAGCCCATCGAAGAGCCAGCCTTTCTGTCGGTCCCCCAGGAGTGTCCGCCCGGCACCGACATGCTCCGCGCAGGAGGGAGCGACATTGCGGCCGCAGGGTTGATCGCTCCGATACTGGCGGGTGTCCAGGAGGCTCATCTCTACCAGGTCGCCGAACGGGACCCGCCGGTAGATCTGCATGGCCGGTCCCGTCGGCATGGACGATCGCCGCAGCGGCATGAACTCGTAGTAGGCCTGGAAGGCCGCGGCCCGCCGGAGAAGAAAAGCCTCCGGCGATTGGTCGTCTTCCGGGACGTCGCCGGCCCAGTCGTTGTCGACCTCGTGGTCATCGAAGGTGACGAGCCAGGGCGCGGCCGCGTGGGCCGCCTGGAGGTCCACGTCGCTGCGGTATGTGGCGTAGCGGGCGCGGTAGCCGTCCAGGTCGACGATCTCGGGCCCCTCGTGGTGTCGGATGCCGTTGGGGTTGCGTGCGCCCTCATAGATGTAGTCGCCGAGGTGCACCACGGCGTCGAGGGTCTCCGCGGAGAGATGGCGGAGGGCGGTGAAGTAACCGTGTTCGTAGTGCTGGCAAGATACGAAAGCGAAGTCGAAGCGGTTGGTCGGGGCATCCATGCTCGGGGCGGTTTTCGTCCTGCCCACAGGACTGGCCTCCCCGCCGACGTCGAAACGGTAGAAGTAGTCCCGGCCCGGCCCGAGCCCCTCGAGCTCGACGTGGACCGAGTGTCCCAGCTCGGGGCGGGCGTCGGCTGTGCCCGAACGCACCACCTGCCGAAACGCTTCGTCGGCGGCGACCTCCCATCGGACGGCCACGGGATCTCGGTGAGCGCCCTGAGCTTCGAGGGCCGACCGATCGAGGCGCGTCCAGACGACGACGCCGTCGTGGGTGGGGTCGCCGCTGGCCACTCCCAGGCGGAAGGGCCGTTGCACTGACTTGAGGCGACGCCCTGCGGAGCAGCCGGGTAGGCCGCCGAGCGCCACCAATGCGGCGGCGCCTGCCCCCGCGCGGAGAAAGTCCCGCCGAGAGCTTCGGCGGCCGAAGAGGTCGTACCAGTGCTGACCGTCCATGGAACAGAAGGTATGGGTGGAAGGGAGGACGCGCTCGGTCGCGAGGTAGCATGGTCGTACCAGGGTGGTCACGATCCTCCCGACGTGACCTCGCGCCAGCGCGGCTCCCCTCTCATGTTGCGCTCCATGAGCCGTGCGCCGCGAACCATCCGCCTCGAGGTCTTCAGCGACTACACCTGCCCGTGGTGCTACGTGGGGTGGGCCCGACTCGAGAAGGCGCTCGCGGAGCTTCCCGAGGGCGTGGAGGCGGCCGTGGAGTGGCGGCCCTTCGAGATCCATCCCGAAGTACCCGTCGGCGGCATGCCTGTCGAGGATCTCCCGTACCGGCCCGACGTCTGGGAGCAAATGCAGGAGGCCCTTCGGTCGAATGCCGAGGCCGAGGGTCTCGAGGTAGGCAAGCGCCCAAAAGTGTCCAATACCCATCGTGCGCTGGCAGCCGGGTCCTACGCGCAGGCCGAGGAGCCAGGTCGCTTCCCGGCTTTCCACCGACGGCTCTTCGAGGGGTACTTCGCGGAGGGGCGAGATCTGGGTGATCCAGGCGTGATCACGGCTTTGGCCACAGACGCGGGTCTCGACGTCGAGCACATGGAGTCGGCCCTGGATGGCGGCCGGTACGAGAGGGCCATTCTCGACACGGCGGCGGATGCCCGCAGCATGGGCATCAGCGGCACACCCACCTTCGTCTTCGATCGTCGGCTGGCGGCGTCAGGCGCCCAGCCTGCTCAGGTACTAGTGGAGGCGTTCGCACGAGCGGCGAGCGTCGGGAGTGATGTTGAATGAACCACCCAGGTCGGATTCTCGTTCGGGTAGTGGCTGCAGCTCCCCTGATGCTGGCCTTCGCCGCCTGTGCTCCCGAGGATGGGCGAGCCCCGGGTATCGAGTCCATCACGGAGGGCGAGCTCCGCGAGGACGTCTTCGCGCTCTCTCACGATTCCATGGGTGGCCGCCTGGCTGGGACCGACGACCTCGATCGCGCGTCGGACTGGATTCGGGACCGCTTCGACGACCTGGCGCTCGAACCCGCGGGTGACGGTGGCACGTACGACCAACACTTCGACCTGGTGTGGTTCAGCCTCGGGTCGGGCAACTCGTTGACGGTGGAAGGGGGCGGCGAAGCCAGAGCACCAGGCAATGGATGGTCTCCTTCCAACGCCGGCGCCGCGGGAAGCGCCCAGGGGCCGGTGGTGTTTGCCGGCTTCGGCCTCGTCGAGCCCCGCCTCGAGCACGACGACTTCGGGGGAGAGGATCTAGACGGACAGATCGTCCTGGCTCTCGACCGCGAGCCCGGGGTCAACGACCCAGGTAGCCCGTTCGACGGACTCGTCACCACCGAGTCGTCCCGGACGTGGCGGAAGGCGCTGGCCGCCCAGGAGCGCGGGGCGTCCGGTATCCTCTTTGTTCGTGACATCCACAACCGGCCGGATATCGACGACTGGGGAGCGTTCCACCGGGGGCAATGGCCCTCCGAGAGGCGGCGGATCGAGCGCTTCACCCTCGGGGCATGGATCGACGATGTGGAGATCCCCGCCGCCTCCATCTCGGTAGAGCTGGCCCGGACGCTGGTTGCCGGGTCGGGACTCACGCTCGAAGAACTCGCTCTCGAGGCTGAGACCGCTGAAGGTGGACTCGGGGTGGTCGAACTCCCGGGCGCCCGGGTGCGCTTCACGACGGCCGTGCGACGCAACGTCGAGGAGGGGCGAAACGTGCTCGCCATGATCGAGGGCGCGGATCCCGACCGCCGAAACGAAGTGGTCGTCGTCGGGGCCCACCACGACCACAACGGCACCGACGGCGAGACGGTCTTCAACGGCGCCGACGACGATGGTTCCGGCACCGTGGCGGTCCTGGAGATCGCCGAGGCGTATGCCCGGGCGGCAGAGGCAGGGAACCGGCCGGACCGCACGGTCCTCTTCGCACTATGGGACGCCGAGGAGCGGGGACTTCTCGGTGCATGGTTCTACACGCTGAGCCCGCTTTTTCCTCTACAGCGGACGGTGGCCTACCTGAACATGGACATGATCGGGCGGCATGAGGAGGTCCCACCCGACGGTGGCGGTCGGTTCCGGGGGCTCGAGCCCCAGTCGGCTGAATCCAACGCCAACGCGTTGAACATCCTGGGTTACAGCCGCGCCCCTGAGTTGGCACAGCTCGTGGAGGCGTCCAATGAGACCACCGGCCTCACTCTGCGCTTCCGCTACGACAACAATGCGTCGAATCTGCTGCGGCGCTCCGACCACTGGCCATTTCTGGAGAGCGGTGTGCCCGCCGTCTGGTTCCACACAGGGTTGCACCCCGACTATCACACGCCCTTCGACGACCCCGCACGCATCGAGTATGAGAAGATGACGCGTATCGTTCAGTTGGTACATCAGACCAGTTGGGCCGCGGCCAACGGGGAAGGGTCCTTCAGCGTGGCACCGATGGAGTCACGGCCGCCGAGTTGACGGTGACATGGCGCGGTGCCGCATGGGAGCTCCAGCGCCGGACCAGGCCCGGTTCATAGCGGGTTCAGTGCGTTGTCACGAAGTCCGACCAACACGGCCTCCCCACTCGCCGGATCGACCCGGAACTCGCCGTATTGGGCGCCCGTGAAGCGACCCGCTTCTCCTTCCGAGAAGAAGTAGGCGTTCGTCCCGAGCCAGACCTGTCCATTCCGGATCTTGAAGGCGATTGCGAGAGTTGCGGATTCGCCATCGGCCAACGTGGCCACGCCACGTTCGTCCACGAAGAGCGGTGCCCGACGCAGACGGCTCCGGTCACTGCCAATGCGCCAGCTGTCGATGGCGTCGGCCAAGCGGAAGCGGAGCGCCATGTAGTCGCCTTGCATGAGGGAGCGCGGATCGACGGGAGCGAGCTCCAGGTAGACGGTATCACCGTTTCGTATCACGCGCTCCTTACCGTAGATGGCGAAGTCGATGCTCCCCACCACGAGAAGGAAGCCGATGACGATCAGTCCGCGCGTCATCGTGTCGCCTCGTGCTCGAGGCGGCCGGCCATGTGGCGCGCTGCAAGGACCAGGAGAACTCCGACGGCGAGCATGATGTAGGACTTCACCACGAGCCTCACACCCAGCAGGTAGTAGAAGTGCACGACGTGGAGCAACGCCCCTGCGATAGCCACGCCGATGAGCGCCCGGGACTGCAGGCGGTACGCGCTCAGGGCGGCGAAGAGCGCGGCAGCCACACCGAGTAGAGGCCAGAGGGAAAGCCAACTGGTGGCCACCTCGGTGGGTACCCAGAAGGACAGAGCCGCGAAGGGCTCAGACGTCCAGGTGCCTATGGAGAGCGCCACGAGAAGGCCGGTGATGGCCGGACGTGCGATCCGATTCGCCTTGGTGGCCATCCACCTGGCTTCCCGTCCGATGAGGTGGTGGACCCCGAAGGCCACCGGCAGCCAGATCAGTGCCCAGGCTACGAGGGCAGGGGCCAGGGGGACAGCCACCCTTTGGTCCCAGAGGGCATCTTCGCCCCACCACGTCAGGCGAACGGCAAGGGCCCACGCGATGCACGCGAAGAGGGCCGAGAGGGTCCGGGCGAAGTGGTTGGGGAGGGCGAACACGAGCGCCGAGCACATGAGGGCCGCGAAGCCTGCTGCTGCTGCCGCTGATTCGGTGCTTTCCCCCACGGCCCAGATCAGGAGCAACTGGCCCGCCAGAGAGAGGGCCAGGGCGAGCTGCTCGAAGAAGGCGCCCTCCCGATCGGCGACGTAGAGTCCGTAACCCGAGCCGAGCAGGAGTAGTCCGCCCACGACGAAGTCGCCGGTGGAATCGGGCTCGAAGAGAAGCATCACGAAGACAAACCCCGACAGGCTCGCCAGCCATCCCGAGGCACCCAGGACGAGGCTCACGTACCAGGGCCGGTCTGGCGGCCCGGGGGGCCGGGGCTCGGCGTCGGACAGGATGAAACCTCGTTGCACCAGAGCCTCCGCCAGCTCGTCGGGCTTCATGCTTCGACCTCCGTCCTTCCCCATGACCTGACTAGATGCATGAGATAACGCCCACTCAGGGTCGAACTGACCACCAGCCAGGCGGAGATGACGAAGAACATGCCGATCTCGTCGAAGGCCCCGACCTCGATGATCAACGCCGTACCCAGCACGATGAGGCTCGCCACGAGGAGCGCCAGCGGAAAGACATCGGTCCGCCGTCCCAAGGTGTGCCAGGCAATCCCAGCGAAGACCGCCAGCGGTACGAGAAGGCCACCGATCTCCCCCTCGGCGGCTCCGACCACCACGAGTGTGGCGGACCACGTACCGTAGAAGACGGCCCAGGCCAAGACGAAGCGCCCGAGCCACGCCGGCGCGAGATGCGCCAACCCGGACCTCTCCAACCCTATGGTGGCGAGCCACAGGAGGAGGTTGACGGCGAGCGGCAGCAGTAGAAGGTGCGACAAGCTCACCTCCCAACCTGCGAGTAGTCGCCAGAACAGGCCGGCTGCGGGGCGTGCCGCGCAGAAAAGGAAGAGGGCTACGTTCAGCACCAAGGTCCAAGCGGCCCAGGAAACGCTCCATTGCGTGGCGACGACGAACGCGAGGCCGAGCAGCGCCCAATTCAGGAAGAGCTCGTGGACATCGGCGCCGGTCTGGTACGTCTGACCATAGAGGGCGAAGAGCGCTCCGGTGACGATGAAGGCGAGGAGCAGGGCGTAGCGACCGACCGGATGAGGTGGCGGGCGCCAAAGCGCGAAGCCTACGCTCGCGGCGAGGACGGCCTGCACCAACGCAAAGCGTCCGAAGACACCTATGACGGCCCAGTTGGCCGCCACCCAGAAAACGACCCCGGCCGCCAGGGAAAGGACCCCCGCCAGGTGAAGCAGGCGCACGCAGAAGCCGATCAGGGCCGGCGTCGAAGGCCGTGCTCGAGCAAGCTCCAATGCCTGTTCGACGCCCTCGGCGGAAAGACCGTAGTGGGTGGCAAAGTCGTCGAGCGCTTTGCGGTTCATCAGCGGGCCTCCCGCTTCCAGGTCTTGGGTGATGCGGCCAAAAGTACCCTTGTTGCGGCGCATCTGCTTGCGGCCCGGCTGCCGCCCCGTGGATCTTGCCACTCCCCACGAGGAGATTCGATGTCTGCTCCGGTCCAGCCCGTCGTTCTACCGCTCTCCGAAATCGAGCCCCTGGTCGACCCTCTCGAACTCATCGAGGTCATAGAGCGAGGATTCGTACTGTACTCCCAGGGGAGGGTCACCGTCCCCCCGGTGGGCTTCTTGAACTTCGACGATCCGCCTGGCGACGTGCACATCAAGTACGGATATGTGCCGGGTGACGACGTGTACGTGCTCAAGGTCGCTTCGGGCTTCTATCACAATCCATCGCTTGGTCTCCCCGCGGGGGACGGCCTGATCTTGGTCTTCAGTCAGACGACGGGAGCTCTGGAACTCGTGCTTCTCGATCGGTGCTGGCTCACCGACATGCGGACTGCCGCGGCCGGTGCTGTCGCTGCCAAGCACCTCGCTCCCGACAGCGTCGAATGCATCGGAATCGTCGGGACGGGTGTTCAGGCGCGTATGCAACTCGAGATGCTACGCCACGTCGTGGACTGCTCCCGATGCTTGGTCTGGGGCCGCGATTCTGCCAAGGCGGCGGTCATGGTCGAGGAGATGCGTGCCGACGACGGAATCCAGGAGTGGGGGCTGGAGGTGATCGTCGCCGCGGCTCTCGAGAATCTGGTGCCCCAGTGCGATCTGATCGTCACGGCCACTTCGGCCCGCGCGCCCCTGTTCGATGCCGACCTGGTCCAACTCGGCACACACGTCACCGCCATGGGCTCGGACGACCACGGCAAGCAGGAGCTGGATGCCGCGCTGTTGAGGCGGGCGGACGTCGTTGTGGCGGACAGCCGGTCTCAGTGCGTCGATCACGGCGAATGCCACTACGCGGTGCAGGGCGGGCTCATCGAAGAGGACCAGATCGTGGAACTGGGGCAGGTCATCGACCACAGCGCACCGGGTCGAGCCGGGGACCATCAGATCACGGTGGCGGACCTGACCGGCGTCGCTATTCAGGATATTCAGATCGCGAAGATCGTACGAGAGGCGCTGGGTCTGCAGCGCGCCGTCGTATGATGCGAGGCGTCATCCGCGGTCTTCTGATTCTCGCCGCCCTGCCCGTATGCGTGATCGTCGGCGCCCTCGTCGCATCGTTCTTTACCGGCGGGTACAGCTCTGAGGACGCCGCCGAGCCGTCGGGGATGGCCACCGTCATGGCGGTGTGGGAGTTCGACGGTGGTTCCCTGTGTCGGGCGTTCACTCTTCGGGACCTCCTTCCGCATCGCGACTCGCTCGCGCTCCGATTCGCGCTGTCGCCAGCGGACGTGGAGCGCTGTCGCGCCGACTTCGCCTCGTACGACCGGCGTGAAGGCTGGCCCCGCACCCTGCCGGGACGAGATCTGGCCTACGAAGCGTACGGTTTCGAGATCGAGAGCCCTGCTCCCGAATTGAGGGTCGTGGTCCATCGTTCGTCGGGGGACGTGACGTTTACCCGGACCCGCTATCGCGTCGACGCCAGCGGGCGTCTGACGGACGTCGAGACCCGGGGGGCCGGCCCGGGCGCAGGGTTGGGGCCGGTCATGGGAGGGTTCCTGGGTATCGTGTTTTGGCTGTGCGGGGCGGCCTGGGTGGGATGGCGATGGAGGACGGGACCCCTGGGCCCCACCGAGACCCCATGACACGCTGCCCCTCGCGCCCCGCCTGCGAGTGGGTGCGCCTTTGGATGGAGCGATCACTCATCTTCCATACCCAGTCCATCCCCCATCCCTCGCATCCCATCGGCTGGGTCCACACCGTAGAAGTCGGTGAGCAAGCCGTATAGGTCCGGCTTCGTGTGTCTCAAGCGTTCAGGCTTCTCGAAGAAGGCCTCGGTGGCCACGGCGAAGAACTCGGCGTAGTTCGTGGCGCCGTACCCGTCGAGCACCGTCTTCCGGCCCTTCCGATCGGCTGCCCTCAGTAGTCGGAAGTGCTTTTCCATCACCTCGGCCCAAGGCTTCACCGCCGAGAGAGGTAGGCCCACGGGCATCCCGTCGGCTTCACCCGTCTCCTGGTCGAGTTGGTGCGCGAACTCATGAAGGACGACGTTCTTACCGTCCCGAGGATCGAACGCGCCGAAGTCGGCACTGTCCCAAGACAGGATCACGACCCCGGCACCCCAGGACTGTCCGACGATGGGGGAGAGTGATTCCTCGAAGCCACCCGTGCTGGAGTCGAGCATCTTCGGAATCGTGGCGCTGGGATAGACGATGATCGTCCTGAGGCCCGGGTACATTCCCGTGTTCCGCCAGATCAAGAGGAGGCATGCCTGGGCGGCGATGGTGATCGCTGCCTCCTCCGTCACGTCGAAGCCACCGGCCCCTTCGATGTTCTTCTTGGCCAGGAAGACCTGGATCAGCTTGAGGAGGCGCTCGAAGTCCTCTGAACGAAGCTTCTTGGAGATGGGCACGCGGTCACGCACGATGGCGGCCCAGTGTGCGGGAGGGGGCTCGGACATGAGCCGAATGGGCTGATGCCATTTCAGCGCCACAATCACCCGGGGTGCGAACCAAAGGCCGCCAAAGATGGCGCCCACCAGGGCAGTGAAAGCGGCGAGCACACCTGGGTCGTATACGATGGGTAGGAGGACGAGTAGAGCCAGGGCGCCCAGCAGAACGAGTGCGCAGCCGCCGGCGGTACGGAGGGTCTGCCAGACAGCGGAGTTGATGTGCTACTCCTCCCGCATCGCTACCAACGGGTCGACCGAGGCCGCCCGCCGGGCAGGCACCGCGCACGCCACAAGCCCCACACCCACCATGAGTGCCGAAACCACCGCGAAGGTCACCGGGTCCACGGGCGGTATCCCGAAAAGGAGACCTTCCAATAGTCGTGCTACCACGAGGGAGCCCACCAACCCGGCACCGACACCGGCGGCGAGAAGGCGACCACCATCGGCCACCACCATCCCCACGACCTCTCGCTTTGCGGCCCCAAGGCTCATTCGAATCCCGATCTCAGTGGTGCGGCGAGTGACGAGAAACGCCAACACCCCGGCGATTCCGACCGCGGCGATGACGAGTGCGAGGAGTCCGAAGGCCCCCACCAGGAAGGCGTTGAGTCGCTGTGAGGCGATGGTTTCGTCGCGGATCTGTTGGAGAGTGGCCACGTCCTCGACGGGGCTGTTGGGCGCCATCTCCATGAAGATGCGTTCGGCGTCGGGTACGAGGGAGGCCGCGTCATTCGCCCGGATCACGAAGCCGCCCGGGAAGTAGCCCATCTCGTTCTGGGCAAGGGGCTGATAAACGGCAGGCGGGGGCGCCTCCATGGGCCCGTCGTCGCTGGTGTTGTTCACCACGCCGACGACCCTCATCCAACCACCTTCCATGCCGATGAACTGGAGCACGTCTCCGGTCCACGCGACGCGCTGTCCCAGGGGATCGTCCTCACCGAAGAGTCGACCCGCGAGGGCTTCGTTGAGGACCGCCACGGGAGCGCCTCCTGCCTCGTCGGTGGACTCGATGCCACGGCCGGCGACGATGTGCATGCCGGCGGCGTCGAAGTACTGGGGCGTGGCGGTCCGGTACTCGGCGAGGAACGGCGGTGTGCCGGGCCTGGCGGGGTAGCCTTCGGCCTTGATTTCCAGGAGCACGCCGGAGGGGCGGAGGGGCACGTTGAGCCCGACGCCTACGGCTTCCACCCCGGGGAGTGAGGCGATGCGATCGCGCATGCCTTCCTGCATGCGGAGGATCTCCATGGCGGTGCCGCCGCCCTGATCGGCGGGCACCTGCATGGTGATGGTGTTCTCTACCTGAACGCCCGTGTCGACGGCGTTGAGCTCCAGAAGCGTTCGGGTAAGGAGACCGCCTGCCGTGAGCACCGTGACGGCGGCTGCGACCTGGGCCACGATGAGGCCGCGTTGGAGCCGTTGTCCGGTGCTGGACGCCTTGGATCCGGTCCGGAGGAGGGCGAGACCCGCCCCGGCGGAGGAGCGCAACGACGGGGCAAACGCGAACGCCAAAGCCGATCCGGTGGCGACGAAGAGAGTAAAGGCCAGGACCGTACCGTCGATTTGGATCTCGGTGGCCCGGGCGGTATAGCGACGGGCGAAGCCCACCAATAGGTCGAGGCCGCCGTATGCGAAGACAAGGCCGAGGCCCGCACCGGCCACGGCGAGGATGGCGGTCTCGCCGAGGAGGAGACGTCGCAGTCGGGCACGGCCTGCACCGAGAGCCCACCGCATGGTGATTTCCCGCTCCCGCTCCAGGAAGCGGGCGAGCACCAGGTTACCCACGTTGGCGCACGCGGTCAGAAGGACGAGGGCGGCTATCGCCATGAGGAGCCAAAGCGTCTGCCGAGCCTCGGCGGTCAACGCGTCCCTCAGGGGAGTGACCCTCAGCTCATAGCCAGCCCCCGGATCGTACGCATCACGGTGGTCCGCATGGACCCGCGCGGCGATTGCATCGACTTCGGCCTGGGCCCCCTCGACCGTTGCCCCCGGGGCCAGCCGTGCGAAGACCTCGGTCATGCGGTGGGAGCGGCCGTGCACCATGCTGGCGTCCAGATGGTGGGGGCTCGTCACCATGTTCACGAGGATGTCGGTGTCGCCCGGGAAGGGTGGCGCGGGCTCCGCAACACCCACCACAGTCACCGACCGGCCGTTCATTCGAAGCACCTGGCCCAGTACGCCAGGATCGCCGCCGAACTGGTTCTGCCAGTAGTCCCAGGTGAGCATCATGACAGGGTCGGCTTCGGGGCCGTCGTCGTCAGGCGTCAGGGTGCGGCCGATGACCGCTTCGAGTCCCATCACCTCGAAGTAGTTCCCAGTGACGATCCCTGCTTCAACCTGCACCGGGCGCTCGCCACCGAGCATGTTGAACTGCATCTGGGAGAACTCGGCAAAGCCCGTGAGAGACGTCGAAGCCTCACGGTAGTCGACGATCTCGGGGACGCTGAACAATGCGTTGTCGAGTCCGATAAGCTCCGCCGACTGGCGGACATACATGAGCCGGTCGCCGTCGTCGTGCGGCAGCGGGCGAAGAAGCACGCCTCGGAGCACACTGAACACGGCGGTGTTGGCTCCAATGCCCAGTGCGAGCGTCAGCACTACCAGCGCGGAGAATCCGGGCGAACGTGCGAGGGAGCGAAGCGCGTACCGCAGGGAGCCTCCTTGACTCGTAGGTCGCGGCCGAGGTCAGAGACGATATCGGTCGACGACGAGTACGTCGAGTGGCCAGCCGGGGGTTTCGGATCTCATTCCTCGTGACTACTCGCCTCGAGGCTTTCCCCCGGCGGTCCGCCGAGCCGCCTCCGGACTCCCGATTCGACCCGCAGGCCGGTGGCCGCTTCCAAGACCGCCGCGACGCGGTCGACCAAGTAGGCTCCGCGGATCCCGTCCCCCAGGGGTATGCGATCTCCGTTCAGGGTCGTACCTCGGAGGGTGTATCCGGTCCTGGCGCCGCTCCCCTGTCCCGACTGCATGGTGACCTTGGCGTCGATCCGTTCGAGGTCGCGTACCGGGACCTCCTGGGTCGAACTGAAGAAGATCCAGGAGCGACGCGAGCGGACGATTCCGCCCTGGATCTCCACGGTCATGGACGATACGAGCATCGAGATCCCAACCGCCAACAGGAGCAGGCCCACCAGGCTGAACGCGACCAGGAAGATGCCGCCGAAAGCCGTGCCGATGCCGAGTCCGAAGGCCCCGGTGGTCTGGCTGAACACGAAGCCACCCGAGGCCACGAACAGGGCACCGAAGGGGATCAGGCCGAAGGGTGCCCCACCGAAGCGGCCGCGGCGGTAAACGATTCGCACGCCTCGGGCCGTCGGTTCGACATCGATCCCGTGTCGGGATAGCTCGCGCGGATCGTCCGGTGGTGGGATGAACGGGTGAGAGGCCTCCAGAGGAGGATCGATCCGGTAGACGGGGACCACGAACGTCTGGTCCAGGTCGGCTCCCGGAAGCTCGGCGGCCAGGTGTATGGCCCAGTAGTGGTGGTCGCCCTCCCGTTCCTCGCTGGTCGGCTGCTCCACGTCGGGGACGTCGAAGCCGAAACGGAGTCGGCTCCCGGACGCCGAGCGCGCCACCTCGGGCGCCACCTCCGCCGACCAGACGACGTCGTCGCGCCGGGACCGGTTCTCGCCACTTCCATGTATGTACGAACGGATGCAGTGGAGCGTGGCTCGGACGCGCGTCTGGTCGTCTGGCCGAACGGGGATCTCGACGGCGCCGCCGACATGGCCGCCGATGCAACCGGGGAAGGGGTCGAGTTCGAGCCGTAGGTTCCGGAAGCGGGCGATACGTGCGGAGTAGACGACGGCGTTGAAGAGGATGAGCACGCCCAGGGCGACGAAGCCGGCCAGCACCCACCGCAGGAAGGGAACGAGATCACTCCCGCCCTCTCCGACCAGGATGAGCACGATGGGGACGGCCATCGCATTCCAGACGATGGCGCCGAACCAGTGCGCAAAAAGCTGCCTATGGCCCTCCGAGGTGACCGATCCGTTGGACCAGGACTCCTGTGCCAACCAGGGCCGTGCCTCGCTCGCCGGACGCATCCGTCTTCCTCCGGGTTCGTTCTCGCACTCGTCCTTCCAACGTAGTGCCCCGCAGCTCGAAATCCGTCGGAAACTTGACCGAGGCCCGACCCGTACGTATCTACCAGGAACGCGGGGAAGGCGCATCCTGACGGCACGGGTGCCCTGTCCCCTTTCGATTCGACTCTCGAGGACCCGAGAGATGCGACAACTGTTCACACACGAAACCGGCTTCGGCGCGGTCGCCTTCATGGCGGACCGTGTTCGGGTGCGTGCGTGCGCGTCGTACCTCGCGAGCCGGTGGGTCCAGGCGCCGATCTCTGATCGGCGGGAGGCTGATACCTGAACTAACTAGAAAACTAGTAGAGGCAGAGTATCCGGTCTTCCGCCGCCCCAAGCGGTCAGGGAAGCCCGGATTTTTTTGTTCCCATGCATCGGGCCGGAGGGCCCGAACCAAACGAGACGAATCATGGAAAGAGAGACACAGAACGCCATCGATCGCAGGATCGTCGAGCGGTACACGGACCAGCCGGCCCGTATGCCGGTTGCGGCCCGCGAGGCGGTGGAGGGTGCCTGGGGCGGCCGCCCGGTCCAGTTGTATGCGCTCATCGATCTCGACGCCGGCATGCGGTTGGACGAGGCATGGTTGGCTCTGGGAGAGAGCCAGGTAGCTATCGCGCGTCGGCCGACCCAGAGAGGCACGCCTCGAGCGTCCGACTCGGTCGATGAGACGTGGGAGGCGCAGACCTTCCCCCGCGAGCGGCTCCAAGCCATCCGCGAGACGCCGGGCCTGTCGGGCAACACGCTGACGTTCCTGGGCGTCCCGGACGAACCGGCGCTTGCCGTGGTGCGGTACACGCACCGTCAGCGGCGAGCGGTGGAGAACGTGCGCTTCGTACTCGAACAGGAGCTGGAGGGGCGGAGTGTGCCCACCGGCGATGCCGACGATGCCTACGCGGCCAGTGTCGCGGCTCCCATAAGAGAGGCTCAGGCGTTGGTGGCCGGCAAGCAGGGCGCCGTGCTCTGGAGGCTGCTGAGCTACCTGGGCCGGTATCGGGGCCAGGTGATACTGGGCTTCGTGGCGGCCACGATCATCACGGGGGTGAGCCTCGTTCCGCCGTGGCTTGCCGGATACCTCATCGACGAGGTGGTGCGGCCGGTCCAGGACGGCGTCATGTCCGTCGAAGACGGCACGACCGTTGCTTGGCTGATGGTCGCGGCCATGGCCGTGGTCTACCTGGTGCGCCAAGCGTCGGCCCTCATCCGGCTGCGCTACCTGGCCATTCTCGGCGAGTGGGTCGCCCGGGACCTGCGGACGGAGCTGTACGAGCATCTCCAGCGCCTGTCGCTGGGTTTCTACTCGCGGAAGAAGACCGGAAGTCTCATCACGCGGGTGAGCTCGGATACCGACCGGCTGTGGGACTTCCTCGCCTTCGGTGTGGTGGACGCCTCGCTGTCGGCGGTGATGCTCATGGGACTCAGTGCCGTGCTGCTGAGCCTGGACTGGAAGCTGGGGCTGGTCATGGTCGTGCCGGTACCCCTGTTCTGCTGGTCCATCTACAAGCATGGCGAGCATATGAACCGCTTCTTCATCCGCGCCTGGCGGAAGTGGTCGAGGGTGACGGACATCCTTTCCGACACGATTCCGGGGATGCGGGTGGTGAAGGCCTTCAATCAGGAGGAGCGAGAGACAGGACGATTCAATGAGCGCAACGTGGATGTGACGGACGAGTTCAACCGGATCCATCAGTCGTGGACCACGTTCTGGCCGGTGCTGATGCTGGCCGTGCATGCCACGACGGTGGCCGTGTGGGCTTTCGCCATGCCAAGGCTTTTGGGCGAACCGAATGCCGAGCCGAGTTTGTCGGCCGGGACGTTCGTGTCGTTCCTGCTGTACACGACGATGTTCATCGGGCCGATGGAGGTCATCGGGCAGATCGCGCGGACGGTGCAGCGGGCGACGACGTCTGCCCACCGTGTGTTCGAGGTGCTCGACACCGAACCCGAGATCGTGGACCGGCCGGATCCTGTCCGGTTGGAGCCGATCGAAGGGCAGGTGGCGTTCGAAGACGTGAGCTTCGGCTACGACGGCGTGCGGCAGGTCCTTCGGGGCGTGTCGTTCGCGGTGAAGCCGGGGGAGATGATCGGGCTGGTGGGGCCGTCGGGAGGTGGAAAGACGACGGTCACGAACCTCATCGCGCGCTTCTACGACGTCACGGCGGGGCGCGTAGCCATCGACGGGGTGGACGTCAGGGAGCTCGATACAGGGCACCTCCGTCGGCAGATCGGGATCGTGCTCCAGGAGCCGTACCTCTTTCATGGTTCGGTGACGGACAACATCAGGTACGGACATCCCGAAGCGACGCCCGAGCGGGTCATCGAGGCCGCGAAAGCCGCCAACGCGCACGACTTCATCGTGAAATTGCCACTGGGCTACGACACGATCGTGGGCGAGCGGGGCCAGAACCTGTCGGGAGGAGAGCGCCAGAGAGTGTCCATCGCCCGGGCGATCCTGCACGACCCGAGGATCCTGATTCTGGACGAGGCGACGTCGGCCGTGGATACGGAGACGGAGCGCAACATCCAGGAGGCGATGGATCGCCTGGTGGCCGGCCGGACGGTGTTCGCCATCGCCCACCGGTTGTCGACGCTCCACAAGGCGTCGCGGCTGTTCGTGATGAAGGAGGGGAGGCTTGTGGAATCGGGCACCCACGAGGAGTTGCTGGCCGAACCAGACGGGGTCTATGCCAAGCTCCACGGGCTGCAGATGCAGCTCGCCGTGGGATGAGGCTGAGGCGCGGTATCAGAGTGAGGAATGACGAGAACCGGGGCTTGTTGGCAAACAGCCCCTGAATGGGAGGTGATGAGGTGATCAGATTATCGGAGAAGTACCAGGGGCTCGCCGAGTTGACGCTCGAGCGGCGCACCGATGGCCAGCTTTGGGCCAGCGGTGACGATTGGGCCAAGCCCGTGCGGGTGCATCGCTGCTTCCCGTGGTCGGAGCCGGGGCGATTCCTTTCGCTCCGCGACGACGACGGTGAGGTGGCCCTCGTCGGTGGCCTCGACGAGCTGGACGATCCGTCGCGTCGCGTGCTGGAGTCGGCGATTGCAGAGGCCGGGTTCGTTCTCGAGGTGACGAGGATCATGAACGTCGAAGAGGAGGTCGAGATCCGCACATGGGAGGTGGAGACCCGGCAGGGTCCACGAATCTTCCAGACGCGCCTCGACGACTGGCCGACGACGGTGCCCGGAGGCGGCATCGTCATCCGGGACGTGGCGGGCGACCTGTACCATGTCGCGGATCCGACGGGGTTGGACGGGAAGAGCCGGAAGTGGCTCTGGGCCTTCGTCGATTAGGAGGTTTGCGACACCGCGGCGGCGGTGTCGCAAACCCCGCCCGCGCTACCTCTGCCGGCCGCGTCGCTGATTTGAGGGGCGTTCGTGCGAGGGGCGGACCGTTGCGCCGTGGACGTCAGTCGGCTCCTACGGCCCGAGGGTCCTCGGTGACTCTGCGGGCGCCACCGGTGACGGTTACCACGATGACCGAAACGAGGATGACGACCATGGCGACCGCGGCCCTGGCGTCGAGCTGTTCGTCCGCGAAGAGCCCGCCGAGGAGGACGGCGACGACGGGGTTCACGTAGGCGTAGGTGGAGGCGCGGGCAGGGGTGCTCACACGCAGGAGCCAGATGTAGGCGCTGTAGCCGACGAGAGCTCCGAACACGATGAGGTAGAGGAGTGCCAGGACGGATTTGGCGGAGATCGTCCCGGCCGACCACCCGGTGGCCTCACCCGAGACGACGGACATGAGCGCGAGAGCCGCGCTGCCGGCGAGCATCTGCATGGCCGTGGTGAGAAAGGGCGAAGCGGGGAGCTCGGCTCTACGGGAGTAGATTGAGCCCGACGCCCAGGCGAACGAGGCGAAGAGGAGTGCAAGCCCTCCGAGGAGGCTCTCGCGTGAGCCTGCGCCGATCTGCTCGGAACTGACCAGGAGCCCGACACCGATGAGGCCCAGGCCCAACCCGGCCAAGAGGCTCGGGCTGGGGCGTTGCCCACCCCCGAAGAGCCAGTCGATGACGACCATCCAGATCGGGACGGAGGCCACGAGGAGCGCCGCCAGCCCCGATGGCACCCACTGCTGAGCCCAGACCACGCCTCCGTTGCCGCATCCCAGAAGCAGTACGCCGATGACGGCGGCGGAGCGCCACTGAGCTTTGGTCGGGCTTGGGGCGCGGGGGCGCACCAAGGCATAGAGGAGCCCGCCTGCGATGAGGAAGCGCACGGACGCCATGGCGAAGGGAGGCAGCGTCTCGATGGCGAAGCGGATCGCCAGGTATGTGGAGCCCCAAATGACGTAGACGGCCGCGAAGGCGCCGAGCACCATGAGGGTCGGGGGATCGGAGCTGCCAGGGCGAGCACTCATCCGGGGGAGTACCCTGCCGGGTTCCACCGCTGGGGCCGGTTCGTCGAGCGCGCAGGCGCGGCGCCCGCGGCGAGGCCCGTGCTCGCTGCCTCCCCTCTGCGGCCCGACGCAAACCTCAGGAGATGGGTCTGCTGGCCCAATCCCCCCGCTGCACGATCACCTCGCCGTCGCTGATGACCATGAGCACGTCCTGAACCGTTCCAATGCGCTGGAGCGGGTCGAACTCGAGCACGATGAGGTCGGCTTCGAGCCCCTCTTCCACGCGCCCTACCCGATCTTCCACGCCGAAGAGCTCTGCGGCGTTGATCGTAGCGGCTCTCATCGCTTCGACCGGCGTGAGTCCGACAGTGACCAGCTCGAGGAGCTCATGGGCCAGGGTCGTGGTGCTGTTGGGTCCATACCCGGTGTCAGTCGCGGCGACGATCTTCACGCCGAGGCGGTGGGCGTTGGCGGCCATTTGCTGGACGCGGGGGAGCATGTGCCGGCCACGGATGTTGAGGACGGCGTTGTCGTAGTCGCCACCAGGGATGGTGAGGTCGCGAACGATGGCAATGGTCGGCACCAGAAACGTCCCTCGGTCGGCCATCATGGCGAGGGTCTCCTCGCTGAGATACGTGCCATGTTCGATGCTCCGTACCCCCGCGGCCACGGCGGCGCGTCCGCCCTCGTCGCCGTGGGCATGGGCCGCGACTCCGAGGGTCCCGGCCCGCTCGGCCTCTTCAACCATGACGGCGATCTCTGCTTCGCCGAAGAGCTGCTTGCGCGGGTCGGTGTCGGGAAGGCCGGCTCGCTCCGTGGCGTTCGTCTTGATGAAGTCCACCCCTCGGGACAGGAGGGCGCGCACCACCGATCGAACGGCGCCGGCATTGTTGACGTTTCCGTCGTCCAGCGCGCCGAGGTCGGGATGATCCTGGAAGAACCCCTCGGCCATTTGAGGCCGGACGTGATATCCGGCCGCCAGGTACTCGGGCGTTTCGGCATGACCGTCCCGCTGGAGCTGTCGCATGCCGACGTCGGCGTAGTGGTCGGCGCCCATGCTCCGCATCGTGGTGACGCCGGTGAGTAGGGCGCGGCGGGCGTCGGCCGCCGAGCCGATGTGCACGTGGGCATCCATGAGACCCGGGGCGAGGTAGCGTCCCCCGAGATCGATGACGGTCGCTCCGCTCGAGGTCGCTTCTCCGTCATCGACCGATTGGATGATCCCGTCCGTGATGGTGACCGTCGCATCCCGGATGACGGTACCATTGGCGACGTCGACGACGTTCGCGTTGGTGAGGACGACGTCCTGCGCCTCTCCGACAACCGGCTGTGAGGCCAGGAGGCAGAGCAGGGAAAGGGTCGACGCGGTGCGGGTCGCGAACGATGGGGATAGCGAGGGGCTCACTTCTCACACTCCGTAGGCGGAATCTGGGCGCCCGAAGAGGTTAGAGGGCGCCGGACGATCACACCAGCCTGCCCCCTCGCCGGCGGTCCTGTCGCCCGCGCGACGGCGTGGGGTTCCCTATTCCGCTGCTTCGTCCCGCTCTACGAATTCGGCTTCGGTGGCCGCCACGTTCCGCCGCACCTCGAGCACGGTATCCGGCGTAACCGAGATGGACGTGATCCCGCATCCCACGAGGAAGCGTGGCACCTCGTCAGGATAGTCCGAGGGCGCCTGGCCGCAGATGCCGATCTCCAGGTCCCGAGCTTTGAAAGCACTCACGGCGTGAGCGATCATCGCCTTGACGGCGGGCGAACGTGCGTCGACCGGTGTCTCGTAGCGTTCCAGGTCGTCCCTGGAGACCGCGTACACCGTTTGGACGAGGTCATTCGAACCGATGGATCCGCCTGTGAGCTCCATCTTGTGGATGAAGCGCTCCGCTTCGATGACGTTGGACGGCAACTCGACCATGAGGAAGAGGGGAACTCCGGCCTGAGGTGAGAGGCCGTGCTGATCCAGAATCCGCACCACTCGCTCGCCCTCTTCCGGGGTGCGGCAGAAGGGGACCATGAGCTGGAGATTGTCGAGGCCCAGCGTCTGGCGAACCATCCGGAGCGCGTCGAGCTCCATGTCGAAGGCGTCGGCGAACCGACTGTCCACGTAGCGGGAGGCACCTCGCCACGCGATCATCGGGTTCTCCTCGTGGGGTTCGAAGATCCGGCCGCCCAGTAGCTCCCGGTATTCGTTGGACTTCAGGTCCGACAGCCTGACGAGGACGGGGCGGGGGTGGAACGCCGCGCAAATGAGGCCGACACCGTGGGCCACCTGATCCACGAAGAACTGCCGGCGATCGCCGTAGCCCGGAGTGCGGCGTTCGATGGCGCCCAGAAGGGTGACCAGTTCGTGGGGATCTTCCGCGGCGAGAGCGTCGGCGAAGGGCTCCAGCTCGGTGGCCAGGGTCCCGTCGGCCGTGTAGTCGCGGAGCTCGTCGTAGTAAGCCAGTGCCAGCGGGTGGATGCCGACCTGGGCGGTGAGGATGAACTCGAGGCGGGCCAGCCCCACACCGTCGGATGGAAGCATGGCATCCTGCAGCGCCTTTCCGGGAAAGCCGACGTTGAGCTTGATGCCCGTCCGGGTGTCGGCGATTGCGCCGGCGTCGATCTCCATGACCTCGAATGGCTGAATGCCTTCGAAGACGAGCCCCTCGTCGCCTTCCGCGCACGTACCCGTCACCTCCTGAAGGGGGCGCAGGATCTTCGTGGCTTCGTGGCACCCCACAATGGCGGGGATGCCGAACTCGCGGGCGACGATCGCCGCGTGAGACGTACGGCCACCCTTCTCCGTGACGATCAGCGACGCCTCCTTCATGAGAGGCTCCCAATCCGGAGTGGTGAGCTCCGTGACGAGGACGTCACCCGGGTCGAACACCCGTTCACCCACCGGGATGTCCTCGATGCGCTCACCAGCCGCGAGGCGGTTTCGCATTTCCCGTTTCCGAACGATGACCTCCTCGTAGTCCCTGTACCGGCGAACCCGACCGGCTCCGATCCGGCTGCCGACGGCGTGGCCGCGGAG
Source organism: Gemmatimonadota bacterium (assembly GCA_013002885.1). GTDB lineage: Bacteria > Gemmatimonadota > Gemmatimonadetes > Longimicrobiales > Gaopeijiaceae > UBA2589. The sequence goes on along the minus strand of JABDLS010000139.1, from coordinate 49,898 downwards.
GAGTACCTTGCCGGTCTCGATAAGCTCTTCGACGACCGACGGGGCCATGCGAAAACGCTGGAACGTGGTCTCGGTAGAGGCGTTGGCGTGTACCGTCTCCGGGCGAGCCTGAACGATGAAGAGCTCGCCGCTGTACCCATCCTTGGCCCACTCCACATCGACGGGCCGCTGGTAGTGCTCCTCGATCGTGAGCGCCATCCGCGCCAGTTCGAGTGCCTCATCGCGGGTGAGTGACCACTGGCGCTGGCGGCTGGCGTGGACGTCCACGCTCTCGGTGGACGTGCCCCCCTGGAGGGAGTAGACGAGCTTGCGGTCTTTGGCACCCAACTGTTCCTGCACGACGGACGGCTTTCCACGCCGGACGCCCTCCTTCCACACGACGTAGGTGTCGGGCGACACGCTTCCCTGCACGACGAGTTCGCCGAGACCATACGCCGACGTGATGTGAATCACGTTCCGGTTCCCCGAGTCGGGGTCGAGGGTGAAGAGCACGCCCGAGGTGGCAATGTCGGAGCGCACCATCTTCATGACCACGACCCCGAGACGGCATTCCATGGGGTCCATGTCGCGGCGGAGCTGGTACCCGATTGCCCGCTCGGTAAAGGCCGACGCACAGCACTTCCTCCAGGCGTCGATGACGCCCTCGGCACCCCGGACGTTCAGATAGGACTCGTACTGCCCCGCGAAGGACGCCATCTCGGAGTCCTCACACGTAGCCGACGAACGGACCGCCAGGTCCACTTCGCCGTCGTATTGGTCGGAGAGGCGGGTGTGCGCGATCCGCAGAGAGCGCGCCACATCATTCGGGACGGGCGTAGCGCGCACCAGCCCGCGAGCGAGTGACGCTCGAGCGTGTAGGTCGACGGGATCGTCGTCGGCGACGTCTTCGAAGAGGATCGTCAGCGCTTCGCGGAGAGAGCCGGCTTTCACGACTGCAGGCGACAGCGAACGGGCCTCTTCGATGACGGACGCCCAATGCTCGATGGCCACGTCGGCGTCGAGAAACCGATCGTAGGCGGTGACCGTCGTGGCGAAACCGTCGGGAATGCGAACGCCCTTCTGGGTGAGAGCACCGAACATCTCGCCGAGGGAGGCGGCTTTTCCGCCTACCGAGTCGACGTCGCCAGCGGCGAGATCCTCGAACCAGCGCACCAAGGTCTGGACGGGCGTAGCAGCCGCAGATTCGGGGCCGTTCGGCGGAGCGTCGGCGGAGTAGGCGGGGGCGGGGGCGACGGAGGTCCGCGAAGGGTTGGCCATTGCGCGCTGTTCGGTGGGGGGAAGCCGCGTCCCGACATATTGGGTCCGCAGGTCGAAGACCCCGTGGGGGGTCCGCCCACGACCGTCGGGGACTCGCGAGAGCGCCGCCGAACGCGTGGCCGTGGACGGCCCGTCGCACGAAGTCTTCTGACCCCGCCGGAGCACGAATCGTGCCGAAATGAGAGGAGAACGCGAACCCGCGAAGGCTGGCGGAAACGCTCATCTGAGGTCCACTCTGCGTCCCGAAAAGTGTGCCGCCGCCGCGACATTTTTTCAGGACGTGGAGGTGTTACGGCTAGAGCCCAGCCAGCGCGCTCCTCTGCCGGTCCAGCCGCTCATCCCGCTCCTTGGCGAAGCGGACGATGGCCCTATAGATGGACTCTTCGTCCAGGCCTGCCTCCCTGATAACGTCGTCCTCCGTGCCACCCGAGAGCCAACGATCGTTCTGGTCGGCGTAAAGGGAGTATTCTTCGGTGAGAGGGCCGAGGTCGGGCAGGGGAGGTACTCGCTTCGTCATGGTACTCACCACCATGCTGTCGTAGCGCGCCGCATCGGGGTACACGTGGTCGCGGTACTCGGCAGACTGGTCGGCGAAGAGCTCCGGGCTGATGACGGACGCGACACGAACGTTCAGCCCGTCGGCGTTCAGGCGATCCAGGATGGAAACCAGGTTGACGGTGGCGCTGGAGCCCTGGACCCAGACCGTGCCCATGGGGGGTGCGCCGTCATCGTAGTCCCGGATGAGGTAGATGCCCTTGGCGGCTGATTTCAGGTCGGTGTCCGCGAAGGTGCCACGGTCGGCGACCGGAGCGTCGGGACGCGCGACGTGGATGATGATGATTCCCACCTCCTTGGTGCGCGCCGCCTTCGATACGGCGGCAAAGTAGGCCGGGGCTGCGTCGTTGTAGTCCCACAGATACAGGTTGATGACCTGATTTCGGGGAAAGAGCGTCCACACCTGCGGGGCGAAGATGCCGAAGTGGGTTCGCGCATCGGCAGCGGTCTCCGGGCCCGAGTGGCCTGCCAGGATCGTCAAGACACCCATTCGGAAGAGGCTGTCCTGATTCTGCTGACTGTACACGCGAGCGGGCGTGTACATGAGTGGGGTGAAGGCCCCATACGTGCCCGACAGGCCCCAGACGCCCGCGTGCATCTCAGGGTCCTTTGACGCCGACTGGTTGATGAGGCCGATGATGGTCGAGGCGTTCACCGCCTCCTGGATAGGCGCCTTGAGGCGAGTGCCCGCCGGGTTCTCCACCGGGTCGTAATGACCGAAGAAGTGGGCCTTTTCGACGTTGATGGAACCCGAGAGGTCGGCGGCCATGGTGAGGAAGCGGTTCTCCGTGACGTAGTTCAGCCACCGTCCGACCTCACTTATGGCCCGGCGCGCACCTTTCTTCTCGCCCGCCGGCAGGAAGAGGTCGATGGTGCCGGTCACGGTCTGGCCGCTGTGCGGGTCGGTGACCTCCACAGTGGGGGAGTCCACCGGGAGCCCGGCAGGGGTCAGGCGTTCGTCAAGAAATGGATCCCGGTCGATGTCGATGGAAAGGGGCAGGTCCCTGGCCAGATCGTCGGCGACGGAGACGAGGCGGTCGGAGATCCACTCGCCCAGCCCCGCCTTCTCCTCCATGACCGAGAGGGCGATGTCGATGTTCGTCTTGAACTGGATGAGTCGCTCCCGCTCCGACTTCGGAGCCCCGTCCCGGATCCCGTCGAACTCGATGCCGTAGCGTTCCTCGAACGTCTCGGCGAGGGCGACGAAGTACTCGGAGTTGATTCCGAAACCGTAGGGGTGACTCGGGAATCCGGTGATCTGGTCGCCGAAACCCGGGAGCTTCCCGTTCTCCGCGGCGGGCCACCATCCTTTGACCGTCGGCCCGACGAGGATCATCGGGCGGAGGTCGTCCTCCGGCCACTCTTCCATCGTCTTCAAGGCGGCGAAGACGTCGTCGAAGTCGTTGCCGTTGTCGATTCCCAGCACGTTCCATCCGTACGAGCTCCACTGCTGGGCCAGGTCGTAGCCCTGGTATTCGGGCTTGATGACGCCACCGATGAGGGAGTCGTCGATGCCGGCGTTGTTCTCGCTCATGAGCACGCGTAGGCGCTTCCCCACCTGCTGGGAGAGCGCCGCCGTCTTCAGTTCCTGGGCGTGTCCTTCGGTCATGGCGAACTCGCCCTCGAGGGCGAACACCTTCAGGCTCTTCGGGGCTCCGGCGAAGTCCCAGAACATCGCTTTGCCGGCAGCCGTGGCTATACCGATGCCCGAGGGGCCACCGTTGACGTCGTTGGTGACGTCCGTGCTCTCGGCGTGACCCATGAGGGGTCGGATCCCCCGGAGCTTCGCCTGGGCGAAGAGAGGGTGGTCGGCCAGATCGTTCTTCTGAAGGATGTCGCTCATGGCGCCGTGGCTGCGGCGGAAGCCGATGGCGTCGACCCCCAGCATGGCAACCTCGGGGTCCACCGCGAACCGATCGTCGCCGGTGGCTGCGTGGCGACGGGCCATCGCTTCGTATAGGACGATCCAGAGGGCGTAACAGGTGGGGATGCAGTGGCCGCCGGCGAGCATGAACTTGTCGGTGTAGGGGTGCTTCGGCTCCCGGATGTCGTAGGACAGGCCACCGAGCTCCCTGCCACCCAGGTGCAGCGCGACGTTGTAGGGCGTGTAGGCGAGAGGCCCTCCGAAATGGCCCGAGCCCCGGTAGTTGCCCATGAGCACAAGGATCATGGACGTCATGAAGGCGACGTCGTCGTAGTACTCCCGCGGGTACGAGGGTAGCTCCACCGCGCGGGAAGAGGTTCTGCGTTCGGATTCGACGGTGGTCACCGTGGCCGTGCGAGGGCCGGTCGCGACGTCTGGGGTCATGCCGGGGGTGTTCCTGGTTGCGATGTGGGGGAGCCCGGACGCCGAGGCTCCGGGGCTGCGAACGTGCTTGGGGCAGGCTACAAGGTGAGGCTCAGCCCGGACTGGAGGAAGGTCTCGAAGCCCGCGGCGTCCGTCGATGCGTCGCCGATTCTCTTCACGGCCTCGACGAGCTCTCCGTCGGCGTTTGCGGTGGAGAGGCGCAGATAGTGCTGGCCCTCGCTCCCCAGAACGCTGAACGAGCGGCGATCCATGGTCGCCACCCTGTAGTGGTGGATGAGGAAGAGCTGGAAGAGGGTCGACGGACTCGTCTCGGACTTCACCCCTTCGTCGAGAGCTTCATAGGCGTCGAGGGCGCCGATCCCCTCGAGGATGCCGGCCACGTTCGGGAAGGCATAGAAGGCACCCTTCGGGTTCTGGCACGAGACGCCATCGATGCCATTCAGGGCGTCCACGACCACATCGCGGCGGCGCTGGAACGCCTCGACCATCTGTGCGATGGCGACATCGCTTTCAGGTGACGTGAGCGCTTCGATGGCTCCCCACTGGTTGTAGGGGGGGATCGAGGCCATGTAGTTGATGACGAGCTTCCGGTGGACCTTGGCTTCCGCGACGGTAGGATACACGGCCCATCCCACGCGCCCGCCGGTCCAGGAGTATGTCTTGGACACCCCGGAGGCGATGATCGTCCGCGCTTCCATGCCCGGCATCGATGCGATGCTGATGTGTTCGTCACCGTCGAAGGTGATGGCCTCGTAGGACTCGTCGGAGTAGACGCGGACCGAAGGATCCGTCTTCTCCAGGATGAGCTCGGCCAGACCTTCGAGCTGCTCGCGGGTGGCCACGCCTCCGGTGGGGTTCGACGGAAAGTTCAGGAAGATGAGGCCTGTTCTGTCGGACAGCAGCGGCTCCAACCGGCTTCGCGTAAGGCCGAAGCCCTCCTCCTCCTGAAGCACCACCGGGACCGGCATGCAGCGAAAGTACGGAATGAACGACTCGAAGAGCGGGTAGCCTGGGGAGGGGTAGATGACCTCCTCGCCAGCCTCACTGTAGCTCATATGGGCAAAGCCGATGGGCGGGCGGCCCCCAGGGTAGACGACTACGCGTTCAGGGTCGATGTCGAGGCCGTGCTTCGCGGACATGGAATCAGCTACCGCCCGCCTCAGCTCGGGGATTCCCTGGGGATCGCAGTAGGTCGTCAGCCCGTCGTCGATGCTCCGCTTCACGGCCTCGGCGATGTGCTTCGGTAGCGGGAAGTCGGGCTGACCCAGGTTGCACCGGATGACGCGCTCACCTCGCGCCTCGACCTCACGTATGAGTCCGCCGAGGGCAAAGGCGGCTTCGGTGCCAATGCGTTCGACGCGATTGGCGAACAGTCGTTTTGGGGGAGCGGCTGTCGTCATGTGACCCTGGTCGAAGTATGGAGTGTCCCTACCAAGATATGCACCAGCGGCCCCCGGCAGGCGAGGCAGAATCGTGGACGCGCGCGGAGGTCGCAAGATGCATGGGGGGACGAACACGGCGCTCGGCGGTCTTCGGAGCCGTTGCCCTCCACCGACGGGCGCGGGATCTTCGGGCCATGGAGCCTACCGTCCTCCCGGCCCCGGTGTCGGAGCTCGCCGCTGCTTACCTTCAGCTCGTTGTCACCCTCGGGCTGGTGCTCCTCTGTGTCGTCCTCCAGCGTCGATACCGAAGGCAGTACTTCGGGCTCTGGGCAGTGGCGTGGGCCCTGTACTCGCTGCGCCTCCTCGCCATCATCACGTTCCTGTCCTCCGGCGCCCGCGTGTGGCTCTTCTGGCACCAGGTCGCAACCGGGTGGACAGCGGCCGCACTCCTGTGGGCGTCGCTGGTCTTCGTCCGTCGTGTGGAATGGCGACCGGCCTATGGTGGACTCATCGTCTTCCCGGTGGTGTGGTCGTTCGTCGCCATCTACGTCCTCGACAGCTTCCTCTGGGCCGCCGGCCCGATGATCGCGTTTCTCAGTGTGACGACAGCGGCGGCGGGTTGGGCGTTCTTCCGCTACCATCGGCTGGTTCGCTCCCCGGCGTCTCGTTTCCTGGCCGCCGTTCTTCTGCTGTGGGCCCTGCATCACCTGGACTATCCTCTCCTGAGGGCCCAGGGCACGTGGAATCCGTGGGGCTACTACATCGACATCACCTTCGAGGTAGCGGTCGGCCTGGGCATCCTCTTCCTCGTGCTCGAGGATCTCGATCAGGGACTGAGTACACTGACGGCCCTCTCCGGCGAGGTGCAGGGAGGGCTCGCAGGTGACGAGCCCATGGCCGAGGCCATGCTCCGCCGTGCGCTGTCCCTTCGGGGAGTCCACGGAAGCGCCCTGTGGATCGCAACACCATCGGGTGGGCACTTCGTCCAGGGAGCTGGCGTGGCTGCGCTATGGCCCTTCGAAGGAGCGCCCTCCACGGCTCGCACAGTGGCCGAATGGGTTCGGGGCGAGGGGGTCCCGCACGTTGCCCCCTCGGGCGAAGACCATGCGTACACGGCGGCGCTCCCCGTGATCGGTGAGGAGGGCGTGGTGGGTGCCCTCGTGCTCGTGGGCGAGGCCCGTGATCCATTCACGGTTCTGGACAACCGGTTCCTCCTCGCCTTCGGTCAGCAGGTCGGCGCTGCCCTCGCGACCGAAGAGCTTCATGGCGACCTCCAGGCTCGGACCGAGGAGTTGGAGCGGCTTCAGGCTCGAATGATCCATCAGCACGAGGAGGAGCGGAATCGACTATGGCGAGAGCTTCATGACGAGACGGCCCAGGTTCTGGCTGCGCTCAACCTCCAGTTGGGTGTCATCGCCGAACGGAGCGACGAGGCTCTCGCCCCGGCCCTCGAGCGTGCACGCACCCTCCTCGGCGAGGGAATCAAAGGGATTCGGAGCGTGACCCGCGATCTTCGGCCCGTAGCCCTCGATGACCTGGGTCTCCTGTCGTCTCTCAGGGCCCTCGCCCGTGACTTTTCGGGAGATGGGGACGTCAGGGTCGTCTTTCAGCCGCCGGCACGAGCTCCGAGGCTCAGCGCCGAGGGTGAAGCCGCCGTGTATCGGGCCATGCAGGAGGCCCTCTCCAACGCGTTTCGCCACGGGGCACGGGAGCGGGTAGAGGTCGTTTTCGAGACCCGCGACGAAGGCGTCGTACTCACGGTCATCGACGATGGCCCGGGGTTCCCGGAAGACGCGGCCAGCCGACTGCGGAGCCGAGGCGGGCTCGCCGGCATCCGGGAACGGGTCACCTCGCTGGGGGGTGACTTCTCAATGGACAACGCCGAAGGTGGGGGAGCCAGAATCCAGGTCCGGCTTCGCGAGACCATGCAGGCGCCAGAACCGGCAGAGGTGGTGCAATGAGTGGAAACCCAATGCGGGTGGTGATAGCCGACGACCACAGTGTCGTACGCCAGGGCATCCGGGGAGTCCTGGAGGGCGTCGAGGGGCTCGAGGTCGTGGGCGAAGCCCCCGACGGTGACGAGGCCCTGCAGATGGTGAGGGAGCTGCATCCCGACGTCGTCATTCTCGACGTGAACATGCCGCGAAAGACGGGGCTCGAGGTGACCAGTGACCTGCGGGAGGGGGGGCACCCGGTTCGAGTGCTCATCCTCTCCATGCACGACGACCCCGAGTACGTACTCCAGGCCGTGCGATCCGGTGCCGACGGGTATGTGCTGAAGGACGCCCCGCCATCCGAGCTCAGGGAAGCCGTGGTAGCCGTCCACGAAGGGCGGGAGTACTTCACCGCCCGGGTCACCCAACAACTCAGTGTCGGACTACGTCAGGAGATCGAGGAAGAGCAGCTCAAGGCTCGCCTCGAATCCCTCACGCCTCGCGAGACAGAGGTCCTCCTCCACGTAGCCGAAGGCCTGACGAACCGCGAGATCGGCGGGAAGCTCGAGATCTCACCGAGAACCGTGGAGACCCACCGTGAGCGGGTGATGGACAAATTGCGCATCCGCACCGTGGCCGGCCTGACTCGTTTCGTCGTCGAAAACGGATTGGATCAGGCTCAAGACTGAACGCTCAGTCGCGCGGAAGACCCGTGCCTACTTCTCTTTCTTCTTCCCGATCTTCAGCCACTTCAGTGGATCGGGTCCCAGCCGATCGAAAGGCTTCGACGGAGTGGGCTCCGGGGGGCGTCTCGGCGGCTTGGGATCGCACGGCCCCTCGGGTACTTCGAACTTCGGTGACTTCTTCTTTCCCATGGTTCTCCCTCCTGGAAGAACCTACGGAGGAACGCCTCGTCGGGGTTCAACCCGAGCGCGCGTGATCCACTCCATGGCGGTTGGGAGCCTCGGGGTGGAGCTTTCGAACCCTTTCGCCGCTCAGGTCTCGTAGGAAGATTCGGGCGGAGGGGAATTCAAGGGGAGGCGCCGTGGCCGACATCTTCGCGAACGTCGAAACGTGGCTTGCCGCCATGGGTGTCTGGGCGTACGTCGTCGCTCCGCTGGTCATGGCGGCGGTTTCCATCTTGCCCGTACCCGCCGAGGCCCCGGCCATGGTCAACGGAATGCTCTTCGGGGCGGTGGTGGGTTCGCTCATCACGTGGCTGGGTGCCATGGCGGGGGCCTGGATCAGCTACGAGATCGCTCGGAGCTGGGGCCGCTCGCTCGCCCGTCGGATGGTCCGCCAGGAGTCGTTGGAGCGCCTCGACAATGCTGCCGATCAGGCCGGATGGTGGGGGCTGCTAGCCCTGCGTTTCGTGCCCGTCGTAGCCTTCACGGCGCTCAACTGGGGTGCCGGTCTGTGTGACGTCCCACGCAGGCGGTTCCTCTGGACGACGGCGCTGGGAATCGCTCCTGGGGTCGTGCTCTTCACCACCTCGGGTGTCGGGCTGAGTGCCATCTGGCGGCGCTCACCTCCTGTCGCGGCTGCGTTCGTGCTGGGTGCGGTCGTGCTCGCCGTGTGGTGGGAACGACGTCGAAGGGCGACTCGGACCGCGGCAAGCTGAACGGAACTGCTCACACGCCCGGCGCCCGGCCGCGGCCCGGTCCTGTGCTGGCCCTATGTCCGGGCAAGTTCGACCGCCCGATCGACCCCGGCGCTCAAGGGCTCTCCTCGCAGGCCTCTGCGAGCGAGGTAGCCGACGAGGCGACGGCGTGCTTTGGCGCGCTCTTCGTGCCGATGGTCCGACACCAGCGCGTCCAGGACCTCTCGGGGCTGGCGGGCGGTCCACTTCTCGGCGACGATCCTGGCGATGTGGACGTCGTCGGTCTCCTCCGTGTCGAAGACGTCGTCGATGGCTCGGTCGATGACGTCGCGTGCCACCCCCTTGGCCCGAAGCTCCGACGACAGCGCCACCTTGCCTCTGGGGCGGTGCCGCAGTCGGTCGCGGACGAAGGACGCTGCCACCGCTTCGTCATCGATGAAGCCCTTCTCCTCCAGGCGGTCCAGGCACGGGTCGATGCGCGCCGGGCGAAACCCCTTCCGGCTCAGTCGCATACGAAGCTCGGCCCGGGTCCGTGCGCTGTACGACAGGAGATTGAGTGCGGCGTGGCGGACCCTGATATCGGCGTCGTCGTTGAGAAGATGGTGGTGTCGGTCCGGGGGAAGCTCGTCGCCGACGCCCAGACGGTGCTGCTCGAGGGTCTCGAGCATCACTTCGAATGGCTGTCCCGGGTCGAGGTGGACCCGAACCTTCAGCCCCCGAGGCCGGAGGGGCTCGATTCGCCTTATGAGGGGAGGGGACGACACGCGCTGCACTGGGATGGGAGGTGTGATGTCGTTCGCGGATGCGAACGCGTCGGACCAGTCCACAAAAACCTACCGATGTGGGTAGGGCGCCGGAATGTCCCATTGGCGCCAGGGACTTGGTGGCTAGCCACGTTGGACGTACCACGAATCGTCAAGAAGGTCGTGATATAGCGTCAGGACCGCCCCGTCGTCGAGGACGATGGTCCGGTATTCTCTGGAGATGGCCTGACGCCACCATTCATCGTCGATGCGCCAACGCTCGCGAACCGCTGCGACACGTCGAGCCGTCTTGCCGGGAAGACGCACGAAGAGGGGGTCTCCGTCGTCGTCGATGCGGACGGTCACGGTCTTGGGGCGGGCCAGGGGCTTGAGGCGAGGGCGAGAGCTCATGGGTCCGGGTCAGGGGTCGAAACTGAGGAGGGCGTGTCGCCGCTCGGGAATCCGCGACCAGGGATCGACCTCGACGACGCGGTAGAGGGGAGAGTGACCTAGACGCAACTTTAGCTCTTGGACCGCATCTTTCAGCGTGACAGGCACTTCACCTTCATTGAAGTCCAGGGAAGATGTCGCTCGTCCCGACTCGATCTTCCGATCGAACAGCCCCGTCTGGGCGCTCGCCGCTCCGAAATCGGTGAGCTCGAGGATGAGGGTCTCCACAGCTTTCGGGGGAGGCGAGATTTCCATCTTCGACCGAAGGGGAGCCGCGATGCGCTCACGATCGGAGGTGGGCTCGCGCAGTACCGTTTCGACGAACCAGGAGCCTCCTCCTTCGAGGTGCGCTCCCATGCGAACGCCCGTCACGCTGCGTCCTCTTCGCGCCGGCCGTGCGAGAGCACGCTCGGCGAGTCGATGAAGAGCGCCATGAAGTGTGCCCACCATGCCCACGGGATTGGGAAACTCGAGGGAGACACGGATGGGACGGGGACGGTGCTGTGGGCGTACCGGGTCGATGCGCCGGGCCGTCGCCCAGGCGAGGGCGTTTTTGCCGTCCTCCCCGAACTGGGCGACCAGGGACGGCTCGGGGAAGCGCCGGAGTTCGCCCAGGGTCCGGATGCCCAGGCGCTCCAGACGACCGATGACCAGGGGGTTGACGGGGAGAGCACCGACAGGGCAGCGGGCGAAGAAGTCCCGGAGGCCTTTTTCGGGAATGACGACCGGAGACCCGGAACGAGCGGAAGCGGCTGCTACCCATGCCCCGAATTTGCCAGGAGCCATGCCCGCTCGTGTGGCGGCGACGAGAGGGGAGGGAAAGACCCGGAAGAGAGACTGCAGGGCCCGCCGTATCTGTCGGTGCGGAGAGCCGAAGAGACGCTCCAGACCATCCATGCCCAGGAAGACTCTCCCCCGACCGGCGGGCTCGACCACAGGCGTGATCTCGGTGAGGACCTCCAACATGGTGTCGACGGCGGCGTCGTAGTGAGCCGGATCGGGCTCCAGGAGGGTAAGAGAGGTGCAGAGCGAGACCGCCTGGGAGACGAGCTGGCCTGGTCTCACGCCTGAGGCGTGAGCCCGCTCCGAAACCTGCCAGACGGTGCGCCGCGTGCTCTCTCCCGGTGAAAGGAGGGCGACGGAGGTGCTGTCGAGTTCGGGGGATCGGACGAGTTCGAGGCGGAGCTCGAAGGTCGGGAGCCAGAGGCAGAGGGCTCGGCGACTCTGGGTCGAGCTCCTGGAGGAGCGGTGGGGAGACGTCGAAGTCGTTGCCCGGGATTTCTGACGTGTCGCCCATTCGATGTCGCTCGAAGTAGTGGCGAGCCAATCAAGGGAGGGGAGGGTCGGGTTCCTGCTCTCATGAGCCCACCCACGTCCCTGGTGGGTGGGAACACCCTGCGCGCTGGAAACGGGCTTGGCCATGACGAAAAGGGACGACGTTCTAGAAGGTTCAGGGACGACGATCCCCGGCTCCCGAATCACCTCGACACCACCACCACGCCGCGAACCGGAACCGGGGATCGACCCGAATAGACACCGAATAAACCGAAGATAGACCGAAGACGGAGGGTGTGCAAGTCGATCTGAAGAAGGTTTTCGAGAAGGGAGAAGTGCGACCTTCAGACGGTCAGGACCTCCAGGAGTGCCCGGATCACCCGCAGGGTGGAGGCGTCTTCATCCGACCATGAGAGTCCGGCCTATCAGCCGATGACCCCCACATCCGACTCGATGAGAGCTTCGGTGATCTCGTTGGAGAACCAGCGCCCCTGGTGGAGGAGCAGGATCTCCATGCCCTCCTCCCGCTTCCGACCCTCGCGATAGGCCCGACCTTCCAAAATGCCCGTCCAGGCCTCGGCGACACCGACGATCTGGCCCCCTCTCGAGATCTCGTCCCCTTTCTTGCCCGCGGGGTATCCCGAACCGTCCAGCCGCTCGTGGTGCTCCAGAATGAACCTCGGAGCCGATGCAAGATGTCGCATGGGCTCGATGATCGCCGCTCCCGCCGAGCAGTGGGAGCGGATGCGTGCGGCTTCTTCCGCGGTCAGTGTATCAGGCTTGTCGACGATGGAATCGGGGATGCCGATCATGCCGATGTCATGCAGCAATGCGGCAATGCGGATCTCCTCCACCTCGTCCTCGTCCAAGCCCAGCGACTGGGCCACGGCGGCGGCCTGCATGGCCACGGCCCGGCTGTGACCCTGGAAGTAGTCGCTCCGGGCATCCAGAGCGTTCATGAGGGAGCTGAGGGTGCCGAGCGTCACTTCGCGAATCGCGTCGGCGTTGCGATCCATGGCGGTGTGCATCCAACTCGTCATTGCCTGGTGATGTTGCCTCGCTGCCCGGGCCAGAAAGGCTTGGCGGGTCGCCTTGGCCAACTCACGTGGTTCGACCGGCTTCGACAGATACGACGAGATGTCCAGACGTTGGGTCGCGGTGACACCTTCCTCCTCACCGGCGCCGGTGACGAGAACGACCCCGATCTCCGGATCGAGATTTCGAGCCTCGCGGGCGAGATCCACGCCGCTGAGGCCGGGCATGAGAAGATCCGTCACGAGAACCTCCGGCGGACGGGTCCTCATGGCGTCAAGGGCCATGGCTGGGTCCTCGAAGCTCCTCACCGGATGGCCCTCCTGTTCCAGGAAGGCCCGCATGGCGGTCAGGGCCACACGCTCGTCATCGACGACGAATACCTCGACGTCGTCGACTTCGGGTATGTGAAAGGTGAAGCCGGGCTCGAGACTCTGCCTCGATGGCGCCCCGCCTCCCCCGATCGATATGGTATTCAGGATGACCTCTCGATGGCCCGATCGATGCCGTGGGGGGGCGTCCGGGATCGGGCACCCGAAAGGTACGAAGGCCGGTGGCTCCACCTCAAGGATAGCCGCGGCCGCTGAGGTAAGGAGCCACCCATCGCACCCGATCCGGAACGCTGCCGGCGCCGTCGGGTCATTCACTCCATGAATCGTCTCATGATATTCGGCCTCGGCTATACCGGTCGCCGGATGGGCTTACGTATCCTGGAACGTGGATGGCACGTCACCGGGACGCGGACCACGGAAGCCCGGACGTCGGAGCTTCGCGACGAGGGTTTCGCCGGGGCCGTGTTCGACGGGACCCGCGCCTCGGCGGAGGTGGGCGAGGCTCTCCGGCGAGCGACCCACGTGCTCAGTACCATCGCGCCCGCTGAAGCCGGGGACCCGGTTCTTCGACACCACCGGCGGGATCTGGAGCAGGCACCGGAACTTCGAATGATGGCCTACCTCTCCACCACGGGAGTGTACGGGGATCGTGGAGGCGGGACGGTGGACGAGTCTGCCGAGCCTCGCCCGGGGACGGACCGTAGCCGACGCAGGGTCGTGGCCGAGTCGGCCTGGCAGGCGCTTGCCGAGGGTCGAGAGACGCCCCTCCAGATCTTCCGACTCGCGGGAATCTACGGGCCTGGCCGGAGCGTGCTGGACCGCCTCCGTGACGGATCAGCCAAACGAATCATGGGCAGGGGGCTGGTCTTCAACCGGATCCACGTAGCCGACATCGTCGGGGCCGTGATCGCTGGCATGGACCAGGGAGGGCCGTCGGGCGTCTTCAATCTCTCGGACGACGAGCCGGCCCCACCCGCGGCGGTCGTCGAGTATGGTGCGAAGCTCTTGGGTATCGATCCTCCTCGGGCCGTGGCGCTCGACGAAGCCGGTCTGTCCTCCACCGCTCGCAGCTTCTACGAGGAAAACAAGCGGGTGTCGAATCACCGGCTGAAAGCCGATCTCGGATACCGGCTCACGTATCCGACGTATCGGGAGGGACTCGAGGCGATCGCCGCCACAGAGGGGTGATACGCGCCGGGGCAACGGGACGTCGCCGAGTGCACGTGGTCACGCGGTAGCGTGATTCGTGTATCTTCAGAGTCCTTCGAAACGACACTCCATCACTCGAGGAGAAGAACCCATCGACAATCCAAGGGTCAACGAAGACATCCGCATCAGCCCCGTCCGATTGGTTGGCGAAGACGGAGAGCAGATCGGCGTCGTCTCACTCCAGGCGGCGAAGGAAAAGGCCGCCGAAGCCGAGCTCGATCTCGTTGAAGTAGCGGCCCAGGCCAGACCACCCGTCGTCCGGATGATGGACTGGGGCAAGGAGCGCTACGAGCGCCAGAAGGCCAAGAGAGAAGCGAAGAAGAACCAACACACGGTGGAGCTCAAGGAAGTTCAGCTCCGGCCCCGCACCGACGATCACGATTTCGACGTGAAACTGAAGCGGGCCCGCAGGTTCCTCGAGGAGGGTAACGTCGTGCGCGTTGTTCTCCGCTTCCGAGGCCGCGAACTCAGGCAAGCCGAGGTCGGCGTGAAGACCCTCGACCGCATGCTCGACGAGTTGTCCGACATCGGACGCGTGGAGCAGCGCTCGAACACGATCCAGGGTCGACGGTTGGTCGCCCTGGTCGAACCCATGTAGGGTCAGCAGGGAGGGCCGCCCCGGGCAGCCCTCCCTGCGCCTGCTGCCCCTTCAGTGCGACTGAGTAGCGCATCATTTATGCTTGGATCGCCCGCCCGCCGGCCCATAGATTGAGGGTGACTCTACGGCCCTCCCGGGAGGCTTTCCATGCTCGTTGGACGTACACTTTTCATCGGACTGTCATTGAGCACGCTGGCGTGCGCTTCAACCGGTTCCCCGCCGGCGGTGCAGCCAACCACTGCCACCACGGTCACCGCTGCCGTCGATACGGTAGTCCAGACCGACACGATCGTCGTGGAAAGGCAGAACACTGAGCTCGAAGCCAGGGTCGCCCGATTGGAGATCATGCTCCTCGAGCGAAACGCCCGGATCGTCGATCTCACCGGCACCCTCGCCGAGACCCGTCAGGAAGTGGTTCGTAACCTGGCGAAGCTCCAGAGTCAGGCCAGTCGTGCCGAGGCGGCGTCGGGATTGGCCGAGGCGGAGATCGCCCTTCAGAGCATTGCGCGGATGTCCGGCGCTCAGGAGCTGCCCTCCTATTCCGAAGCAACTGCCGCCCTGGAGGAGGGCTCTCAGGCGTTCGCGGCAGAGAACTTCGGCGGAGCGCTCTATCTGGCGACTCAGGCAAGGTCGTTGGCGGCCAGCGCCCGGTCTCGACTCGACCCCGGGAGTGCAGGCGAGCTGAGACCGGGAGAGACGGTTTTCGCGACGAGGGTGCCCCTTCGCACCATCGACCAGCGAGCCAACGTCCGTCAGGGTCCCGGCCTCGAGCATGGCGTCGTGGCGACCTTGGATGCCGCCACGCCGGTGGTCGGGCAGTCCTACACCGATGAGTGGGTGCGCATCGAGGACGACGAAGGCCGCGAAGGGTGGATCTTCCACACGCTGGTCATGGCGCGCTCACCCTGACGCGCTACGCGCCGTCCACCGGTTGTTTGGGTTCGGCTGGAAGCACGCGGTCGCGTCCGGCCTCCTTCGCCGCATAGAGGGCCAGGTCCGCGGCGGCGATGACGTCGCCGGGCTCCGGCCCTTGAGCGGGAAACTCGGCTGCACCGATACTCACGGTGACCTTGCCCCCATCGAAGACTTCTCGGGCCAATCGCTCGCGGATCCGCTCGCCGGCTTCCACGGCGCCTGAGAGGTCGGTGTCGGGAAGGACGACAATGAACTCCTCCCCTCCGTAGCGAGCCGGGATGTCGGTGTCCCGGGTGGCATCGCGGAGCACTTCTCCCATTCCCTCGAGGACTTCGTCACCTGCCTGGTGGCCGTACGTGTCGTTGTAGTGCTTGAACTTGTCGACATCGAGCATGAGCACACCGACGTGACGTTTGTACCGGCCGGCGCGGGATACTTCCAGCTTGAGGACCTCCAGCACGTGTCGACGGTTGTAGAGCGTGGTGAGAGCGTCGGTTCGGGCGAGTTGATCGAGTTCGTCGTTCTGTGCCTGAAGGGTGGATGCGGCCCCGTCCAGCCGGGTCACCATACTGTTGAACACCTCGGTGAGGTAGCTCACTTCGTCCCGGCCCGTCACCGGGAGTCTCACCGAAAGGTCACCCTGGGAAACGGCCCCTGCCGCCTCGGTCAGTCGTGCGAGGGGGCGGGTGATGAGGAGGCCGATCCCCCAGGCGGCACTTCCTACGAAGAGGAGGAGCACGGCGACAAGGAGGACGGTGGACCGGGTGAGGTCGGAGACCTGGGCGTACGCCCGGCGGGTGGGGAGATGCGAGAGCACCGACCATTCCGTACCAGCGAGCAGCGTGAGGGTGCCGACCATGGCCTGTCCGGCTTGATCGGCGTACTCGACGGTACCCCCGTCGGCGGCCTCGAGCTGCGCACGGGCGTCGGCGCCGAGCACGGTTTCGAAGGGTGTGCCTCCTTCGGATGAGACCACCACCCGGCCTTCGGGGCCGAGGACTTCGATGGATCCGCCATCCGGCGGAGCGAGCTCACCGAGAAGCTCACCGAGCCCGTCGAAGGTGAGGGTCGCCACCAGCCCTCCTGGAAAGCCGCCCTGAGGGTCCTGAATGGGCACCGCCAGCGTTGTCGCCACGGCTCCGAGGGTCGTATGCCGATACGGATCGCCTACGTGGGATTCCCCGCGTGCGAGTCCGTCCAGCCATTCCCCCTCCATCTCTCGAGGGTGCACCGCACCTGCGCCCTCGGCGACGAGCTCGCCGCGGTCGTCCACGACCAGGAGACCGGCGTATTCGGGGAACCGCTGTTGGAGTACCGAGAGATAATCGGACACACGGGCGGCGGCCTGGCCGTCGGGGGCGGCGGAGGCGCGCTCAAGATTCTCGATGACCTCGAACGACCCGACGAAGACCCGGAGGTCATATTGACGCTCCTTGAGCCAGAGATCGAGCTCTCGCGCCGTTTGGGCTCCGATTCCCTGGAGCTCACCTTCGAGGGTCTCGGTGAGCGCTGCTCGAGCGCGCACGTAGGAAAGGGCCGCCGTACTTACGGCTGGCACGAGTGTGGCTGCCGTGGCCAGGAGAAGGATCTTGGCGCGGATGCTTCCGAAGCCCGACGGCGTCATCGGTCTTGGGCGAGCCTCTTCGGTCTGGTTCAGCGCACACCCCCGGGGAAGGTCGACGGGATCAACTCGCAACATCGGGTAAGCGAAGCCGTGGCGACAGGTTTTCGGGCCGGCCCTTCGCAGAAGGCGGCTATCCGCTCTATACTGGCACGCCGATTCATGGAGACGCGCGTGCCCCGTTCGCCGACTCGGACGCGCCGAGCCATGGGCGGCACAGACCCGCACCCTCGTCGCGGCCAAACCTCACACCCTCATTCAGCCCCATGACCCACTCTCCGCCCATCATCTATACCTGGACCGACGAGGCCCCGGCCCTCGCCACCGAGGCCTTCCTTCCGGTGATCCGTGCGTTCGCCGGGGTCGCTGGTGTGCCCGTGGAGGTCCGTGATATTTCGTTGGCTGGTCGCATCCTGGCGGTGTTTCCAGAGCGCCTGGGTGACCAGCGCGTGTCCGACGACCTCGCCGAGCTCGGCCGCCTCGTGAAGACGCCCGAGGCGAACGTCATCAAGCTCCCCAACATCAGCGCGTCCATTCCCCAGTTGAAGGCGTGCATTGCCGAGCTTCAGAAGGCTGGTTTCGACGTTCCGGACTACCCGGAGGAGCCGACGACCGCCGAGGAGACGGCGGTGCAGAAGCGCTACGACGGAGTGAAGGGCAGTGCGGTCAATCCGGTTCTCCGCCAGGGCAACTCGGACCGTCGCGCCCCGAGAGCCGTCAAGGAGTTCGCACGCAATCATCCCCCCAGGATGCTTCCTTGGCCCGAAGAGTCGTCTACCCACGTGGCCACCATGGACTCCGGCGATTTCCGGCACACCGAGACGTCCACGACCCTGAAGGTCGAAACCGTGGCCCGGATCGAGCACGTGTCAGCAGACGGCGGTGTCCGGGTACTCAAGGAGGGGCTGGCATTGGAGGCCGGAGAGGTCATCGACGGCGCAGTCATGCGTCGGGCGCCCCTGGTGGCCTTTCTCGACGAGCAGGTGAACGATGCCAAGGAGCGCGGGGTGCTCTTCTCGCTCCACCTCAAGGCGACGATGATGAAGGTTCAGGACCCCATCATCTTCGGCCACGCCGTTCGTACGTATTTCAAGGACGTATTCGAGAAGTACGGCGAGGCCCTGAGTCGGGTGGGCGCCGATCCGAGCAACGGCCTCGGCGACGTGCTCTCGAAGCTGGCCGAACTCCCGAAGGACCAGGCGTCGGCTGTCCGCGCGGCCATCGACTCGGCCCTGGCGTCGGGCCCCGAAGTGGCCATGGTGGATTCTGACAAGGGCATCACGAATCTGCACGTGCCGAGCGACGTCATCATCGACGCCTCCATGCCACCCATGATCCGTGACTCGGGCCGCATGTGGAGTCCCGACGGAGAGCTCCAGGACACCAAGGCGGTGATCCCGGACTCGAGCTATGCGGGCATCTACTCGGTCGTCGTAGACGACTGCAAGGCCAACGGCCAGTTCGACCCGGCAACCATGGGAAGCGTCTCGAACGTCGGGCTCATGGCGATGAAGGCCGAGGAGTACGGCTCTCACGACAAGACCTACGAGATCGACGCTCCCGGCACGGTGAGGGTCGTCGATGCCGAAGGCGGCGTGCTACTCGAGCGCGAGGTGGACGTTGGAGACATCTGGCGGGGATGCCAGACCAAGGACATCGCCATCCGAGATTGGGTTGAACTCGCGGTCCGACGGGGGCGGGCCACGGGCGTTCCTGCCGTATTCTGGCTCGATTCGCTGCGAGCCCACGACGCCGAGGTCATTCGCAAGGTCGAGGACCACCTGACGACCCTCGACACCGACGGGGTCCAGATCGAGATCCTGGCACCCGTGGACGCCATGCGTTTCACCCTCGAGCGGATCCGTCGAGGAGAGGATACGGTCTCCGTCACGGGAAACGTGCTGCGGGACTACCTGACCGATCTCTTCCCAATCCTCGAGATCGGAACCAGCGCGCGGATGCTTTCCATCGTGCCGCTACTGGAGGGTGGGGGCCTGTTCGAGACCGGGGCGGGGGGGACGGCGCCCAAGCACGTGCAGCAGTTCCAGAAGGAGGGCCACCTGCGGTGGGACTCCCTCGGCGAGTACATGGCGCTCGCGGCCTCGCTCCAGCATCTCGGTGAGCACTTCGACAACCCGGGAGCCATCGTCCTCGGCGACGCTCTCGACGACGCCACGTCCCGATACCTCGAGCACGCTCGATCCCCGTCGCGGAAGGTCGGAGAGCTCGACAATCGCGGCAGCACGTTCTATCTGGCTCTGTATTGGGCCCGGGCGCTGGCCGAACAGCATCGGGATCTCGCGCTGGCCCGTCACTTCGAGCCTATTGGCCAGGCTCTGACCGGGAACGAAGAACGAATCGTGGCCGAGCTCAACGATGCCCAGGGCTCCGGGGAGGACCTGGGCGGCTACTTCCTCTTCGATCGTGAGAAGACCCGGGACGCCATGTGTCCTAGTGGAACGCTCAACGAGATACTCGCGAGGGTGGGGGGGTAGTCATGAAGGACCCGTCGCTGACTCTCGGCATCGAGGAGGAATATCAGGTCGTCGACCCGGAGTCGGGTGAGCTGAGCTCGTACATCACCCAGATCCTGGACGCAGAAGGCCAGATCACGGTGGAGGGCGTGAAGCCCGAGCTCCATCAGTCGGTGATCGAGGTGGGTAGCGGTGTGTGCGAAACGCCCGCCGAGATCCGGTCGGAGGTCGTTCGATTGCGAAGGGCGGTGGCGGACCTGGCGGCATCCGATGGGCTTCGCATTTTAGCCGCCGGGACGCACCCTTTTTCGTCCTGGATGGACCAGGAGATCACGCCCCTCGAGCGGTACCTGGGGGTCGAACAGGACCTCCAGGACCTGGCCCGGAAGAACCTCATCTTCGGGATGCACGTCCATGTCGGCATCGAGGACAAGGAGTTCCTCATCGATGCCATGAAGGTCGCGCGTTACTTCATTCCTCACCTTCTCGCTCTTTCCACGAGCTCGCCTTTCTGGATGGGCCGCAGGACTGGACTCAAGTCCTATCGCAGCGTCCAGTGGCGGAATTTCCCCCGGACCGGCATCCCTCCGACGTTCAATACCTATTCGGAGTATGAGCACATCGTTCGGGCCCTGGTGAACGCCGACGCTATTCAGGATCCGTCCAAGATCTGGTGGGATCTCCGGCCGCATCACCTCTACCCGACCCTCGAGTTTCGGCTCTGCGACATCTGCACACGAGTGGAAGAGGCCGTCTGCATCGCTGCCCTCATCCAGGCCATCGTGGCCAAGCTGTGGAGGCTCCGACGAGACAACATGACGTTTCGGGTCTATCCCCTGTCACTCATCGAGGAGAACAAGTGGAGGGCGGTACGGTACGGAGTGTCGGGTGATCTTCTCGACCTGGGTCGGGAGAGGCCACGGCCGGCGAAGGAGCTCATCGAAGAGCTCATCGGCTGGTTCCTCGACGATGTTCTCGACGATCTGGGGACTCGCAGAGAGGTCGAGTACGCCTACACGATCCTGGAGCACGGGACGAGCGCCGATCGGCAGATCGAGACTTTCGAGGAGACCGGCGAGTTGAAGTCCGTGGTGGATCGCCTCGTCGGCGAGACCTACGAGGGGCTTCCGGAGAGCGGGTAGATGGACCTGTACCACCGTTCACGCGATCATCCAGCGCCTCGAGTTCCCGGCCCAGAATCCAGCGTCTCCAATCCCAGCAAGGACACCGCCCGATGCAGCTCCGATTCGTCGATACCGACGCTACCACGCACGAAACGCCCCTTCTGGCGGTGCCCGTGTCCAAGGGTGCCGACGGGTCGAAGGGCGTTCTGGCAGCACTCGACGCGAGCCTGGGCGGTGCGGTGGTCCGGGTTCTGGATTCCGGCGAGATGCGAGGCGCCGAGGCCGAAGATGTCGTCTTGTACGGCTCCAGCGGCCCCCGACGGATCGTCCTCCTCGGCGTAGGCGACGTTGCCAAGCTCGATGCCGAGAAGGTCCGTAGCTTCGCCGCCCGCGCCGTTCGGGTGGCCGAGCGCCTTCGCGTGACCTCTGTGGCGGTCGTCCTGGATGGCCTCGACGGAGTCGAAGATGGCACGGCGGCTCAGGCCGCCGCCGAGGGTCTGGCGCTTGCGGCGTGGCGATTCACCGAGCTGAAGAAGAAGGACGACGACGATGACGGACCGGTGACGGTGACGGGCGGAGACGTTCTGGGCACGGGGAACGCAGACGCCCTGGCTCGGGGCACCCTCGCCGGCGCAGCCATCGCTCGGGGCTCCAACCTCACCCGGACGCTGCAGGCCCGACCGGGTAACGTGGCCACGCCTACCCATCTGGCCGAGGAGGCGCGGCGGATTGCCGGGAGTGTGGGGCTGGAGGTGACGATCTTCGACGAGGACCGCATGCGAAAGGAGGGCATGGACGCACTGCTCTCGGTCTCCCGAGGCTCAGCGGAAGAGGCTCGTCTCATCATCCTCGAGCACAACGGAGGCAGCGAGGGTGATCCGGCCCTGATTCTCGTTGGAAAGGGGCTCACGTTCGATGCAGGTGGCATTTCCTTGAAGCCGCCTGCGGGAATGGAAGACATGAAGTTCGACATGTCCGGCGGAGCCGCAGTCATGGGTGCCATGCAGGCCATCGCCGAGCTCGGGCTTGCCATCAACGTCGTCGGCATCGTGCCATCGTCGGAGAACCTGCCTTCGGGGACGGCCACGAAGCCCGGTGACGTCATCGGGAGCCTGGCC
The DNA here is from genome assembly GCA_013002885.1 of Gemmatimonadota bacterium. Lineage (GTDB taxonomy): Bacteria > Gemmatimonadota > Gemmatimonadetes > Longimicrobiales > Gaopeijiaceae > UBA2589. The sequence continues at coordinate 27,971 of JABDLS010000139.1, read as the reverse complement.
GGGAAGACCATCGAGGTCATCAACACCGACGCCGAGGGCCGACTCATTCTGGCCGATGCTCTGGCTTGGGGCGCCCGGATGAAGCCGGCGGCCATGGTGGACTGCGCGACCTTGACGGGGTCGGTGATCATCGCACTCGGCCATCACGCCGCGGCGGTCATGGGAAATGATGACGAACTCGTCCGGGAGCTCATCGACGCCGGGACCGCGTCCGGCGAGCGTTGCTGGCAACTTCCGCTCTGGGACGAGTACAAGAAGCAACTCGAAAGCGATACCGCCGACCTGAAGAACGTCGGTGGACGTCCCGGCGGATCCATCACGGCCGGGTGCTTCCTCTCGGAGTTCGTCGGCGATACAACGTGGGCACATCTAGATATAGCGGGGACGGCATTCGGCGAAAGCAAGCTGCCGTACAACCGGGGCAAGGGCGCTCTCGGACACCCGACGCGACTCCTCGTGGAGTGGGTTCGGAGTCGCACGGGTTGATCTCGGGTCGGTCCGTGGACGGGCCCGCGGGCAGTCGCTCGGGGTGTTGCTGTTCATGATTCGTAGGTCCCTGGGTCTTTCGTTGCTCTTCCTCTGGGTGGGGTGGACGCCCGTCGAGGCGCAGGAGCCACCGGATTCGGTGAGGGTCGACTCGCTCGCGGTCGCCGACTCACTCGCGGTGGCGGACTCGGCGGTCGTGGCTGACAGCGCTGCCCTGGCGGATTCGGTTCTCGCCCAACTCGCCGATTCGGTGTCAGCCGATACGATCTTCTACAACCTTCCCCGCGTCCGGGACCCCGTGCCCGCAGGTTTCGCCACCGGCGTCTGGACGTGGGACCGCCACGCCATCATGGCCTCCGGTGCCAACACGTTGGCGGAGCTCTTCGAGGAGGTGCCGGGACTCATCCCCCTTCTCGGAGGGGACTACGGGACGCCGTTGGCCATGACAGCCTTTGGAAGGGGCGGGGGCGGGTACCGGATCGTGCGCGACGGCTTCGAGCTTTATCCATTGGACGGAAGCGTCGCTGACCTCCAGCACATCGCCCTGGCCGGCGTTCACGAGGTCCGCCTCGATCGCTCCAGCGGTCAGATGCGCGTGGAGCTGACGTCTCACCAGCACGACGACGGTCGCCCCTTTTCCGTGGTGGAGGCGGGGACGGGCGATCTCGACACCAACATGTTCCGTGGCGTATATGCCGATCCCACCGCACTCGGCGGCAGCGTGGCGGTGGGGCTCGAGCGCGTCGACACACGGGGTATCGGTGCCACCCAGACGGAGGGTGGGAACCGGACCGGGAGTTGGGCTCGCTATCAGTTCCATTTCGGAGACCGTGGTGGGGTCGCACTGAACTATCGGCGGGTCGCCTCGCAGACGCAGGTCCCCGATTACGCGCCGGAGGCCAGCCGCAACGACGTGACTCTCCATGCCGCGTGGCGACCGACGGAGAGCGTCGTCATTCAAGCCGTGACTGGCCGGTCCACCTTAGAGCGGGAAGCTACGGTGGAGGAGGGGGCGACTCGTGTCGGAGGCTCCCGGACCCAGCACGCGTTGACCGTGGGGTTCTCCCGTTCCGGCGCCTGGGCCAGGGGCTCGTACCGGCTCTTCGAGGGGGAACTGCCGACCCGGCGCTTCGGTGTGGCCGGGGGGATGACGGACCTCCGATGGGGAGGACTCAGCGCCGAGTTGGAGCGTTCGTCATGGCAGAGCGAGGGCGCCGGCCACGCGAGTGCGAGGGTGTGGGTGCACCCGGTGTCGGACATCAGCGTCTTCGGGCAGTACGAGAGGGGAGATTACGGTTTCCGTCAGGGCCCGGTGTCCGACGGTCCCCCTCGCCCGCCACTCCTCGACACCGGTGGCGTCCCTGGCGTCGGGCTCATCCAGGAACGCGAAGCGCTTCGGGTGGGCGCCACCGCGTCGAGGTGGGGCATCACCCTTGGAGGCGCCGCCCTCTACAGCTACGCCAATGAGGTGTCTCCCCTCGGCATGGAGCTCGACGAAGGAGCTCCAACCGCGGCTGGCGTGCATCGGAACGGCTATGAATCCATGGCCGTGCTGCCCATGCCCATGGAGGGACTCACCCTGGAGGGCTCGTACCAGTGGTGGGATGAAGAGGGGCCCTACCTTCCCGACCAGATCTACCGCGGCTCGTTCGAGTTTCACCGGGTCTTCATGGATTCGGGCAACCTCGAGCTGTGGGCCTCCCTCGGCGTTCGCGGACACGACCCCATGCTCACCTTCGCTTCTCCCACGGACGAGGACGACGGTGCCATCGAGCGCGTGCCGTTTTTTCAGAGCTGGTACGCCCACGCGCAAGTTCGCGTGGTGACCGTCCGACTATGGCTCGGCATGGAGAACATGACGTTCCGTCGCAACCTGCAGACGTATCCGGGCAGAGCGCTACCGTTCGCCCGGACCTTTTTCGCCCTCCGTTGGGACATGTGGAATTGAGGACGGTTAGCTTCTTCCCCACCCACGGAGGTGACGAGTGATCCGGAGCATGACAGGCTACGGTGATGCCGAGGTAGATTGCCCGGCCGGGCGGGTTCGCGTAGAGGTGAAATCCGTCAATCATCGGTTCTTCAACGCGAACATCCGAACGCCCTCGGGTTTCGACCGCTTCGAGAAGGCGATCAGCGACGCGCTGAAGGCGCATCTGACAAGGGGGCACATCTCCGTCTCTCTTACGGTGGATCGTTCGGCTTCCGCCGGCGAACAAGAGGTCGCGGTGGATGTAGAAAAGGCTCGTGGTCTTGTGGCCGCTCTGCGCCGACTCCGCGACGAACTCGGGGTGGCCGGCGAACCGGATCTGGCGCTGATCGCGCGTTTCTCCGATGTGTTCCGGGCACCTGAAATCGACCGGACCGAGGGGGTCGAGGAGGAGCTCCTCGTCGGCCTGACCAGCACGGCCGCCGAGGCGTGTCTCGTCATGAGGATTTCCGAAGGCGAGCGATTGGAGGAGGACCTGAACGGACGCCTCGCCGTCATGGCGAGCCAACTCGACACCGTTGAGGCAAGGGCGCCGGGGCGGCTCCTCGAGCATCGGGACCGTCTCCGGGAAGCCGTGCGGGAGTTGGCCGAGCAAGTCGACGTGGATGAAGAGCGTCTAGCCCGGGAGATCGCCTACACCGCGGAGCGCTGGGACATCAACGAAGAGGTGGTCCGCTTCCGCTCCCACATCGAGCTCTTTCGAGAGGCCCTGGCCGGCGACAGTGCCGAGCCGGTAGGGAAGCGGCTCGGCTTCCTCGTCCAGGAGATGCATCGGGAGGCGAACACCATCGGCTCCAAGGCGAACGATGCGGAGATCGCCGAGGCCGCGGTCGCCATCAAAGAGGAGATCGAGCGTCTTCGCGAGCAGATCGAGAACGTGGAATGAGCTCGACCGACGGAGCGGGTAGAGAGGCAGCACGGGGTGGCGCCGCCGGGCCCCGAAGCCGATATCCGCGGGCTCGACCCGTCGTCCTCGCAGCGACGAGCGGCACAGGGAAGACGACCATCGCGCGTCGCCTGGTGGAGAACTCCGATCGCTATGTATTCTCCATTTCCGCGACGACCCGGCCTCCACGACATGGTGAACGCGACGGGGTCGACTACCACTTCCTCGGAACGGAGGAGTTCGAACGACGCATCGAGGCCGGGGACTTCGTAGAGTGGGCCCGAGTGCATGATCGCCTCTATGGGACACCCCTCTCGGAGATCGAGTCGGAAGCGAACCGCGGCCGTCACGTCGTCCTCGACATCGACGTTCAGGGGGCGCGGCAGATCAAGGACGCCATTCCCGACGCGGTGTTGATCTTCGTTCTGCCGCCCTCTGTTGATATAATGATGGTTCGGCTCAAGCGGCGAGGAACGGAGCCGCCTGAGACGATCGCCCGGAGGCTGATCTCGGCCCTCGATGAACTCCAGGCGGTGCCGGACTTCGATCACGTCGTTGTAAACGACGATCTGGACCAATGCCTTGCAGAAATCCGGGGCATCGTGGAGGAGGGGGTGGAGCCGGAAGCCCCCGAGTTGGACGCCGACCACTTCCGGGAGCAGGTCGCCAGGATTCTGGATTCCGAATACAGCCCATACGTGCAGGACCAACAATAAGGAGTACCGATGCGGGTCTTCACCCCTGATCAGGTCGCCTCGGGCACCGAGAGCAAGTACCTCGGTGTGCTCGTCGCGGCGAAATACGCGCGCGAACTCAACTCTCTCCCGAGTGAGGCCATGCCACTCGGTGAGGAGAAGAAGCTCACCACACGAGCCCTCGAGGCACTGACGTCGGGTCAGATCGAGTTCCGGCTCGTGAAGCGCCGGCGCCGCGAAGAGCTCTAGCAGGTTCTCCGGGACGTTCGGTGGCAGCCGCTCTCGTCCCGCGCCGCCCCTGGAAGGACCGCCGCGTCGTTCTCGGGGTGACCGGCGGCATCGCCGCCTACAAGTCCGTTCAGATCGCCCGCGATCTGACCCGTCTGGGGGCTATCGTCGACGTCGCCCTCACCCGAGCCGCACAGAAGTTCGTGGCGCCACTCTCTTTCGAGGGCGTGACGGGGCGTCCGGCGCTCACCCACCTCTTCTCCGCCGAAGGGGCCGCGCTGCATATCCGACTCGGCCGCGAAGCCGACGTCGTATGCGTTGCCCCGGCCGGCGCCGACTTCATCGCGCGCGCCGCCCAGGGGCGTGCCGACGACCTCATCTGCACCACCCTCCTCGCCACCCGCGCTCCGGTTCTGGTGTGCCCGGCCATGAACGACCGCATGTTCGCACATGCCCAGGTGCAGGCGAACCTCCGTCACCTCAGCGAGGAGTTGTGCTATCAGGTCGTGGGTCCAGCCGAGGGTGCGCTCGCCGTCGGTGAGGGTCAGGGACCGGGTCGGATGCTCGAGCCCTGGCAGATCGAGGAAGCTGTGGGCCGGGCCCTCACCGGGATGACGGCGCTGTCGGGAACTCGCGTCCTCGTCACGGCTGGCCCCACCCGGGAGGCCATCGACGCCGTCCGCTACGTCGGCAACCGCTCCTCGGGTCGGATGGGGTACGCCCTGGCAGCCGCCGCCTGGCGTCGCGGAGCCGACGTGACCCTCGTCTCGGGTCCGTCCCCTCTGGAGGTTCCCTTCGGTGTCGAGGTGGTACGAGTGGAGACGGCTCGTGAGATGGACGACGTGGTCGCCGCCCGGATCGAAGAAGCCGACGTTACGGTCTTTGCCGCCGCGGTGGCCGATTACAGGCCGTCGGAGCCGAAGGAGCGGAAGATGAAGCGTCGTGATGTGGGTGACGACCTCACCTTGTCGCTCGTGGAAAACCCGGACATCGCCCTCGGTACGCTGTCGTCACGGAAGGCTGGGAGCGTGTGTGTGGGTTTCGCTCTGGAAACCGACGACCTCGAGTCCAACGCCCTGGCCAAGCTCGAAGGAAAGAAATTCGATCTGCTCGTGGCCAACGACGCCACCGAGGACGGAGCCGGTTTCGAGGTGGACACGAACCGAGTGACCCTTTTCCACGCCTCCGGCGAGCGAGAGCCGATGCCGCTCATGTCCAAGGACGACGTGGCCGAGGAGATCCTGGACCGGGTGTCCGTGCTTCGGGGCGACATCGGGGACGGCTCGACGTCCGACGGGGCGGCGCGGTGACCGAAGATCGTCCCTTGCCGGCCGAAATCGCGCGGCTCCTCCGGCAGCGCCTGGAGATGGGGGCAGGAGAGATCTTCCTCGAAGGACTCACCCGGGAGCAGGCGCTGCGCCTGGTGACGGCGGCACGCGCGGCCGGCGGGCCGTCGCAGCCTACGGCGTCTCGGCCCGCCCCGGCATCTCACTCCGCGGTGACCCAGCCGCCGAACGGCGAACCGGGCACCGACCCGACCCTTCCCGACGACTACGATGCCCTCCGACAGGAAGCCCTCCAATGCACCCGCTGTCGCCTTTGCGAGGGCAGGACCCAGGTCGTCTTCTCCGATGGGCCGCGGGACGCCCGCCTCATGGTCGTGGGGGAAGCGCCGGGGGCCAACGAGGACCAGACGGGCGTACCCTTCGTTGGAGCAGCGGGTCAGTACCTGGACCTCCTCCTTGCGACGGTGGGACTCAGTCGCGAGGAAAGCGTCTACATCGCCAACGTCCTCAAGTGCCGCCCCCCGGGGAACCGGGACCCCAAGCCCGACGAGATCGAAACGTGTTCACCCTTCCTCAAGAAACAGATCGACCTGGTCCGACCGCACGCTCTTCTGGCCGTGGGATCGTTCTCGGGCAAGCTCCTGACCCGACGTGAGAAGGTCTCTCTGGGCAAGCTTCGCGGCGCGGTTCACAGCTACCATGGGGTGCCCCTGGTCGTGACCTATCACCCGGCGGCCCTCCTTCGAAACCCGCGCTGGGTGCGTCCTTTCTGGGATGACCTTCAGCTCCTGCGCGAGGTCCTGGCGGGAGCGGGCGAGGACCCCTGAGAGACGATCCCGATACCCGGGCGGCCGTCGCCCTACTGATGGCATTGGGGGTCGTACGCCTCCTCTTCCCCGGCGACGTGCCCTTCATCGCGGACGAACCCTTGTTGATCCAGGGGGCTTTGGACGCCCTCGAGTCGAAGGAAGTGGCAATGGCTGGGCTCCAGGGGACGCGCGGCGCCGCGTATGGTGCCGCTCCGACCTGGTTCTATCAGGCCATGCTGCTTCTGACCTCGGATCTCAGGATCGTGGCGTTGGTGAAGGTCGTCTTCGTCACGCTACTCACCGGGTACGGCCTGCTCCTCCTCGGCCGCAGTGTCCCTCGCCTGTCCACGCCTCTGGGGGCGTTCGCATTCCTGAGCCCCTACCTCTGGTTCTACGCCCGGGACCTCTGGGATAACAGCTTCGCCATTCCCTTCACGGCCATGCTCGTGGCGACGTATGCCGCCTTTCATGCCTCGAAGCGGACGAGATGGCTCGTCGGCACGGCGCTGTTCGCCGTCCTCTGCGTCATGACCCACCTGATGACGACTCCCTTGGTGGGTGCGGTGCTCGTCCATCTGGTCTGGAGCCAGCGCAGACGGCTCGCCCACGACCGTCGCTTCGCCTTCGCCGCTGGTGGGTTGGGCGCGGCGGCGGCGGCGGCGCTCGCGCCCTATCTACGTACCGTCTCCGCTGGGCCGGCCACCGATCTGCTGTGGTCGCCGTCGCCCCGAGCCCTCCTCTTCGCCCTCGATGGCTTTCGGATCTTCACCTTGAGAGGCTTCGACTACGTCATTGGCGACTGGACCGCTGCTGGCTTTGCCCCGGCTCTCGTCGTCATCTCGTCGGTGAGCTACGGCGTGGGGGCGTGGGGGGCCGTTCTCCTGAACCGCGTGCTTAGGCAGGGCGACGTGTGGGAGGCGAAAGGGGCCGCAGATGGCAAGGACGCCAAGGAGACCGGCGATGCCGAAGCCGCGGTGGCAGGGGTGGTCGCGCTGACCCTGGTCTTCTTCGTCATCGTCGCCAACGGTAAGCGGCTGGTCGAGCATCCTCACTACTACAGCGGGGTGTGGATCGCCTTCTTCGCCCTCTGGTGGTGGGGAATGAGTGATCTGGTAAGTCGCCTCTGGGCCCGGCGGGTGCTGGTGTGCCAGGCGGCCACCATGGCCGCTTTCCTCGTGGGCCTGGCGGTCTGGCTTCACGTCAACGGCGGGACCCGGTCTCTGCACTACGGACCGACGTTGGGCAATCAGATGGCGGTGGCCGCTGAACTCGACCGACTGGGTGTGGAGGATGCGCCCCCCAGCCCCGCGCACCACCCACGCCTTTTCCCCCAGGCCATCCGAGTACTCCGTAGACTCCACGCTCGAGGAGACGGTCAGGGGCCGTCGACGGCGACATCGGCCGGAGAGACGCTTCCTGGCGAGGGGGAGGCGAGTGGCTACGAGATCGTCTATGCCCGCCCCGAAGGGACGGGCGGCGAGATCGCCGTCCAGCGCCGACCCGACGGCTGAGGGGGGCCGCTTTCGTCATCCCATCGCCCCGCTAACTTTCCTGTTCTTCGGCTCCCGACGTCCCGCCGCCCACGCCTGATGGAAGCTTCCCCCACCTTCGCCGACACGGTCTTCGACCGGCAGCCGCCGTTCTCCGAACGGGCCGAGACCGCCGTCCTCGGTGGGATGCTCATCGATCGGGACGCCGTCACGCGCGTCATCGAGGTCCTCTCCGACGGAATGATGTACCGGGAGGGCAACCGTCGGATCTTCCGCGCGATGATCCGCCTGTTCGAGCGGGGCGACGTCATCGACGTCATCACCATCGCCGAGGAGCTCAAGAAGACCGGCGAGCTCGAGTCTTCGGGCGGGCTGGACTACCTCGGCCGCCTGGTCGACGCCGTCCCCACGGCGGCGAACATCGAGTACCACGCCAATATCGTACGCGAGAAGGCGCTTCTCCGGCGTCTCGTCGAGCAGGCGTCCCAGATCATCCGAGACGTCTACGACCAGGGTGAGCTCCAGGTCGACGAGATCCTCGATCAGGCCGAAGCCCGGATCTTCCAGGTAGCGGAGAGCCACAAGCGTGAGGGCTTCGTCTGGATCAAGGAGATCCTGTGGGAGACGATGGAGCACATCGACGAGCTCCAACACTCCAAGGGCGGGATAACCGGCGTCGCCACCGGCTTCGCGGATCTGGATCGGATGACCACCGGACTTCAGAAGGGCGACCTGTGCATCATCGCGGCCCGACCCTCCATGGGGAAAACGGCCTTCGCGCTGAACGTCGCGGCCGAGGCCGCCATCAAGCACAGCCATCCCGTGGCCATCTTCTCGCTGGAGATGTCGTCGCAGCAGCTGGTTCAGCGTCTCCTCTGTTCAGAGGGCCGGATCGACGCCCAGAAGCTGCGGCGGGGGCGCATGTCGCCCGAGGAGCACCAGCGGCTTGGCGCCGCGGCGGGCCATCTCAACACGGCGCCCATCTGGATCGACGATCAGCCGGGAAGCAACGTTCTGGAGATCCGAGCGAAGGCGCGCCGCATCCAGTCCGACCTCCGTTCCGATGGCAAAGATCTGGGAATGCTCGTCATCGACTACATGCAGCTCATGTCGGGAACCGGTCAGTCGGAAAGCCGAGTCCAGGAGGTCAGTCAGATCTCCCGCAGCTTGAAGGCCTTGGCAAGGGAATTGGAGGTCCCGCTCATTGCTCTGTCGCAGCTCAGCCGGGGCCCCGAACAGCGCACCGACAAGCGACCCATGCTCTCGGATCTACGTGAATCGGGCTCCATCGAGCAGGATGCCGATGTCGTCATGTTCCTGTTCCGACCCGAGTACTACGCTTCAGCGGAGAATCGACAAGAGCTCGAAGGCAAGGCGGAGTTGATCGTGGCCAAGCAGCGCAACGGACCCACAGGTGTCGTCTCCCTGTATTTCCACAAGGCCCACACCCGATTCGAGTCGGTGATGCCGTCGGCCCATGGAGGCGCGGGCCCGGAGGGTAATGGCGGCTTCGGTCCGTGACCGAAGCGGCAACCCGAGTGGGGGTAGCGATCCCGGCGGCAGGATCCGGGCGTCGGATGGGGGGGGTACGAAAGCCCTTCTTGAGGCTCGCCGGGGAGTACGTCCTCGTCCGGTCCCTCCGTCCTTTCCTCGCCGACGATCGTGTCGTTTCTGTCGCTGTGGCGCTGGCTTCCGATGACGCCGCCGATCCACCGCCGTGGCTCACAGCGTTGGACGCCCGGATCCAGGTCGTGGCGGGAGGGCAGACCAGGGGTGAGTCTGTCGCCCGGTGCCTCGATGCCCTCCCCGAGGACCTCCATGTCATTGCCGTCCACGACGCCGCTCGTCCGCTCGTGACGGAGGCGGTGGTCCGCCGCTGTATCGATGTGGCTGACACAGGAGTCGGGGCGGTCGCCGGATGCCCGGCGGTGGACACCATGAAGCGGGTGGACAGCGAGGCCTACATCCAGTCGACGCCCGACCGGTCCAGGCTCTGGCATGCGCACACCCCGCAGACCTTTCCGGCGAGGGTACTTCGCGCGGCCTACGCCGACCTCGAAGAGGGCGCCACGGATGATGCGGCTCTGGTGGAGGCCACAGGCATGCGGGTTCGCATGATCGACGACGGGGGGCAGAACCCGAAGATCACCCGGCCGGGTGACCTCGCCATCGGCGAAGCGATTCTCGGGGGCCGTGGAGGGGATTCCAGTGAGGTCGGAGGATGACGGGGGCGCCGAGGCTCTTGGATCTGCGGGGGGAGGTGAAACCGGATCTGACCCTCGCCGTGGAGCACCTTCAGGCCGGGGGGCTCCTCGCGTATCCGACGGAGACCGTCTATGGGCTCGGCGGACCGTGCACACCCGAAGCGGTGGATGCCGTGCGGCGGTTAAAGGGCAGGGCTGAAGGCAAGCCGCTTCTCGCCCTCGTCCCATCGGCGGACGGGGCGTCGGGGTTGGTCTGGACCGACGAGGCCCGGGAGCTGGCAGGTCTTTTCTGGCCTGGGTCAGTGACGCTCGTCCTCGATGACCCGCAGGGTACCTTCCCCGCGGGAGTGAGGAGTGCCCGAGGCACCGTCGGCGTGCGTGTGAGCCCGCATCCGCTCGTAGCGGCCCTGCTCGCAGGGTATGGACGACCGCTGACCTCGACGAGCCTCAACGCGCCGGGCGAGGCGCCGGTTTCCTCAGGCGGGGAGGCGCGCGAGCTTCTCGGACGACTCGGCGCCGACGGGGTGCTGCTCCTGGACGTGGGCACGCTACCCGAGTCGGCCCCATCGACGGTGGTGGACTGCTCTGGACCGACCCCGGTGGTCCTGCGGGAAGGGGCGATCCCCACCGACCGACTACGATGTGTGATCCCGGAGATCCATGGAACCCGAATCGACTGAAACCGGCCCTTTCAGGCTACTCTTCGTCTGCACCGGCAACACGTGTCGAAGCCCCATGGCCGCTGCCATCGCCCGCGGCCAGGTGGCGGAACGGGGCTGGGGTCAGGTCGAAGTCGCATCGGCAGGGGTGTCTGCGTACGACGGGGGGGAGCCCTCCGGAGGTGCCGTGCGGGCTGCCTCCCAGCGCGGGCTCGATCTTACGGACCATCGCTCGACGCTCCTCACCCCGGCGCTCGCCGAAAGCGCCGACCTGATCCTCACCATGTCGGCCAGTCATCTGGTACGCGTTGTCGAGATGGGGGCAGGGGAGCGAGCGGCGGTAATCACCTCCTTCGCCGAGGGAGAGGACGCGACATTGGACCTGACGGGCGTTCCTGATCCCATCGGTGGCTCTGATGAGGAGTACCTGGAGACGTTCGATGTCCTCGACGACCTCGTCACACGCGCCCTCGACCGGATTGCGCCCGTGGTCGAGCCATGACCATCACCGCCCGGACGCGGGTGCTTACCCTCCTGGGTGATCCCGTCGCTCATTCGGCTTCCCCTGAGCTGCAAAATGCCGCCTTTGAGGCGGCGGGTGTCGACGGGGTGTACGGGGCCGTACGCTGCGGCCCCGAAGACCTGGCCGGCTTCATGCGCGGTCTCGCCAAGGCGGGGGGAGGAGGCAACGTCACCATCCCCCACAAAGAGAAGGCGGCGACGTTCCTCGACGTGCGATCCGAGGCAGTTCGGCGCACCGGTGCCTGCAACACCTTCTGGGGAGACGAGGCGGGTAGGGTTCACGGAGACAACACCGACGTGGAGGGCTTTCGCCGGGCGCTTCGGGACTTCCTCGACGTTCCCGTGGTTGGCCTTCGTGCGTTGCTACTCGGAGGGGGAGGTGCGGCTCGGGCTGCTCTCCTCGGGCTTCTGCAGGAAGACGCCGCCGAAGTGTGCATCTACAACCGGACGCAGGAACGGGCACGCGCGGTGGCTCGCCGCATCGGGGGTCAGAGGGCCCGAGTGGTACCCATTCTGAGGGGTCTGGAGGGAGAAGACTTCGATCTGGTGGTCAATGCGACCAGCCTCGGCTTGCACGAGGGAGACGCGAGTCCCATCGACTTCCATATGCTCAACAGGGCCGGTGCGGCCATGGATGTCGTCTACGGCCGCCACACGACCTCCTTCGTGAAGGCGGCGGAGAAGGCCGGCATTCGGGCCACCGACGGGCTCGAGATGCTCGTACACCAAGGGGCGGTATCGTTCGAGCGTTGGTGGGGCCATGAGGCACCGGTGGAGGCCATGCGGGCTGTCCTGGCCCTGCGCTGACCCATGGCGACCAGGAACGACGACCTGACCGTCGGGATGACGACGTGACCTTCGGAAGCGGGCTGGTCGACTTCCTCCTTCCCACCGGATGCATGTCGTGCAGGCGCTGGATCCCGGCGGGGGAGGTCGTGGGTGGGGCTCCCGCTCTCGTCTGCTTCCGGTGCCGAGCCCGACTGCGAGGTGGCACCTGGCCGCGTTGCCGACGCTGCCATGCGCCCCGGGGCACCGGACGCGACCGGACGGTCCCGTCTTCCATCGAGGTGTGTCTCGAGTGCCGAGGGTGGCCGGCCGCTCTGGCCGCGGCACGTTACGCGTGCGCGCTCGAGCCTCCGGCGACCGATCTGGTCCACGCGTTGAAGTATGAAGGCTGGCGGGAACTAGCCGCCTTCATGGGTCAGTTGATGGCGTCTGCCACAATGGCCTCGAAGCCGAATCCTGGTCCGGGCTGCGAGGGGGAGCAGCCACTCGGAGTGGCTTCGGAGTGCGGGCCGGTGCCGTGGCCGGTTTTCGTCGCGTCTGCGGTGGTCGTGCCGATAGCAACGACCTCGGCGCGGCTCCGGTCTCGTGGATACAATCAGGCCGCCCTTCTGGCCGAGGTCGTCGCGGCTCGGCTCGACCGCCCCGCCGCACGCGAGGCCCTCGTTCGAAAGGGAGCGGCGGCCTCGCAGACGCAGCTCTCGCCTGAGCGCCGTCGGGAGAACGTACGAGGCGCCTTTTCGAGTGGAGCCTCTACCCCGACGTTGGCGGGGAGGAGTGTGCTGCTGGTCGACGACGTATTGACCACCGGCGCCACCGCACTGGAAGCAGCGGCGACTCTCCGAGCCGGTGGCGCGGGGGAGGTTCGCCTTCTGACCTTCGGACGCGCACTCCCCGGTCGGGAGCTGGGCGAGGAGGCCGCCTGACCACCCTGTTGGGCGACAGAGTGTGGTCTGGTGGCGCGACGAAGGTCGCACCGGTGACGCACGTGGGAAGCGTTTCCAGATGAGTTATCTTCTCCGTCTCTTCAGCAGGCCTCAGGAACCGAGCCGCGCCCCTAACACCTCATAGATCGGGAGACCCCAGACCCATGGCGATCCGTGCAGCGATCAACGGCTTCGGCCGCATCGGCCGCAACGTCCTCCGCAGCGCAAAACAGTCCGGCCGCACCGATGTCGATTTCGTGGCTGTCAACGACCTGACCGACGCGAAGACCCTTGCCCACCTCCTGCGCTACGACTCCGTCCACGGCCGCTACCCGGGCACCGTCGAGGTCAGCGACACCGGACTCGTCGTAGACGGCGACGAGATCCGCGTCCTGAGCGAACGGGATCCGGCCAAGCTGCCCTGGGGTGACCTGGGCGTGGACATCGTCATCGAGTCCACGGGGATCTTCCGGGACCGCGAGGGGGCGTCCAAGCACCTTCAGGCCGGCGCCAAGAAAGTGATCATCTCCGCGCCGGCGAAGGGCGAGGACATCACCATTGTTCTGGGCGTCAACCACGACGCGTACGATCCGGCGAGCCACGACATCATCTCCAACGCGAGCTGTACCACCAACTGCCTCGCGCCTGTGGTCAAGGTTCTCAGCGATGCTTTCGGCTTCCGCCACGGGCTCATGACCACGATCCACTCCTACACCAATGACCAGCGGATCCTGGATCTGCCTCACAAGGATCTTCGCCGAGCCCGTGCCGCGGCCATGTCCATGATCCCGACGACGACGGGTGCCGCCAAAGCCACCGGCCTGGTACTTCCCGAGGTCGACGGGCGCATCGACGGTATGGCCATCAGAGTGCCGACGCCCGACGTGTCTCTCGTCGACCTCGTCGCCCACGTGGAAGAGGACGTCACCGAAGACCAGGTGCTCGACGCGATGCGTGCGGCGGCGAACGGGCCCATGGACGGGATTCTGGGGGTCTCCGACGAGCCCCTCGTCTCCATAGACTACACCGGCGACTCCCACAGCTCTGTCGTCGACGCGCTCTCCACAGCGGTCATGGATGGACGCATGGTGAAGGTACTGTCGTGGTACGACAACGAGTGGGGATACTCTTGTCGCGTCGTGGACCTGGTGAAGTACGTCGGGGAGCGTCTCTGAGGAGCTCTCATCAGGGGGCTATTCAGGCCCTCGATCTCTGCGTGGCGTAGGCCCCGCCCGGGGGTGTAACTTCCGGTTGGGGCCTACGTACAGGAGAGCGATGCCAACCGAGTCGGAGGTAGCCCGCCGAGGGCCCGTGAAGCGCGCTACGCGCACGGAAGATTCGCTCCCGGGGGACTTCGAGGAGTGGTACGTCGAGTACCAGAGCGCCGTTTATCGGTATGTGCGCTTCAGGGTCGCGACGCGCGAAGTCGCCGAGGACGTCACGTCCACGGTCTTCATGAAGGCGCTCAGGGCTTTCCACCGGTACGATCCCGGGCGGGCTTCGCCGAAGACCTGGCTCTTGCGCATCGCCAGGAACGCGGTCACGGACCACCTCCGTTCTCTCCAGCGACGGGGTTCGCTCCACGTATCGCTGGACCGCATCCCGGACCTCGTTGCGGACATACCATCCCACGAGGAACGGGTGATCAAGCAGGAGAGGATCCAACGCCTCCTCAACGGAGCTCGGACCCTCAGAAAAGCCGACCAGGAGGTCTTGAGCCTCCGGTACGGCGCAGGACTCGACAACGCAGAGATCGCCGAGCACCTCGGCATCAGCAATAACGCGGTCGCCGTCCGTCTCCACCGCGCCCTCAAGCGATTGAAGGCGTCCATCGAGGCGGAAGAGGCCGAAACCATAGATCAATGACCGACCTTTTCGATTTCCCCGACGGCAACCTGCCCGACGACCTGAAGTCGCTGGATGCGGAGCTCTCGTCCATCCGCTACGAGGAGCGCGCTTCCTTCGTCCCGGAGCTCCGGGCCGAGTTGGCGCGGGCCTGGACCGAAGAGCCCCTTCGGCTGCGTTCGAGCCGGCGGCGGCACATCGCCGCCGCTGCGCTCATCACCCTTCTCCTCGGCGGTGCCGCCGTTCCCTCGGCGCGTGCTTCCCTGGTGCGCCTCATGGGGGTGCTCGGGCCCGAGGAGCAACCAGTGGTGGTAGAGCCAGTGGAGGAGGAGGTGCGCGAGCCCATCCGCTCTGTCGAGCTCAGCCCTGTCCAGCCTCCGGCAGCTCCTCTGGAGCCGGCAGAGGTCGAGACCGCGCCTGTCGAGGAGCCGCAGCCCTCGCTGCTGCCCGACGCCTCGAGGATTCCCCCTCAGATGCTCGACCGGGAAGGCGCCGAGGAGATGCTTCAGGACGAGTATCCTGACGCTCTCCAGCTTGGCCAGATCGGTGGGGTCGTGAGGTTGCGGATGCGAGTGGATGAGCAGGGACGGGTCAGCGAGTCGTCGGTGATCGAGTCGTCGGGCTTCGAGTCTCTCGATCGGGTCGCCGTCAGGGTCGCCCCCAGATTCCGGTTCGTGCCTGCCCTTCAGAGCGGACAACCCGTCGCCTTGTGGATCGAGTTCCCCGTCCTCTTCCAACCCGACCCGGCCCGGGCCGCGCCCCGCTCACTGGCTCCTGTGGTCGACCCCATGAGCCTGCCCACGATCGACCAGAGCGAATGGTGGCACCTCAGTACGCCTCTCGACCTCGAGACGGTGGCCGAGATCCAATGGGGTGGGACCGCGGTGGAGGACGAGTTGGCCGCAGCGGCGGCGAGCCTGGAACAGGCTCTCGACGATCCCACCGTCATCGAGCGGTACGGACCGGTTTCTGCGATCCTGGAAGGCGTGGCACCTGCTTCGGTGACGCCGACCGAGTGGCGCACCGCCGTGGGCGACGCTCTGAGCGCCGCCTTGGACCGGGGCTCGGAAACACCTGCATCTCTCCTGGCGCTCGGCCGCATCCGCCTCCGGCAAGGTGTGCGTGCAGAGGCACGACAGCTTTTCGAGCGTGGGCTTCAGATGGCCATCCGAGAAGAAGCGGCCCCGAGCGACTGGGTGGTGGCCGAACTTCACTATGAGCGGGGCTCCCTGGTGCGGGACAACTGGACAGCCTCCCATGGGGTAGGAAGCGTGCGCGCCGAGGCATTCGGCGACGCCGCGTGCCGTGCCGCGCGTTATTCCGGCGGGACCGGTACCGGCTATGCGTCGGTCGAGCGCCTCATCGCCTGGAACTACCTGTGCCCGTCGGAGATGGAGGGTGTCTTCGACGCCGGATTCGAGCTTCGCGAGAACAGCTCAGCCGACCTCACGCTGATGATGGCGTCGTTCCGGACGGCGATCGAGGCGTATGCGCCTCACACTCGTGCCAACGTCGGTTTCCTCGTCACCCTCGCCGAGGGTGGTCGCTGGGAGACGCTGCTCCAGGCCGCCCGGCGCTTCACCCGGGTTTCGGGTGGACACCCGGACGGTATTCTGCTCGCGGGCATGGCGCTTCACCGCCTCGATCGCTCGGCGGAGGCCGCACCGCTGTTCAGCGCCGCGCTCGAAAGGATGGACGCGGCGCGTCGGGACGAGTTGTCCAACGTGGCCGCGCTCCTCGGGCCCGACGATCGAGAGCACTATCGTCGCCTCACGGCGGCGGAACGACGGGCGTGGGAGGAGAACTACTGGGTGACGAAAGATCGGGAGCCCGAGACGGCGGTGAACGAAAGATGGGTGGAGCACCTCAGCAGGGCGGTATACGCCGACCTGGCCCTTGGAGGGGTGGTTGGTGATGCCGGCGAGGTGTGGGTACGTTTCGGAGGACCAGAGACCATCCACATCGTCGACGGTGGCTCCGGGCGGCTTACCGAGTTCTGGGACTACGGGAGCGGTCCCGACATCACGTTCGTCCGCTGGGTATCGAGTGATCGGACGGACCTGACACCGGAAGGGCGCGCCTACGTCGACGACCTGGGGAGAATCTTCTCACCCGAGTAGTCGACCATTGATCAAAAAAAGCCTGACGGACCTCGAACCAGCGCGGCTCGAAGGCCGCACCGTTCTCGTGCGGGCGGACCTCAACGTCCCACTCGACGACGACGACGTCTCAGACGATCAGAGAATCCGGGCGTCGCTGCCCACGCTGCGAATCCTTTGTGACGCGGGAGCGAAGGTCGTTCTCCTGTCCCACCTGGGACGCCCGAAGGGCCGGGCTCAGCCCGAGTTCTCCCTCGCACCCGTGGCACGACGGCTGGGTGACCTCCTCGAGTACCCGGTGCGGTTCGTCGGCGAGACCCACGGCGAGGCGGTGGCTCACGCGGTAGCCGACACCGCTATGGGGCAGGTCGTGCTTCTGGAGAACACGCGCTTCCACCCGGGTGAGACAGAGAATGACCCGGAGTTGTCGGCATCCTGGGCCGACCTCGGGGACATCTTCGTCAACGACGCCTTCGGCACGGCTCACCGCGCTCATGCTTCGACGGCGGGACTCGCTCAGGCGATGCGTTCCCGCGGCCATGAAGCCGTCGCGGGTATTCTCATGGCCCGCGAGCTACGCTACCTCGAGGGTGTCCTGCGGATGCCGGAGCGTCCTTTTCTGGCCATCATCGGCGGCGCCAAGATCTCCACCAAGATCGGGGTGATTTCTGCCCTGCTGCCGCTCGTGGACCGACTTCTCATCGGGGGAGCCATGGCCAACACCTTTTTCCGTGCCCTCGGTCTCGACACCGGCGAGTCGCTGGTGGAAGAGGATGCCATCGACCTGGCCCGCGAGCTCGTCGAGGAGGGCGGGGAGACCATCGTCTTGCCTGTCGACTGCGTCGTGGCTCCCGAAGTCCACGAGGGCGCTCCGGCACGGATCGTGGACCGTGACGCCGTGAAAGGGGTGGACAAGATCGTAGATATTGGCCCCCGGACACGATCCCGCTTCGCCGACATGATTGGTGAGGCGAGGGTGATCTTCTGGAACGGGCCCATGGGGGTCTTCGAGATGGCGCCCTTTGCTCAGGGGACCATCTCCGTTGCCGAGGCGGTGGCCGATGCTTGTGACTCGGGGGCGATGGGCGTGCTCGGCGGCGGGGACTCGGCAGCGGCGGCGCAGCAGGCTGGCGTCGCTCACCGCCTGACCCACGTGTCCACCGGAGGCGGGGCGTCACTTGAGCTCATCGCCGGGGCCGAGCTACCGGGGGTGGCGTCACTCAGCGGCGTGGAGAACGAATAGTTACGCGTCACCATCCATCTCAATAGACGCAGCACAACGAGGAGTACGCATGGCGGTCATCGCCGGCAACTGGAAGATGCACCTGGGGCCTCACGAGACGCGCGGCTTCTTCAAGGACTTCGACACCTCCGTCCTTGAAACCGGCCACGAGCTGATCCTCTTCCCCTCGACGGCTTCACTCGGGGCCGCGTTTTTGGCTCGGGGAGAGGCTGTGAAGGGCATCGGACTCGGCGTTCAGAACATCCACTGGGAGGACGCCGGGGCGTTCACGGGGGAAACGTCTGCCCCCATCGCCGCCAACGCCGGAGCGGAGTTTGCTCTGATAGGCCACTCGGAGCGACGGCATGTGTTCGGGGAGACCGACGAGGAGACGACCAGGAAGGTCGCTGCGGCCCGGCGGCACGGACTGGTGCCCGTCCTGTGCGTCGGCGAGACGCTGGCCGAGCGCCGGGCCGGGCGGGTCGACGAGGTGATTCTCCGGCAGCTCGACGCTGCCCTCGGAGACCTGGACGTCGAAGACAAGCGTTTTCTCGTCGCATATGAGCCCGTTTGGGCCATCGGTACCGGGGAGACGGCCACCCCAGACGATGCCAGCGCCGCCCACGCGACGCTTCGGGCTCGACTTTCGGATGCCGTCGGCGCGGAACGGGCGAGCCGCGTCCCGATTCTTTATGGAGGGTCGGTCAAGCCGGAGAACGCTGAAGAGCTCATGGCCGCGGAGAACGTCGACGGTGTACTGGTCGGAGGGGCCAGCCTGGATCCGGTCTCCTTCGCGGCCATCGTGCGGGCGGCAGGGAAGCCCCGTTGACACTGTTTCGAGCCTCATCGACGTTTAACGACTCATTCTGAAGGGAATACGGTTCCGATGTATGGATTCTTGTTGGCCGTGATGGTGCTCGACGGCTTGTTTTTGTCGGTGGTGATCCTCCTGCAAGCCGGAAAGGGCGGCGGTCTCGCCGCCGTCGGTGGCGGCGGCGGGACAATGGCCGACGGCGTCCTCGGTGGGCGGCAGGCGCAAACGGTCCTGACCCGCGCGACGTGGACAGCTGGCGCAGCATTCATGATTCTGGCCCTCGTGCTTTCCATCATGTCGTCCCGTTCGGCTGCTCCGCAGTCGATCATCCAGGTGGATGCGCCGGCGGTTCAGACCGCACCGGAACCGGTGATACCTGGAACCACCGGAGAGACGCCACCCCCGGCGGGCAACGAGGGCAATTCCGGGAACGAGGGCAACTGACCCCTTGATCCGCCACCGCGCGGTCTTCATGCCATCGGGTCTTCATGTCTGACCGCGACTCCTACGGTCTCGGTCGAAAGGAGCTCCATGAGCTCTATCGCGCCCTCCGCCTGACACGCACGGCGGAGGAGCGGCTCGAGATTCTGCAGAAGCAGGGTCATGTCACCGGCGGACTCTACCGCTCCCTTGGGCAGGAGGCGGGAGCCGTGGGCGCGGCTTTCGCTCTGAGGCGTCGCGACGACGGGACCGGGGACTTCCTCGCGCACACCGTTCGCGCTGCCGGTGCTCTGTTCCTCTTCGGGGGAGACCTCGAGGACTTCTTCCGCCAATACATGGCCAAGGGGTCGGGGCCTACCCGAGGCCGGGAAGCCAACGTGCACTGGTTCGATTTCCAGAAGGGCTTTGTCGGCCCGGTGTCGCCCTTGGGCACCATGATCGAGATCATGGCGGGCATCACGCTGAGTTTTCGACTCCGTGGGGAAGAACGGATCGGCATGGTCTTCTACGGCGACGGGGCCTCCTCCACCGGTGCGTGGCATGAGGGGCTCAACTTCGCCGCCGTCCAGCGCTGCCCCATGATCTTGATGGTGGAGAACAACCAGTGGGCCTTCTCCACTCCCACGCACAAGAACACGCGGGTTGCGAGCTTCGCGGACAAGGGGCCCGGGTACGGCATCGGCGCCGATTCGGTGGACGGCACCGACGTTCTCGAGGTCTTCGACACCGTCCGACGGGCCGCCACCCTCGTGAGATCGGGTGAGGGGACCCGAATGGTGGAGCTCCGGTACTTCCGGCGTCTTGGCCACGCCCAGCACGATCCCCAGGACTATGTGGACCCCGCCCTCATCGCCGAGTGGGAGAAGAAGGACCCCCTCGACCAGTACCGCCGCCGTCTCATCAACAACGAATGGGCGACGGAGTCAGAGCTCGACGCCATCGACTCCGAGGTCTTCGAAGCGTGTCGGGTCGCGGCAGAGAAGGTCATCGACGAGCCGAAGCCCCACGGTCCGGATGCCGTCGACGACGTGTATACCGACGTCCGCGTAGCGTACCCCTGGACGCGGAGCGAAGCCCCCAACCCAGCTGCCGCCCGCACATGACGACGACCATGGAGACGTCAGCCCCCGAACACCTCACAAAAACCTCGCGTGGCGAGGCCGTCACCCTGCTGGAGGCCATCAGTGAGGCCTTGTTCGAGGAGATGACCGCCGACGAGTCGGTCTTCCTCCTCGGCGAGGACATCGGCGTCTACGGCGGAGCCTTCAAGGTCACCCGCGGATTCCTCGAGCATTTCGGTGCGAACCGGGTCATCGACACCCCC
Source organism: Gemmatimonadota bacterium (assembly GCA_013002885.1). Taxonomy (GTDB): domain Bacteria; phylum Gemmatimonadota; class Gemmatimonadetes; order Longimicrobiales; family Gaopeijiaceae; genus UBA2589. The sequence goes on along the minus strand of JABDLS010000139.1, from coordinate 7,265 downwards.
ATCGCGGAGGGTGGTTTTACCGGAGCGGCTGCCGGCGCCGCCCACATGGGCCTCCGGCCGGTGGTGGAAATCCAGTTCATGGACTTCATCTCCCCGGCATACGACGTCATCACCAACTACATCGCGACTTCGCTGTATCGGGGTGCGGGGCCGATGCCTCTTGTCATCCGCGGTCCTGTGGGCGGCGGCAACCGCGGCGGGCCCTTTCACTCCCAGAACGTGGAGATGGCATTCTTCCACACCCCGGGGCTCAAGATCGTCTATCCGAGCACCGCATACGACGCCAAGGGCCTCCTGAAGGCGGCCATCCGCGACGACAATCCAGTTCTGTTCGAAGAGCACAAAGGCCTCTATCGGGCTCCGGCCCTCCGGGAAGTACTGCCCGACGAAGACTTCGTCGTGCCACTGGGCAAGGCCCGTACAGTCCGGGAGGGGCAGGACCTCACCGTGGTCACCTATGGCGCCATGGTCCACAAGAGCGTGGAGGCAGCCGATATCCTCGACGCCGAGGATGGCCTGTCGGTGGACATCATCGACCTTCGCACGCTCCTGCCGATGGACGACGACGCAATCGTCGATAGTGTCAAGAAGACCAATCGCCTCCTCATCGTCCACGAAGACACCCGAACGGGTGGAATCGCCGGCGAAATCGCCATGCGGGTGAGCGAGAAGGCCTTCGAGTGGCTCGACGCGCCGATGCTCCGCGTGACGGCCATCGACGCTCCGGTGCCTTACTCAGGGTCGCTGGAGGATTACTTTCTACCTCAGGTGGACGATGTCGTGAAGGCGGCTCGCTACCTGGCTGCGTACTAGAAGGCCGAGAAGTCGGCCTCCTCAACAAGAAAACGGAGTGATCGAGCGTGTCTCGTATTGACGTCCCGATGCCCCAGATGGGCGAGTCCATCGCCGAGGGGACCGTTTCGCAGTGGCTCAAGTCCGTAGGCGACGCCGTCGAGCGTGACGAGCCCATCTTGGAGATCTCCACCGACAAGGTCGATGCGGAGATTCCTGCACCGGCGTCGGGCACTTTGGTGGAGATCGCCGTCGAGGAGGGTGAGACTGTCGAGGTCGGCACCATCGTCGCCTACATCGACACCGAGGGCGGCGCTGCCGTCTCCGACGTGGACTCGGACGCCGATACACCGGAGGCGGAGGCCAAGGCCGCTGAAGCGACGACGGACGATGCCGTCGAGGATGACGCTGCCCAGGCACCAGACACCCCGCCAACTGCCGCGGCCTCTTCCACGAGCTCGACCGACGGCGCTCAGACGGCCGAGGAGCGACTTCGGACACGCTCGACACCCGTGGTCCGGAAGATTGCCGAGGAGCACGGCGTGGACATCGGCTCCGTCCCCGGCACGGGCCATGCGGGCCGGGTGACCAAGCAGGACATCCTCCACTTCATCGAGGACGGAGGTCCCGCCGACCAGGCAGCTGCCGCACCGGCGCAGCCTGCCAAGTCCAGGACGGCCCAGAAGCCGGCGGCTGCTTCTGCGCCTTCGGACCTCTGGACGACGTTCTACAAGGAAGTCCAACACCCCGAGTTCCCGGTGCGGTCCGCCGACCAGGTGGAGCCCATGGACAAGATCCGGCGCCTCACCGCCGAGCACATGGTGATCGCCAAACGGATCGCTCCGCACGTGCATTCGTTCATCGAGATCGACTTCTCGGTCATCGACCGCATCAGGGCCGCAAACAAGCCCCGTTGGCAGGCCCAGGGGGCGAGGGTCAGCTACACGGCCTTCGTGGCGTGGGCGGTCTCTCGGGTTCTCCATGAGTTTCCCACGGTCAACTCGACGGTCTCGGGGAACAACGTCATCTACCGTGGCAACGTGAACCTGGGCATGGCCGTAGATCTCAATCCGGGGCTCATCGTGCCAGTCGTCCACGACGCGGACCATCTGGGCCTCGTGGGAATCGGCAACAAGATCGTCGATCTCGCCACCCGGGCACGGGATCGGAAGCTCCAGCCCGCAGAGATTCAGGGCGCCACGTTCTCCATCACCAACCCGGGCGTGCTAGGGACGATGGTGGGCATGCCGGTGATCCCGAAGGGCACGTCGGCCATTCTGGGCACGGGAGCTATCGAGAAGCGCGTCGTGGTGGTGACCGATCCCGACACGGGCACCGACTCGATGGCCATCCGGAAGCGCTCGCTCTTCTCTCTCGGGTACGATCACAGGATCGTGGACGGTGCCGACGCCGCGCGCTTTCTTTCGCGCCTGAAAGAGATGCTGGAGGACTTCCCCGAGGACGCCTGACCGCCAGAGGGCGGCTCGCTCGTCATGGAAGGCTTCGGGCGTCCCTTGAAGGTGCTCGAGCTCGGCACGGTGCCGTACGCCGAGAGTCTCGAACTACAGGCAGACCTGGTAGGGCAGCGGAGGACGGGGACCATCCCCGACACCCTGGTGCTGCTAGAGCACCCTCACGTCATCACCCTGGGCTCCAGTTCCGATCCCGCTCACGTACTCGTAGACGACGCCGAGCGGACTCGCCTGGGAATCGAGCTTTTCGAGGCCGGGCGGGGTGGCGACGTCACGTACCACGGTCCGGGCCAACTCGTCGCCTACCCGATCCTCGACCTGAAGCCCGATCGGAAGGACCTCCATCGATACCTCCGCGATCTCGAGACCGTCCTCATTGGCCTGGCCGCCGACTATGGAATCGAGGCCAAGCGAAGCGATGCCGGTACCGGTGTGTGGACCACAGGCGGAAAGCTGGCCGCCATCGGCATCCGGGTCTCTTCTGGCTGGATCACCTCTCACGGCATCGCTCTGAACGTTCGTGCCGACCTGTCGTACTTCGAGACCATCGTGCCCTGCGGGATCGCGGAGGGCGGGGTGACCTCTATCGAGCGAGAACTGGGAGCGGCACCGGACCCGTCCGAGGTGGCCGATCGGTTCGTACGGCACTTCGCGAGGGTCTTTGAGCGCGATATTGTCGTCGTATGAACAACATAAATCGACGTATCGGAGGGGGCGAAGGGCCGTCGATGAGGCCCTTCTGGTCTTCATCTTTTTCACATTGTCGTGCGCGATGATGGCTGCGGCACGGACCTCTTTGGGCGAAAAATCATCTGTTCCCGCGCGGCTTCGGTCCCTCGTGATGTAAACGTCTGTAGTTCATCTATATTGTTGTAAGGCAATGGTTTATGGCGTGATGCCTGCAACGGCCACGTTTGTTTCTTCTGCCCTTGCTCAAGGCGTTGGCAGTGTGTATCTATCCATCGCGTTTCAGATGCGGCTCATCGAGATCGATGGCGTTGGTCATCCCTCGTGTGAATCTGAAAAGTGAGTCTTCGGGCGCGACGGTGTAGCGAAGATGAGACTACTCGGTCCTTGGGATGGCTGGGAAGTCCGACGGGGGAGGTCGCTGGCCCCCGCCGAAAAGCCCTGAGAGCTCGGGGCAGCTCCGGTCGCGGACCGCGCGACACTACGGAGTAGAAGGAAGACAGGTTCAGCCGCCTTCACGAAGGCGGACCCAAGTAAGAACCGGACTTCCGCCAGCGCAGTGGGAACGGAGTGGGCTCGTGAGCCCGACGAGTTTCTGCCGCGGAAGGGGCCTGGGAAGCAGTTCGCTGCGACTCAGGCCCCTTCTTTTTTTATTTGCATCCCCATTCGGCAGGTCCGCTGCATTCGAGGTGGGATGCATCCACGCCGCCGTCGTTTCTCCTCCTCGAAATAGCGCTGCTATTCCTCGTCGTCGTTCCTAGGCGGCGCGGCGCCTCCCGCCTCTCGGTGCTGACGCGGACCTGCCGAACGGGGATGCTGGGAGTCCATTGGACAGGTCCGCTGCATTCGAGATGGGATGCATCCACGCCGCCGTCGTTTCTCCTCCTCGAAATAGCGCTGCTATCAGGTGGTGTAAGGGTACCGCGTCTCGGGTGCCTCGAACTCCATGTAGTCGAGGTACATGCCCTTTTCGCGCTCTTCGTCGAGCCAGTCGCTGAAGCGGGAGTCGACGAGTCCTTTCGAGCGGCTCTGCTCGGCTGCGGCTGTCGTGGCGAGGAAATCGACGTACTCGTTTTCCGGATGACCATCGTGCCCTCGGACCCACCGGGCCATGAGATCGTGACGGTCGAGTAGGCCGTCGAGCTCTTTCCAGAGCTCGAGATTCTTGATGGCCCCGGTCTTCCTCTTCCAGTTGGCGCGCTTCCATCCGTGACGCCACTCGTTGATACCCTTCACCAGATACTGGCTGTCCGAAGTGAAGACGACACGGCAGCGGCGCCGCAGGAGGCGGAGAGGGGCGATGGCGCTCCGGAGGGCCATGCGGTTGTTCGTGGTGTCGGTTTCGGACAGCCAATAGTCACGCCTTTTCCAGCTCCCATCGGCCCAGACCTCCACGAGCCCGCCGGCACCGCCGGGGCTGGCCTTCTTCTGATGCTGGTTGCCGAGGCAGGATTCGTCGGCGTGGACATAGACCGTATCCAAAGCGGGCTCTCTCAACTCGGGGGAGGGGGTACCTCAGGCGTCAGGATTCCAGCTTCGGCAGGAAGCTAACGACGCGCTATGCCGAGGCGTACGGTCGGCAGGCGCGACGGGTTGACCGGGGTCCGGGCCGGGGTAGCTTTCGGCCGAAGCCAGCCCGTGTGGGGACCAGCAGCCCGCCGTCGGGCTCGAGATCCTGCGTAGACAAGCGAGTCACTTCTGGACTACGACGCCTACCTCCTCCTCGAGGACGGACGACGCTTCGACGGCATCCACCTCGGCGCCACCGGGCCCGCTTTCGGCGAGGTCGTCTTCAACACCGCAATGACCGGGTACCAGGAAATCCTCACCGACCCCTCGTACACGGGTCAGTTGGTGACCATGACCTATCCGCTCATCGGGAACTACGGTGTCAACGACGAGGACCGGGAGTCGCCGGTCCCGCAGGTGTCGGGCTTCATCGTCCGCGAATCGAGCCGGATCACCTCGAATTGGAGGTCCCAGGACGACCTCGACGGCTACCTCGGGGATCACGGGATTTCGGGCATCGCCGATATCGATACCCGTGCCCTGACCCGCCATATCCGGTCGAGAGGTGCAATGCGCGGCGCCATCGTGCCGTCGAACCTCGACGCCGACTCGGTCCTGGAGCAGATCCTCGCGCAGCCTCAGATGGAGGGGCTGGATCTGGCGTGCGGTGTGTCTACCTCGGAGCGATACGACGTTCCCGCAGTAGGCGAAGAGCGGTTTACGGTTTTCGCATACGACTTCGGGGTGAAGGCGCACTCGCCGAAACTGCTGGCCGAAAGGGGCTGCCGGGTGACGGTCATCCCGGCGGAGACGACGTCGGAGGAGATCCTGGCGGAGGCACCAGACGGTCTCTTCGTCTCCAACGGCCCCGGCGATCCAGCCGCGGTGGAGCAGGCCCAGGATGCGATTCGTCGGCTTTCCGAGAAGGGCGTGCCCGTCTTCGGGATATGCCTGGGCCACCAGCTCATATCTCGTGCCTTCGGCGCCGAAACGTACAAGCTGCCTTTCGGACACCACGGGGCGAACCACCCGGTCAAGAACCTGGGCCGGGAGACGGTGGAGATCACCTCGCAAAACCACGGCTTCGCAGTCCGAGGCGGCGAAGGCGACGAGGTGCCAGGGGCCCCCGATCTGCGGGTGACACACGTGAACCTGTACGACGGGACGATCGAAGGTGTAGAGCACCGGGAGCAACCGGTCTTCGCCGTGCAGTACCACCCCGAGGCAGCTCCTGGACCCCACGATAGCCGCTATCTCTTCGACCGCTTCATCGAGCTCATGGAGGCTCGGACCGACTCCTGAGGGTTGAAGGTCACTCCTGCGTCTTCTCTCGCCACATTGTGCGGATCGTTGCAAGTGTCTATCTGCGATAACCTTGCGGCACTTGTCGGGCCTCGTTACCGTCCGGACCGAATCCAGGCTGTGCGCGCTGATCCGAGGACCCTTTTGGAGGTTGAATGACGAAGGCAGATCTGGTCGAGCAGGTGGCAGAGGCCATTGGGCCCGGGGTCACCAAGAAGGACTGCGCGCTGGTTGTGGACGGGTTTCTCAACGCCATCAAGCTGGCCCTGGCCAGCGGCGAGAACATCGAGATCCGTGGTTTCGGCACGTTCAAGGTGCGGAAGCGGAAGACCCGTATGGCGCGCAATCCCAGGACCGGCGAGCCCGTGGAAGTCCCTTCGCGCCTGGTACCGGTGTTCAAGCCGTCCAAGCACCTCCGGGCCAAAGTCGAAAAGCTCGACGAGTCCGACCTTTGATCTTGCCCCGCGCGGCGCCTGCCGCCGGGCTTTAACGTTCCGCCCCGGGACGCATCTACTCTCCGGTGACAGAGTTCGCGCGGATTGACCCGGAGCTCTCCGACTCGGAGCTGGTCGAGCGAGGCCGCTCGGGAGACGAAGCCGCTCTGGGCGCGCTCGTTCGACGTCACCAGGACATGGCGTATCGTGTGGCACTTTCCATCACGAGGAACGAAGACACAGCAATGGACGTCGTGCAGGACGGCTTCCTGAAGGCGTTTCGAGCACTGGACGGATTTCGAGGAGACGCGGCCTTCCGTACCTGGTTGGGGACGATTGTAGCCAACGAGGCACGAGGCGCCCTCCGGTCTGCGAAGCGACGAAGGGAAAGCGCACTGGACGAGGTCGGACCGGTGGCTTCGGACGAGAAAGACGTGTCGGAGGCCGTGGAGATCATCGATGAGTCGAGCAGAGCGAGACGAATGATGGAGCAGTTGCCGGAGAAGCAGCGTCTTTCGGTGGCGTTGCGGATCGATGAAGGACTCAGCTTCCGCGAGATCGGAGAGCTGATCGGGTCCAGCGAAGGCGCGGCCCGCGTGAACTACTTTCACGGAATCCGGCGCCTCAGGGAGTTGATGCAATGAGTCAGAGTGAGTGTGGCACAGTGAGGGAGCTGATCCCCGATGTCGGCGCGGCGCGGGCCGACGAGGCGACGACGACGCTCGTCGAATCGCACGCTGCGGGCTGCTTCGAGTGTGGCGGGGAGTTGGAGCTCGCGCGCATGCTCTTTGCGACTCGCCCGGAGGTCCCGATGGACCTCAGTCATGCGGTGGTGAGCCGGGTCCGGAGGGCCCCTCGGATGGTGTCAAAGCCGTGGTGGGGTGTTTCCGCGGCGGCTGTCGCAGCGCTGGCTCTGGGGATCGGTATCACGGCCGGGCCGGGCCCTGACTCGGGACTGGACGCCGGCGTGGAGATGGTGGTCGAAGCCGAAGAAGAGGACGAGTTCTGGCTCAGTGACGACGGAGTCCTCGCGGGAGCGCCGGTTTGGGAGACCCTGTCCGACGAAGCC
>JABDLS010000134.1 GCA_013002885.1 Gemmatimonadota bacterium | reverse complement strand
GCTACGGAAACAGGGACCTCGCAGGGGTGGGCGGCTGGTGCCGCGGTCGACCTCGCGCGGTCATGGAGCGCCTCCGGGCGCAGGGTGATCCTCGTCGACGCCGCGCTGCGGGCCCCCTCCCTTCATGAGGCCGTTGGCCTCGAGAACCGTGAAGGGCTGTCGGATGCCGCACTGTACGGTGCGTCCATCGCCCGTGTCGCTCGGTCGGTGGACGACGATGGCTTCTTTCTCATCACCGCTGGAACGCCCGTCGCCGATCCCGCCGCTGTGGTGACGAGTGGACGCTGGCCCCGGCTGGCCGCGGGCATGACCGAGGCCGAGGTATTGGTCCTTCTCTACCTGCGGGTGGTCGACCCGGAAACGTCGGCTTTTCTGGGGTCCGCCCCCGACATCGTGCTCCTTGGGGGCGCGGAAGATCCAGCGCCTCCAGCACTCCAGGAGTTCTTCCCCATGGTGAGAGCCGTGACGGGGGTGGGGAGTGGAACCGCCGCTTGGGTCGCGGCCCAGATGGGAGCGGAGGCACGCAGGCCGGCGGTACCGTTGGAGGTATCGGCGGCGGGCACGGTGCGTGGAGGGGAGAGCACGGCGCGTGAAGGGGAGAGCACGGCGCGTGGAGGCGAGAGCACGGCGCGTGGAGGCGAGAGCACGACGCGGAGAGGTGAGAGCACGACCACCTCCGATTCGTTGGCGACCCCTGTGGTCGGCGACAGCGGCATGGGCAGGGTCATCCTCCTCCTGGTCGCCACCCTCCTTGCGGCGGTGGGTCTGGGCTACCTCCTCACCGCCGTCTTATGACCCGACGCCTTACCCTGGGATCAGCGGGACGACCATGAAGCTCAAAAAGCTCCAACTCCAGGGCTTCAAGTCTTTCGCCGACGCGACGACAGTGGAGTTTCACGAGGGCATCACCGCCGTCGTAGGCCCCAACGGCTGCGGGAAGTCCAACATCTCCGACGCCATCCGTTGGGTCCTCGGCGAGCAGCGCCCCACGGCCATCCGGGGTGCGAAGATGGAGGAAGCCATCTTTCAGGGCTCCGTGAACCGCCGTCCGGTGAATCGAGGCTCGGTTTCGTTGACGGTGACCAATGAGGACGGGGCGCTGCCGGTTCCCTTCGAGGAGGTGGAGATCGGCCGGGACGTTTACCGCGACGGCGGCAGCGACTACTCCATCAACCGATCCACGGTCCGACTTCGGGATGTGGTGGACCTCTACCGGGACACGGGACTGGGGGCCAACGCCTACGCCATCATCGAGAACCGGATGATCGATGCCATCCTCTCGGACCGGGCTGAAGAGCGGCGAGGGCTCTTCGAGGAGGCGGCGGGTATCGGGAAATACAAGGACCGGAGAAAGGCGGCCGTCCGGCGCCTGGAACGAGCCGAGATGGACCTCCAGCGCCTCGAAGACGTCATCTCCGAGGTGCAGACGAAGGTGCGGTCCCTGGCTCGTCAAAAGGGTAAGGCTCAGCGGTACACGGAGTACCGGAAGCGGCGCCTCGATGTCGAAGTGACCGTTGTCAGGTACCGGCTGGACAGCCTGCAGAACCGACTCGAGGGGGTGCGCGAGGACCTGTCCGGCGATCAGAAGACGGAGCGGGGCATGGCAGCCGAGCTGGCCGCCGCCGAGGCCGACTACGAGGCCTTGCGACTGCGGGAGGTCGATGCCGAGAAGGAGCGGATCGCCGCCGCGAAGGTCCTGGAGGGCGTTCGCGAGGAGCTCGTTCGCTGGGAGCGGGACCTTGCCGTGGCCGACGAGCGAGCCACTTACGCCGAGCGGCGCCTCGCCCAGATCGATGAGGAGCGCAATGAGGCCCGGGAACGCGCGTCGAGCTTCGGAGCGGAGGAAGCCGAGCTCCGGGAGCGGCGGGAGGAAGCTGCCGCCGAGCTTGCGAAGCATAGCGCTGTCGCCGACAAGAAGGCAGCCGAGGCAAGGGACGTGCGCGAACGTTTGCAGGCTGCCCGGGTGGCCCTGGAGGGCGTCGAGGCCCGTGGACGTGAGATCGCCCGTCGAGTAGCTCAGCTGGAGGGCGATGCCGAGGCCGCCGACGCCCAGGCCGAGGAGCTGGCACGACGTCTGGAACAGGTTAGAGGCGAGCTGACCAATACAGCCGACACTCTCTCCGAACTCGAGTCTCAGGGTGACCTTTTCTCCGGACGGCTGGAGGAGCTCTCGAGCGACCTGACCTCTGCCGGGTCGGTTTTCGAGGCGGCCCACGGCCGAGTGGACGAGGCCAGGACGGCCTTTGCCGAGGCCCGACGCGCCGACCGGGAAGCGACCGATCGCGTCGATGCTCTGGCGGCCCGGGTTTCCGCCCTCGAAAGTTTGGAACGAGATCAGGAGGGTGTGGAGCCCGTCGTGCGCGCCGCCCTCGATTACGGCGGCAGCGGAGTCGTCGGCGCCCTCTTCGACAGCATCGCCGCCGATGCCGATTCGACCGCCGCTGTCGAAGCGTACCTGGGTCCCCTGGCCAGCGCCGTCGTCGTCCGAGATCAGGCTGCTGTGGAGCGGATCCTCGACTGGTTCACAGACGAGTGGGGCGGAGGAGGAGGGCTCATCCTGCTCTCGTTGGATCGGCTCCCCGCGGGAGCCGAGGAGGGACGTGGCGGTCTACTGTCTCGGATCCAACTCTCCGGCGAAGGTGCGCCGTGGGTGCGGGCTCTGCTCGGCGGCGTGGAGACCCCCGATTCCCAGCGAAGCGTCCCCGTCACCGAACGCGACGGTGTCCTTCGTGTCGGCAACCCGTCAGGGGCCTCGGGGGTTCTCGAGCGCAAGGAACGCCTCGGGCGGCTGCGGCCGGAGTTGGAGCAGGCCGAAAGGGATGCGGCTGAAGCGGTGTCCCGCAGGGTGGCTGCCGAGGCCGAACTCCGTGACGCGGAGGAGGGCCTCACCGTGGCGCGTAGTGCCCGGCAGGCCGCCGAGGACGAACATCGCAAGCTCCACGGCGACCTGGCGGAGCAGTCCGACAGGCGAGGACGGATGGACCGCCTTCGCGACGAACTCGCCCGGCAGGTGGAAGGCACCAAGGGAGCCCGCACGCGCGCGCTCGAACGTGCCAGGGAGGCGCGGGAGGACCGGGGCGTCCTTCTCGAGCAGGAGTCCAGCCTCCAGGCGGCCCGGGAATCGGCCCGAGCAGCAGTCGAAGCCGTCCAGGAGGAGTGGGAGACCGCTCGCGCGGAGGAGGCGCGTCTCGCGGTGGATGTGGCACGTCTCGAAGGAGACCTGTCCCGCCTCGACGACCGCCTCGAATCGGTGGAACGGTCGAAGCTTCAGGCAGCCGGCCGGGTCGAGGCGCTGAATCGGGAGGAAGAGGGACTCGGAAATGAGCAGGCCGAGGTCGCCAGCGTGCGGGAAGAGGGGGCTCAGGCCACTCAGCGGCTTTTCACAGAACGCACCGGTGCGGAAGCGGAAGTTCGAGCAAAGGACGAAGCGCTACAGGGGATCTCCGAGGCGCTGCGTGCAGCCGAGAAACGAGTGCGCGAGGCACGCACCGAGGAGCGGGCGGCCACCGATCGACGCCATGCCCTCGAACTCGAACAGCAGGAACTCGTCGGCCTGATCGAGCGGATCCGTGAGCGACTGGAGGGTGAGTGGGGCCGCCCCCTGGAGCGACTCCTCGAAGAAGCCGAGCCCATCGAGGGTGAGCCCGAGGACCTCGAGCGCGAGCTCCAGGATCTGGTCGTCGCCCTGGATCGCATCGGGCCGGTCAACATGCTTGCGGTTGAGGAGCATGCCGAGGAGAGCGAGCGCTTGGAATTCCTCACCGGCCAGCATACCGACCTCGTCGAGGCGCGTAACGACCTCCGGTCCGCGATCCGGGAGATCAACAAGACCGCGACGGAGCTCTTCATGGGAACGTTCGGCCAGATCCGGGAGAACTTCCGGGCCACCTTCATCAGGCTTTTCGAGGGGGGCGAGGCCGACATCTGGCTGCAGGACGAGGACGATCCGTTGGAGTCCCCCATCGAGATCCACGCGTCTCCCCGGGGCAAGAAGACGCAGCGGATCGATCTGTTGTCCGGGGGTGAGCGGGCGCTGACGGCACTATCGCTCCTCTTCGGCATCTACCTGGTGAAGCCCAGTCCTTTCTGCGTTCTCGACGAGGTCGACGCCCCGCTGGACGAGAACAACATCGGGCGCTTCATCCGGCTTCTCCAGGAGTTCAGCAGCCAGACGCAGTTCGTGGTGATCACCCACAACCCGCGCACCATCGAAGCGGCGGACTGGATCTACGGCGTGACCATGGAGGAGCCGGGAGTCAGCACCATCGTGGGTGTCCGACTCCAAGAGGCGCTCCAGGCGGCAGGAGCCGCCTGAGCCCGAACGTGTCGGCACGTCGCGCGGCGACTCTCACGGTCGTTGGAGCTGGTACTCTACTGCCCGATCCGGATCGCGGGTCGGCGAGCTTCCATGTCCGGGTAGAGGCCCCGACAACCCACAGCATCCTCATGGACGTCGGCTCGGGAGCCCTTCATGGACTTCCTCGTGCGGGTGTGGACTGGCGCGCCATCGATACCGTGGCGCTCACCCATTTCCATCCGGATCACCTGTCGGATCTGCCGGCGCTGCTGGCTGCCTACAGGTACGAGGAAGCGGCCACTCCGCTCACCATCGTGGGCCCCCGGGGCCTCCAGAGCCGTCTCGAGGCCATGGCGGTCCTCCACGGCCCCTGGATCCTGGCGCCGAGCCGACCCCTCACGGTCGTGGAGCTCGATCCAGGCGCGAGTTGGACATGCGACGACCAAGGAATGCGTCTGGACGTGCACGATACGCCCCACACGCCTGAGTCGGTGGCGCTTCGTCTGACCATCCCCGCCGTCGACGGGAATGACGACGACCTCGTGGTCGGCTACACCGGTGACACGGGGCCCTCGGACACGCTCCCCGGCTTCCTCGAAGGCTGTGCCGTCCTCATCGCCGAGTGCGCTCTTGTCGATCCTCCCGAACTCGATACCCACCTTTCGCCTTCGGGGGTTGCACGGCTGGCTCGTGAGGCGAACCCTGACCTCCTGCTCTTGAGCCATGTCTACCCGCCCCAACTCCCCCATGAGGCGGTGGAGGCGGTGCGTCGATTCTACCCGGGACGGGTGCGGGCTGCCTGGGACGGTGCAAGGGTGCGAATGACTCCGTCGGGGGTAACCATGGATCGGTTGGACGGCGCCCCTTAGACTTCGGGGCCCGCGAACCGGGCTCTCGCCCCGAGCTGGGGCTTTCACGCTTATGCAGGGCGAATCCGATGCTGGTAGTGATGCGGCACAACGCCACCGAAGAACAGATTTCGGCGGTTGTCGATACGATCGAAGACATGGGGTACGGTGCCAGGCCCATACCCGGTGGCCAGCGCACCGCGGTGGGCCTCATCGGCAACGACGGGGGCGTGGATTCGGCGCGCCTCGAAGTCCTGTCCGGCGTCCTGGAAGTCATACCCGTCACGCACGCGTACAAGCAGGTGTCCCGTGAGTGGAAGGAAGACGACACCGTCATCACCCTTCCCAACGGTACGGTCGTCGGGGGCTCGGACCTTGTGCTCATGGCGGGCCCGTGCGCTGTGGAAGGCGAGGCGGCCATCGTCGATATTGCCCACGTTCTGCGGGACATGGGGGCCACGATCCTCCGCGGCGGAGCCTTCAAGCCCCGGACATCGCCCTACTCCTTCCAGGGCCTGGGCCTTGAAGGACTGAAGTACCTCGCACGGGCCAGGGAAGAAACGGGCATGATGGTCGTGACCGAGGCTCTCGATCCCGATGGCGCCGATCTGGTCGCCGAGTACGCCGACGTCATTCAGATCGGCGCGAGAAACATGCAGAACTATCCCCTTCTGCGGCGCGCCGGACGGTCGGGTAAGCCGGTACTTCTAAAACGGGGAATGTCCGCCACCATCGAGGAGTTCCTGCTTGCCGCGGAGTACATAATCGCCGAGGGCAACGACGAGGTGATCCTGTGTGAGCGGGGTGTCAGGAGCTTCGCGAAGCACACGCGCAACCTCCTGGACCTGGCCGCCATTCCGGTGGTACAGAGCCTCTCTCACCTTCCCATCATCGCCGATCCGAGTCACGGCACGGGGTTGCGCTCGAAGGTGATTCCCATGGCCCGTGCGGCGGTCGCCGCCGGCGCACACGGTCTAATGATCGAGGTGCACGCGGATCCGCCACAGGCCATGTCCGATGGGGCCCAGTCGCTCTACCCCCAGCAGTTCGCCGAACTCATGGAACAGATCCGGGTCATTGCCAAGGCCATCGACCGGGATCTGACGCCTCCACTGCGGCCGACCGTTCCGGCCGGCTCCTGAATCGGGCGTGTGGTGTTGCCCACGACGAACAGGTCCAACCCGCTGGCGTGGATCCGTCAGGCGTCGGGTCGCCAAGCGCCTTCGATGTGCACGTAGGAGAGCACGCGGCGGCGGACGTCGCACACGATGGCGATGACGTCGAATCTGATGTCGAGGTCCAGGCCCGGGTGTCGGGCGAGGTAGGCGCGCGCCACGGCCTCGATCTCCCGTCGTTTCTTCCACGTTACCGCTCCCTCGGGGCCACCGAATCCGGCGCAGGACCGCGTCTTCACCTCGACGAAGGCGAGCAGTGATCCTCGCCTGACCACGAGATCGATCTCCCGACGCCCCCAGCAGAGATTCCGCTCTACGATGGCCCACCCGTCGGACACCAACCGCCGGGCAGCTGTCGTTTCCCCCCACGCACCCAGGTCGTGTGGGGGGAAGGGGACGACGTCCGGTCTCGTCCGGTCGGCGGGCTTCGAGGGGGACTTCGACATGCTCCACCGTGACTCGATGGAGCGGGCGCCACCATGGCCAGGCGGGCGGTGAGGCGCCACGGCCCCGCCCCCAACGCGTTCGACTCACGTTGACCTCGATCCACGCCTCGGGTAGCTTCGAAGGTGCCCCAGGTCCGCAGGGCGAAAGCTCACGAATCCCGTCAGGACCCCGCAGGTAGCAGCGGTAAGTGCGGTGATCGTCGCTGCGGGTCGCCTGGGGCATTTTTTTGTTCACACTCAGGGTTAAGTCATCGGGGTCAAGCTCTTGACTCACAAGGCGTTAGCCAGAAAGCACCGGCCGCGCTCCTTCGCCGAGGTGTCGACCCAGGAGCACGTCTCGGAGACGTTGCGCCGGGCGGTGGCCACCGACCGTGTTGGCCACGCCTACCTCTTCTGCGGTCCCCGGGGTGTAGGGAAGACGACCCTCGCCCGCGTCCTCGCCATGGCCCTCAACTGCCCCGATCGGAGCGACGATGGCGAGCCGTGTGGAACGTGCGACAGCTGTGGGAGGATCTGGGGTGGCCACACGGCCCTCGACGTCGTCGAGATCGACGCGGCCTCCAACCGCGGCGTCGATGACGCTCGGGATCTCCGGGAGCGGGCGATGTACTCGCCGTCGGCGGACGGCCGTACCAAGGTCTACATCGTCGACGAGGCCCATATGCTCACCCGGGAGGCGTGGAACGCCTTGCTGAAGATCCTCGAGGAGCCACCTCCGCGGGTCATCTTCGTCTTCGCAACGACCGAGCCCCAGAAGATCCAGCAGGCCGCTGCGCCCATTCTCTCTCGATGCCAGCGTTTCGATTTCCGCCGGATCGGCGTGTCCGACATCGTCGCCCAGCTCCAGCGGGTTCTGGGTGCCGAGGGCTCGGGCGCCCCGTTGGAGGCCCTTCGCGTCATCGCGCGGAAGGCCGACGGTGGCATGCGGGACGCGCTGTCACTCCTGGATCAGGTGCTGTCCCTGACCGGGGGCGAGGTCGATCTGGATTCGGTCAGGCGCGTCCTGGGTCTCGTGGAGGACGAACGGTACGTGGAGCTTCTGGACATCCTCGCCGAGAGTCGGCACGAGGAGGTCTTCAGCCTCATCCAGCAGTTGGTCGATGAAGGCTACGATCTGGTGGAGTTCTACCACGGTCTACTCGACATTCTTCGGGTGCTGCTTCGACTGCGCTTGGCCCCGGAGGCCGACGTCGACGTGCAGGGCGGACTCAGGGACCAGCTGCTGGAGCGTGCGAGCCGCTTCGCCGTCGGCGACCTGGTTCGGATGCTCTCCGCGGCGGCAGACCTCGAGAGCCAAGGCAGTCTGCGCCGCAGCCCCAATCCACGACTTCCCATCGAGATGCTCCTCCTTCGCATGAGCTTTCTGGACCGGACCGTGCAGCTGGAGGAGCTCATCGGTGCTCTTGGCGGTGCGCCCCCCTCGAGGGGTGGTGCAGGGTCTTCTGGGACGGAGTCGAACGGCTCGGGTGCGTCCAGAGGGAGCGGAGGCGACTCGAGAGCGGTGCCTGGGGGAGGGGCTTCCGCCTCGAGCGTGGCAGACAAGGAGGGCGAAGAGGTCCACGCGGAGAGCTCGGGCGGCGAAGCCCCCGGGACCACCGATGCGGGCGAGGCTGCGGCCGACCCACACCCCGTGGTCGCCCCTCCGCTACGGACAACCGACGATCCGGCGACCGCATGGGGCTTTTGGCTAGAAGCCGGATCGGACTTCCCCCGAGGCCTGAGGCCCTACCTCCATGCAGCCGAGGTGGCCACCGACGACGATGGCAGGCTCGTGATCGTGGTCCCGACCGGTCCAGCCGCCGAACGACTGGATGAGCCGGCGGTGCGCGCCAGCATCGCCGAAGGGCTCGCCCGACACCTCGGGCACCGCCCCGAGTTGAGGGTGGAAGCCCTGGGCGAGGCCCCGGACCCCGAGCGGAGAGTCACCGTGGAGGAGGTCCGTTCGGATACACTGAAGGCCCTGTTTCGGCAGGAACCCCGCCTGGAGCGGGCGGTACAAGAACTCGACCTCGAGCTGATGGATTGAAAGCCCGGCCTTTCCTCGCAGTCCCCTACGATTCCATGACCGATCTCTCTCAGCTCATGCAGTTGAGCCAGCAGCTTCAGTCGAAGATGACGGAGCTCCAGGAGTCCCTCGAGTCGAAGACGGTCTCCGCGTCTTCGGGTGGTGGCATGGTCACCGTGACGGTCGACGGAAAGGGGCATGCGAAGCAGGTCCAGATCGATCCTACCTGCGTGGACCCGCGTGATGTGGAGATGCTCGAGGATCTCGTCCTCGCGGCCATGAGCGAAGCCCAGAACAAGGCTCAGGCAGAGTACGAGAAGGAGATGCGGAAGACGACCGGTGGGCTGCCCATGAACATCCCCGGGCTGCCCAAGCTCTTCTAGTCCGAGGCTTCGCGGGGCTGCGGCCTCTTCTCCGCCTCCGCGCTCCCCGACTCCATCCACCTCCACTCGATCCCCGCGCCCATGTCCGCCATCGATAGGCTCACCGATGAGCTGTCGCGACTGCCGGGCATCGGCTCCAAGACGGCCCTCCGCCTCGTCCATCACCTCATGAAGGGCTCGAAGGAAGACCCGCGGAGAATCGCCCGGGCTTTGATGGATCTGGCCGAAAAAGTCCGCTCGTGCACGGTGTGCGGCAATTTCACCGAGCAAGACGTTTGCGACATCTGTCTCAATCCGCGGCGGGACCGCTCGCTCCTCTGCGTTGTTGAGGAGGCGTACGAAGTGAGTGCCATCGAACGAACAGGCCAGTATCGCGGGCTCTTCCACGTCCTCGGCGGCCGGCTCTCACCGCTGGACGGTGTCGGGCCCGACGAACTCAACGTCGCGACTCTTCTGAGCCGTATCGACGATGCGGCGGGAGAGATCCAGGAGGTCATCCTTGCGACGAACGCCTCCGTGGAGGGAGAAGCGACATCGGTCTTTCTCGAACAGGAGATCCGTCCTTTTGGTCCCCGGGTTACCCGGCTGGCTCGCGGGATTCCGGTAGGCAGCGATCTCGAATACGTTGATGGTACGACAATCGCTCAGGCCCTCGCCGGCCGCCGAGAAATTTGATGATGGACAAGAGGCTACGAACAGCAGGGTTGACGGTGCTCGCCGCGGCGGCGGCGGGCGCGCTGGCCGCGGTGATCATCCGTGGACAGATCTCCCGGTACCAGCGGGATCTCTTCAGCCCCCGGGCGTTCAAGCGACTCGCGGCTCTCGGGCACATCGGCAGGGAACCTGCTTCAGTCGATCTCATTCGGCTCCTCCACGACTTCATCGCCTGGGAACCTCGTCGCATGCTTCGCGAGAGAGCCCAGGCCATCGTCGATCGGATGTTGGAAGAAGCAGACGCTCGAAGGATTGGTGTCAAAGCAGAATCCGCGTGAAATCGGGAGCCTTGCACCTCGCGTCGGGCCTGCCGAGTTTAGAACCGTCGTCCGTTCTCGGACCGCCCTCAGGGCGCGTGACGTCGGACTGCCGTGCCCTTCTCTTCAGGACCGAAACGGAGATCCCGTGACCACACGCTGCAAGAATCTGGGGAGGTAGTGTCGACCCATGTCGATGATCAACTACGCCTCACGTGAGATCAACTGCAAGATCGTGTACTACGGGACGGGTCTGGGCGGCAAGACCACGAACCTGGAGTACATCTACTCGCGGGTGAATCCGGATACCAAGGGGAAGATGATTTCCCTGGCTACGGAGACTGAGCGAACGCTCTTCTTCGACTTCCTCCCCATCGACCTGGGCGAGGTGCGGGGATTCAAGACCCGCTTCCACCTGTATACGGTGCCGGGGCAGGTGTACTACAACGCGAGCCGGCGCCTCATCCTGAAGGGCGTCGATGGGATCGTATTCGTCGCGGACTCACAGTCAGCCCGGGCGGAGGCCAACATCGAGTCGATGCACAACCTCTACGAGAACCTCGAGACATACGGGTACGATCTCGAGACGATTCCCTTCGCCATCCAGTACAACAAGCGCGACCTCGATGACATTCTTGCGCCGGAAGACCTCCGCGCTCAGATCAACCCCATGGGCGTTCCGGACTTCGAGGCGGTGGCCATCGATGGCACGGGTGTCTTCGAGACGCTCTCGTGCGTAAGCAAGTTGGTCGTCGAAGAGCTCTCATAGATCTCCGGGGCCGCGCCGGGCTTCGGGGAACGGTGACATCGTCGTGAGCGCCAGCCGCATCAACCTGCCGAACGTCATCACCGTTTCGCGGATCGCCATCTGCCCGGTGATCTTCTGGCTCGCTCTTTCCCCGAGCCTGACGGCCCGCTTCGCCGCATTCGGCCTCTTCTTCGCAGCGGGCCTTTCCGACGTCTGGGACGGGTATCTGGCCCGGCGCTACGACCAGATCACCGATATGGGAAAGCTCCTCGATCCCATCGCCGACAAGCTGTTGCTGGTGGTGACACTCATTCCGTTCTACGTCATCTCCCATCGGGGCGAGGTACTGGACGCCGTCCCGTGGTGGGGTCCGTTCCCCCTGTGGGTGCTCGTCGTCATTTTTGGCCGCGAGCTGTTCATCACGGTCTTTCGGGCGTACGCGGCTCGCCGGGGCGTCGTCATCGCTGCCGGGGTGGCCGGGAAGCGTAAGGCCCTGTTTCAGATGTTCTTCATCGGTGGACTCCTCCTCTGGTATCCCCTGTCCCGGCTCGGCGCCCAGGAGGCGTGGAGCGGATGGTTCTGGGGCTTCTTCGATACCGGCCTCCGGGCGTGGGTCGCGGTGACGCTCGCCGTAGCCATCGTGCTGACCGTCTATTCCATGATCGACTACCTCTGGTCATACCGCAGGGTCGTCGGGATCAAGGACTGACGTGTTGGAACAGGGCGGAACCACCGCGGCCGTCATCAGTGTCGGAAACGAGCTCCTCTTCGGCGAAACGGTGGACTCCAACGCGGCGTGGCTCGGCCGGCATCTGAGCGCACGGGGAATTCGGGTCGTCCGAGGCTACACGGTCGGTGACGTTGCCGCAGACATCGAGGAGTCGCTCGATCTGGCCATGGACGCGGCCGATCTCGTCATCGTGACGGGGGGGCTGGGACCTACGCCGGACGACCTCACGAAGGCAGTCGTCGCTCGGCGATTCGGGAGGGAGTTGGTCGTCGATGCCGGGGTGCAGCAGCGGCTTCAGAGCCATTTTCGGAGCTCCGGATATGACGATGTGCCACGGAGGAGCCGTGGCCAGGCTGAGGTCCCCCGCGGCGCCCGCGCATTGGAGAATCCCTCCGGGACGGCCCCGGGGATCTTGCTGGAGGTCGACGATGTCCATGTCGTGCTCCTGCCGGGTGTACCCGCGGAGTTGAAGGACATCGTCGAGGGAGCCCTTGCCGAGCATCTGAACGCCCTCTCGGGCCCTCCGACCCACCATCGCGTGGTCCACACCACAGGGTTGGCGGAGACGAGCCTCGCCGAGCGGCTGGAGCCGAAGCTGGGGTCCGTTGCCGACGACCTCAAGGAGGGGATCGACCTGGCCTACCTCCCTGACCTCCAGGGGGTCGACCTCCGTTTCACCGTCCGGGGTGGATCGGCCGACGACGCGGATGTTCGTTTCGATCGGCTCATCGCGGCTCTCGACGAGGTTCTGGGACCTTGGCGTTTCGAAGCCGACGGCGGGGACATCGCCGAGGCGGTGTCGCGGCAGCTTCGGCGTCGTGGCTGGCGCCTCGCCGTGGCTGAGAGCTGCACGGGTGGACTGGTGGCGAAGCGGCTGACCGATCTTCCTGGAGCGTCGGAGATCTTCGTGGGAGGGATCCTGGCCTACGACAACGCAGTCAAGGTGGGCGAACTCGACGTCTCGTCTGAGGAGCTGGAGCGTGATGGTGCCGTTTCTGAAGTCGTGGCTCGCCAGATGTCTATCGGCGTCGTCTCTCGGTTCGACGTCGAGGTGGGCGTAGGCGTTACCGGGGTGGCGGGACCCGGTGGCGGGAGTGAAGAAAAGCCCGTAGGGACCGTATGGATTTCCACCAGCGTGCACGATGAGGCCCGCGCCTCGTTACACCGCTTTTCAGGCGACAGGGAAGCCGTGCGGGAAAGGGCCGCGCAGGCTGCCCTCGCAGCCGTGTACAGGCGGCTCGTCGGTGGGGGTGAGGGGGTCTGAACCCCAGACCCTCTACCTTGTATCTTTTCACGCTGGCGATGGGACTCTCCTTCGCCGCACCCAACGCATCGAAGGCTCAGGATGACCGAACAGACGACCAACCACGACGAGACCGTGGACTCGGAGGCCTCGGACGCCGGCGGGTCTGATTCCGATCCGGTAGGAGTGAACCCGGAGGCCGCCACCGAAAAGGACGGTGCGGCCAGCAAGGAGGAAGGTGATCCGACGGCGGAGGCGGGGGCTTCCGCTACCGGCGAAGGCGGTGTGCAGTCGGCTGACGTCCATGACGAAGCCGTACCGAAGGGGACCGCCGACGAGGCCCGGGGACGCGCGTCCTCCACGGGAGACGGTGTGGCGGACCGCAGCGGTCTCCAGTCAGAGTTCGACGCCCTGAACGATCGCCACCTCAGGCTCGTCGCCGAGTTCAACAACTTCCGTCGACGGAGCGAGCAAGAGCGGATGTCGGCGTGGACTCGGGCCCAGGGCGATCTCGTCGGAAAGCTCCTCGACGTTCTCGACGACCTCCAGCGGGTCGCCGACCTCGACCTTTCGAATGCCTCTGTGGAGGCGATCATGGAGGGGATCGACCTGGTCGAGCGGAAATTCATGCGCCAGCTGGAGGAGGCCGGGGTCGAGATGGTCGATCCGGAGGGTGAGGCCTTCGATCCCGAACGGATGGAGGCCATGATGCGCGTCCCCGCCGAGACCGACGCGCAGGTGGACACCGTGGCTCAGGTCTTCCAGAAGGGCTACTCCCTCAAAGGCACCCTCGTCCGGCCAGCCCGGGTGAGCGTGTACACCCGGGGCTGACGACCCGTGGCCGGCGCGAAGAACTTCTACAAGATCCTGGGCGTCAGCGAGAAGGCCGACGCGGCGGAGATCAAGAAGGCGTATCGGAAGCTGGCCAAGAAGTACCACCCTGACGCCAACCGCGACGATCCGAAGGCGGCCGAGCGCTTCAAGGAGGTCGGTGAGGCGTATGCCGTGCTCAGCGACCCCAAGAAGCGGAAACAGTACGACCAGATGCGACGTTTCGGTGGGCTGGGTGGCTTCGGCGCCGGGGCTCCCCGCGGCGGTCCGCGGCCTCCCGGAGGCGGCGCCCCAGGCGACCCGGGCTTCTCCTTCGACGACCTCCAGGGCGGGTTCGGCAACATCTCCGACCTGTTCAGTTCGCTCTTCGACCTGGGCAAGAAGGGTCAGGAGGGCGGTGCTGCGCCGGGCGGGGCCAAGAAGCCCACCGGTCGACAGAAGGGGGAAAACGTCGAGTATGTCGTGGAGATCCCTTTCCTCACGGCGGCGCGCGGCGGCAAGATCTCTGTCAACGTCGCCATCACCGAGGATTGCGCGACGTGCGGAGGCGATGGAGCCAAGCCGGGCACCTCTCTGAAGCGCTGTGAAGAATGCGGTGGCAGTGGCAACGTATCGTTCGGGCAGGGGGGCTTCGCGGTGAAGCGTCCGTGTCCGGCCTGCTTCGGACGTGGCAAGCTACCGGAGACCCCGTGTCCGTCGTGCGCGGGTCGGGGTGCCGTTCGTCAGCAGCGCAAGATCTCCCTCAATGTGCGTCCCGGTGTCGAGACGGCCTCCAAGGTGCGTCTCTCCGGTCAGGGCGAACGGGGACGCGCAGGTGGTCCACCAGGCGATCTCATCATCACCTATAAGGTGAAGCCCCATCGCTTCTTCCGACGCGAAGGCCTCGACATCCACGTCTCGGTGCCCATCAACATCGTGCAGGCCACCCTGGGGTCGAAGATCCGCGTGAAGACGATTTCCGGGAAGAAGGTCGTGCTCAACATCCCCGAGGGTACCCAATCGGGCACGAAGTTCCGTGTCAGAGGGCAGGGGATCGAAAAGGGAGAGCGGAGGGGCGACCAGTACGTGGAGGTCCAGATCACCGTGCCAGAGAAGCTCTCCGACGAAGAGCAAAAGGCCATGGAGGAGTTTGCCGAGGCGACCGGCCTCCGGCACTGACCGGAATCCCAGACGGACTGGGCGGCGTTCCTTCCCACAGATCTACCGCTCCTCGGTGATCTTCCTTGCCCTGGCTCTTACCGACGGCGCCGGATCCACCAGCGCTGACGCCACGGCTGCCGAGGAGCCACGTTGCGGCCACACGCATCGTGGAATCGCCGCTACCTGCCATTTCGATGAGGGTCGCGACGAGTTCGTGGGTCGGAGCGTGCGACGCTCGGACCGACTCCAGCAAATCCGTGCCCGTCCCGTCGAAGTCGGCGAGGGCCGCGAGGAGAGACTCAGGCTCCACGCTGTTGCCTCCGAGCGATCAGAGAGCGGCCCCGAGAGCCGCGCCTGCGATACGGCCACCGCCGAGGACGCGGTCGCCTTCGAAAACGACGGCTGATTGCCCGGGCGTGATGGCCGGTTGCGCCTCGTCAAGTTCGAGAATCATGTCATCCTCGACGTCTGCGGCCCGCACGGTCGCCTCCACGAGGGGCGCCCTATACCGGAGTTGGGTTCGTACCCGATGACCGGGCTCTGGCGCGTGGCCGAGCCAGTTCACCTCCTGTACCTTCACCAGATCGCGGAAGAGCTCCTCCCGGGGGCCGATGACGACCTCTCGCGTGTCGGCCCGGATCTGGAGAACGAACATGGGATCGGGGAATCCGCCTCCCAGCCCCTTCCGCTGACCCACGGTGAATCCAGCGTAGCCCGAGTGTTTCCCTACCACTTCACCCTCACTGGTGACCAGGGGACCCGGCTCGAGTGCGGGGTGGATGGTCTCCAGTCGCTTCTTCAGGAGGTCGCGATAGTCGCCCGTGGGGACGAAACAGATCTCCTGAGACTCGGGCTTGTCGGCGGTGACCAACCCCAGGTCTCTTGCCCGGGCGCGAACTTCGGCCTTGGTGAGTTCCCCCAGGGGGAAGAGGAGAGTAGGCAGCATGGACGGCGGCAGACCCCAGAGGAAGTAGGACTGGTCCTTGGCGTCGTCGAGGCCACGGAGGAGGCGCGACCCCTCCTCGTGGTGGTGGATACGCACGTAGTGTCCGGTTGCGATTCCATCGCAGCCCAGGGCGCGCCCCCGCTCGAAGAGGTCGCGGAACTTCGTATTGCTGTTGCAGCGAACACACGGATTCGGTGTGCGGCCGCGGGCGTACTCGGCTACGAAGTCGTCAATGACGTCGCGGGTGAAGTCCTCCTCCACGTCGAAGACGTAGTGGGCGATTCCCAGGGTGTCCGCCACCCTCCTGGCGTCCATGATCCCGTCCAGTCCACAACAGGTCTTCCCGTGGCTCGGGATGTCAGAGTAGCAGAAGGTCTTCATGGTTACGCCCACCACCTCGTGACCGGCCTCGACGAGAAGCGCCGCCGCCACCGACGAATCCACTCCACCCGACATGGCTACCAGGACCCGATTCATGCGGCGTCCTCCGCGCTTGTCCGGAGGCGTCCCGCTACGGCGACCGTGACGGCAATGGCGCGATCGATCTCGGCGGCGGTGGTGGACGCCCCGAAGGAGTATCGGACGGTGGCCAGGTCGTCATCTCCCCCATACAGCGCCTCGATGACGTGGCTGCCCTTGTCGACGCCGCTATGGCAGGCAGAGCCACCGGAAACCGCCAACCCCTCCATGTCGAGGGCCATGAGCAAGGTCTGGCCGTCGGAGATTCCGGGGATGCCTACGCTCGAAACGTGAGCGGCTCGGGGGGCGGAGCCGCCGTTGATGCGGATACCATCGATTCGACCCAGGAGGCCCTCTTCCAGTCGACGCCGAAGCGCTTCCATCGCGGCGGCCGCCGACGCTTGCTCGGTGACCGCGAGTCGGACGGCGGCCGCGAGCCCGACCGCGCCAGCTACGTCTTCGGTGCCGGGTCGGAGCGAGCGCTCCTGGCCCCCGCCGAAGAGCAGCGGGGTCAGATCCAGGCCCTCACGGACGCAGAGCAGGCCGGTGCCGCGAGGACCACGGATCTTGTGTCCCGTCGCCGTCAGGAGGTCCACTCCCGTCGCCGAAACGTCCACCGGCACCTTGCCGAGAGCTTGCGATGCGTCGGTGTGCACGGTGGCGGCCCGAGCTGCTGCGGCGTCGACGACGTCGTCCACCGGCAGAATCAGCCCCGTCTCGTTGTTGACCCACATGACCGATACGATCGGGGGCGGGTTCCCGGACCCCGAATCGGACCGGGCTCCCGCAGGCGCTGTTCGGTCCAGGCCTCGAAGGGGCTCGAGGTCCAGCTCTCCGTGCGGGGACACCGAGAGTACGGTGAGGCGAGCGTCTCCAGACGCCTCGGCATGCTCCGCCGCCTCGAGGACTGCGCTGTGCTCGACGGAGCTCACGAAGAGTTGCGGCGGCTTCCCGTATCGAGCCCGTCTCGCCCGGCACGACCCGAGGACCGCCAGGTTGTCCGATTCGGTGCCGCCGCGTACGAAGCGCACCTCGGCTCGACGTGCGCCGATGGCGTCAGCTACGTCTTCCCGTGCCTTTTCCAATGCGGCCTGCGCTGCACGGCCTGGGCCGTGGAGGCTCGAGGGGTTGGCGAACACCTGCGACATGTACGGAGCCATCGCCGTGACGACTTCGTCACGCACGGGGGTCGTGGCCGCATGATCGAGGTAGATGGGGTCCATCGCTGACTCGGAGTTCCTGTTTCCTTCGCCGGGGGCGGCCCATAACTTAATCGAGCAGGGCCGGACCCCCCACCGCTGCGGGTCCCCCGACCACCCCGAACCCGACTCGATGACAGCTACCGCTCCGCCGTTTCCCGAAGGTCAGCCCACTTGTTTCCGCTCCACCGTCCATGGAACGGTCTTCGCCGGCCGGGATCGTCACCTGGAGCATCTCAACGCGGGAGACGAAGTGCGGCTCATCGCCGATCCCCCGGTACAGGACGACCCGGAGGTGTGGGTACATCTGACATCCGGGGAGCCGATCGGCCATCTGCCACCTGACATCGGACGGTGGCTCTGGCCGTGGTTGGTCCGAGGCGGAATCGCTCACGCCCGCCTCCTCCGGGTCAAAGGCGCCGACGTGCCGTCGTGGCGACGGCTGCTCCTCGAGGTGTCTTGCTCCGTCGCTTGACCCACAGCAGCCGTGGAGTGACCGCCAATGCGCCTCCGAGCACTTACGTGGCGCCGGGAGCGGGCCGAACGGGGCCTGCCCTCAGTACGTCGAAACGGAGAGGTCCGTCAGCTCCTTGACCGCCATGACTTCGTCCACACGGAAGGCCTCACCGTAAGGAACCCGGATCAGCGAGCCGTAGTGGGCGGCTTTGGCCTTCACCTGAGTGAACAGATCCCGAACCCCACCGGGGAAGACCTCTCCCGCCTGGGTAGCGCCTTCGAATTGCGACGAGTATTCGCCGAGGACATCCAGCTTCCGATCCATGTGCTCGGAGATGTCGACGACGAAGGTGGGAGGGTCGGCATCCTCCCGGAATGAGGTCGCGTACACGAGCTTCAGCGGTCGAAACGGCTCCCCTGGCACATCGAGATTCCGCAGGCCACTGAGGTAGCAGGTGTCACGGACCAGCTCCGACGTGATCCGGTGGTCGCGGTGTCGCCCCACCTTCCAGTGAGTCACGACGACCTTGGGTCGGAGCTCCCGGAGATGTCGGGCGACGACCGCTCGCGATTCGGCGTCATTCAGCAGCGCCGCGTCGGGGAGCTGGGCGCAGCGCCGGTCGGCAAGCCGCATCTGGGCGGCGGCCGCCGCGGCCTCCTGGGCACGGGTCGCGGCTGAACCCGAGCTCCCCATCTCGCCCTTGGTGAGGTCGAGGACGCCCACCCGCTTGCCCCGACTCGAGCTCTTGATGAGTGTCCCCCCGCACAGCAACTCGGCATCGTCGGGGTGTGCCATGATCGCCAAGATGTCGAGAGGTGGTCTGTCCGTCATCGTCGGGGTGGAATGAGGGATGCGTGGCTGATCCGCGGAGCGGGGCTCGTCCGTCCCGCAGTCGGGGCGAGAGGCTACTCGAAGCGGAGCGCGGCCACGGGTTCGAGCCTGCTCGCCCGGTACGCCGGAAGGAGTCCGAACAGCATACCGGTTAGCGCCGCCATGCCCAAGGCCGCTCCCACCGACCAGAGCGGAATGGAGGCGGGCAGGGGAGAGAGTCGAGCGACGATCCCTGCGAGTCCCCAACCGATGAGGAGTCCCACGCCCGCTCCCAAAGCGGTGAGGAACGAAGCCTCCACGAGAAACTGCCACAGGATTTCGCGCCTGGTGGCGCCCACGGCCTTTCGGATCCCGATTTCCCGCGTCCGTTCGGTAACGGAGATCAGCATGATACCGATGACGCCGACGCCGCCGACGAGGAGGCCGGCGGAGGCCAAAAGGAGGATCACCAGGAAGAAGACCGCGGTGACCTGGTTGAAGGTGTCGATGATCTGGGCCGACGACACGAGCCCGAAGTCGTTCTCGTCGCGAGGACCCAGTCCGCGCATGCCGCGTATGGCCTGGATCACGTCGTCCTGGGCCCGTTGGAGGCTCACGGTGTCCTCCGGAACCACCTGGATCTGGGCACTGAAGGTGCTTCGCCCGAGTCGCCGTGTCGCCGCCGTCCACGGAAAGACCGCCCAGTTCTGGATGGCGCCGGAGAAGATGTTCTCTTCGGGCTCGAAGACGCCGATGACCGTGAACGGTACGAGTCGATTCCGGCTTACGATCCGCACGGTACGACCCATGGGATCGCGTTGGCCGAAGAGTTCCTCCGCCAGGCCGCTGGAGAGCACGGTGACCGCTCGGTTCTCTCGGACCTCCGCCGGAGTGAAGTCCCTCCCCACGATGAACTCACCAGGCTGGTAGGCCGCCCAGCCCGAGCTGGTGCCACCAGCGAAGACGTTGTCCACCCGACGATCCTCGAAGACGATGTCGACATCGAGCTGACCCAGGTCGTAGAGAGCCTGATCGACCGTGGGCAGCTCGTTGAGCCGCCGGGCCTCGTCGGGGGTGATCTCGGGCTTACCCCACCAGGGCGGCCGGCTGTTGCCGTCCGACAGGGTGATGGCCGTGAAGTCGAAGCGCATGACTACGAAGTTGTTCGGGCCGGCGCCCTCGAAGGCTTCGAGGACGCTCTCACGGAGCCCGGTCATGAGGGCCCCGATGGCGACCACCACCGAAACGCCCACGGCCACCCCGAGGACGGTCAGGACGGACCGGATCTTGTTTTCCTTCATCGCCGACCAGGCGATGGCCGTCCCCTCGGCCAGCGCCGTGAGGCCCGACGACGTCGGTTCCGGAGGGCGGCTACTCATATCGGAGGGCATCAACGGGGTCGAGTTTCGAGGCCCGCGCTGCGGGGTAGACGCCGGCGACGATGCCCACGGTCAGGCCAAGGGTCACCCCCAGCGCGATCCAGCGTGGGGCCACGGCAGCGGGCAGCACCGAGACCGCCGCGATGCCTTTGGCGATCATGAGTCCGGTGAGGACACCGAAGCCCGCACCCACCGTCGACAGCGTCGCCGACTCGATGAGTACCTGGGAGAGGATGTCGCGGCGACGGGCCCCCAGGGCCTTTCGCACCCCGATCTCCCGGGTGCGCTCCATGACCGATACAAGCATGATGTTCATGATGACGATGCCACCGACGACCAGGGAGATGGACACGAGCATGGGGAGGGCCATGAAGAGTATTCTGGAGATGTTGTTCCAGAAACTGATGGCCTGCTCGGCGGTCTCCAGGGCGAAGTCGGCATCCTGGGCCGGTCTGAGCTTCCGGCGCACCCGCATGATGCCCTCGACCTCGAGCTGGATGTCTTCGAGCTGATCGGGATCGATCGCTTGGATGAGGATGTTGTCGACAAACCCGCGGGGAGCCGTAAGTGCCTGGATGGGCGATTTGGCGGGTGCGATGATGAGGTTGTCCAACGACTGCCCGAAAAGCGTTCCGCGCTCCTCCATGACTCCGATGATGCGGTAGGGGAAGCCTCGGATCCTCAGAGTCCGGCCCACGGGCTCGAGCCCCTCGAAGACGAGCTCGGCGGTTTCCGAGCCGATGACGACCACGGGAGCGCCCGACTCGGCTTCCTGAGGGGTGAACGCTCGTCCCGACTCAACCGCCAGATCCCGGATCTCGAAGAGCTCGGGCGTGGTCCCGATCATCTGGGCGCCGGTGGCCGTTCGCCCGTTGTCGCCCACGACGGTTCCGCCACCTCCGTTCTCCACGGCCACACGCGCCGGAAGGGTCAGCCGCTCCCGGATGGCCTCCGCGTCCTCGAAGCGTAGCCAGGGCCTCCTCCTGCGGGCTCGGCGTTCCTCCCGGGTCAGGTTCACCGGGATCTCCTCGGAACGGGAGAGGGTCACGGTGTTCACGCCGAAGACCTGGGAGCTGAAGTCCTCGCGGACGTACCGATCCAACCCCTCCACCACGGTGACGACGACGATGAGGAACATCACGCCGAGGATCACCCCGAGAAGGCTGAAGAACGACTTCAGCTTCTGGGTTCGAATCTGCTCGAATGCGAGGATGACGCCTTCCCAGAGGTGCACCGGTCGTCAGCCCTCCTCGCCGGACCCTTCGTCCATCACGCTGATGTCGTCTCCGCTCCGGAGTTGCCGGATGCGCTGGTAGGGGCCGGCGACCACCGAGTCACCCTCCTGCAGTCCCGAAAGGACCTCGAAGTACTCCTGGCCTGCGATCCCGATCTCAACGGGAACGAACTGCACCGTGCCGTCGCTTACCACGAAGGCGCCCTCCACGTCGGTGGGCTCGTCACGGTCGCTACGGGATGCCTCCGATCCGGCCTCTCCACCTTCCCCTCCGGTATCGTCCCGGTCGCGCACCGTCAGGGCGATGATGGGCACCGACAGGGCATCGAGGCGGCTTTCGACAACGATATCCGCCGTCGCCGAGAGGTCGGGCCGGAGGGGTGCGTCGTTCGGTGCGAGCGTAAGGACCACCTCGAAGTCGATGGCGGCCTGCTGGTTGGCCGCTTGGCCACTCGGCGGGTTGATGGCCGAGTTGCCGATCTCCGTCACCGTGCCTTCGAAGCGACGGTCGGGGAAGGCGTCGATGCGCACACCTGCGCTGTCCCCCAGGGAGATCTCCGAGACCTCTGTCTCGTCCACCTGAACGACGACCTCGATGACCGATAGGTCCGAGATGGTGAGGACCAGACTGCCGGGGTTGTTCATGGTCCCGATGATCACCGTCTCACCCTCCTCCACGTTGAGGCGGGTGACCTTGCCCGCCATGGGAGCGGTGAAGACGGTCTTCGACAGTCGATCTTCCGACTCGTCCACGCCGGCGACGGCGACGGAAACCCCGTTGCTAGCCGACTCTACCGCCGCCTCCTGCACCTCGACCCGCGTCCGGGCGTCGTCGAGTTGCTGTCGGCTCACGAGCAGGGAGTCGCGAGCTCGCAGCTGCACCAGGCGATCCAGATCCCGCTGAGCCTGCGTCAGGTTGGCGGTCTGCTGTGCTTCCTGGGACCGCGCCTGGGCCAAGGATGCTTCGGCCCTGGAGAGGTTCGCCTCGTACTGGTCTGGCTCGAGGCGGAGGAGCGTCTGACCGGCGACGACATCGTCGCCCTCATCGACATAGAGATCCAGGACACGGCCCTGCACGTCGGAACTGATGTCCACCGTACGCCGCGCTCGGATGTTGCCGCTGGCCGTCACGATCTCTTCCAGGTCACGTCGTTCGACCGTTTCGACGCGAACCTCGATGCCCTGGTCTCGCTGTCGGAGCACCGAAAGGGTCCCCGCGAGCCCGAGAACGGCGACGGTGATGACGCCGATGATGATCTTCGTTCGAGTTTCCATTGCGTGAGATCAGTCCTGGAATCGGAGGGAAGCACCCAGGAGCGCTTCGAGGTTCGTGACGGAGTCGTGATAGGCGTAGACGGCTTGTGCCCGGTTCACCTCCGCCTGCGCGAAGATGGTCTGGGCATCTACGAGTTCGACGAAGGTGATCGCTCCGAGCTGATATCGCTCCCGAGCCAGGTCCAGCTGACGTTGGGCGAGGAGCCGATTGCGCTCCTCTAACTGGGCGCTCTCGTATGCGGTTCGCGCATTCTCCAGACCGATGGCCACATCCGCCTGCACCGCCAGCTCTCGCTCCCGAATGGTCTCCCGATCATCGTCTGCCTGGACACGGGCCTGCTCGAGGGCCCTTTGGCGACTGAAGCCCTGAAAAATCGGAACCGAGAGGGTCAGGCCCACCGAGGGTGGAGACCGGATGAAGCCGAAGGGGAACTGGTCGTTTCGGGAGAGGATGGCCTGGCGCTGGGTGTCGGTGAAGGCGATCTGTCCGCAGTCCTGCGGCGGGAGCGGGCGCGCCAGACGGGCGTAGAGGTCGTTGGTCTGAATGCACTGGGCGATCTGGCCCGCCGTTTGAAGCTGGGCCTGTGCAATCTGGAAGTCGACGCTGCTCGCCTCTCGGGTGAAGGCGCTCCAACCGGCGCTCAGCGCCAGCGTCGGCATATACGAGGACCACGCGGAGCTGACGCCGATCTCGCTCACCTCGGCAGCCAGACGCGACGTTCTGAGATCCGGGTTCTCTTCCAGGGCGGCCGCCGTGAGTGTCTCGAAATCCCACGTCGGAGCGGAGAGTTCGAACCGGGTCGTGACATCGAAGCTCTGGTCGATGGGTACGCCGAGAAGCTGGAGGAGCCGCATCCGCGCGGTGGTGAGGGCGTTCTGGGCCTGCAGTAGCGTCACCTCAGAGCGACCGACCTGCACCTCGGCCTGACCGACGTCGATGGGCGTCACCTGGCCGACTTCGAGCTGGCCCTCGGCGAGGCGGAGGTTGAAGCGGGCGTTCTCGAGCTGGAGCTCGGCGATTCGGACGGCTTCCTGTTGGCGCCACACGTCGATGTAGCCGCCGGTCACCTGGGTCACGATGGACCAGTCCGTACCTTCGATCCCTGACAGCGTCGCCTGTCGACTCGCCTTCGACTGCCGAGGAGCCACCAGTTGAGCCCAACTCAGGTTGTAGTTGAGGCCCAGTGAATAGCGGGAGGAGTAGTACGACGGTTGATCGCCGACTCCGAGGTCACCGAGGGTGATGCCGCCGGCGATGAGGTTCTCACCCGAGCCCTGCCACGACATGCCTCCTTGGGCCGAAGCCGATGGTAGGAGCGACCCGTACGCTTCTCGGACCTGCCAGTCGGCCGTGATCTCGTCGTTGCGGACGCGGACGAGCAGAGGGTTGTGCTCCCGGGCCATCTCGATGGCGGCCTCGAGAGAGAGGTCCGGTGGCACCTGCTGCATCGCCGCTGAGGGCAAGGCGAAAACAGGGGTGAGGAGCGCTGCGAGAGCGAAGGGGCGCAGCCATGTCATGCTTCGGGCCTCTTTTCACATCGAGAAGGGCGTTCACGGTCCGTCGAGCCCCTTACGGTGGCTCGGCCGAGGAGGTTCACCTACCGGCGCCCCCGACGACACGTCGGATACGGTGGCTGGCGACGGGATCTTCACTCCATGCCGGCGTCACGGTACGTGAACGCTGGAAGGTAACCCCAGAGCCCCTTCAGCTCACCCCGTTCAACCCACCAGGTCGGTGCGCTCTGCTGTCCACGCCAGGGCCGGAATCTCGACGCGTACGACCCGTCCCTGACGGTCATACCAGACGGTTCGGTCGTGGCCTCCTTCGGAGGTGAAGTCCACTCTGCGGACCTGGATGCTGTTCGGTCCGACCTGGATCTCTACCTCTTGCCGCTCCACTGCGGTAAGGGTGTACTGCGCCCGCGTTCTCGGCTCCAGGACGTGTGCGGGTCGCTCCGAGCGAAGATCCCGCACGAAGTAGTGGTGGTGGGCCACCCCCAGATCGATGATACGCGTCTCCGGCCGGGCCTGGAATTCCCGGTCCTCGGCACCGATCTCGGAACGGATGGTTGCCACGTATCGACGTCCGGACTGGGCCAGGCGAAGGTCCATTGCTCCCTCACCCGTGACTTCCACCTGATAGCTCTCCGCGTGCCCGTCCGGTGGGAGGGCGCGGAGCAGAGGTGCGATACGACTGATGGAGCCGTCGGGGCCGAGAGCGATGGTCGCATTGGCGAAGAACGCCGCGCCGAGGCCGAGACTGGCACGCCGGATGACGAAATCCTCGGTCCCCACCGGCTCGCCTCCCACGCTGATCTCGAATTGACCTTGGTCGATAACCACGCCCTGCGCGGAGACGGACGGGGACCAGGCGAGGGCGACCAACACGAAAGCCATTGCGATAGAGCGGGACATGAGCGCTACTACACGACGCGAGCACCCTGGTTCGCCGGACTACCAGGTTGGATCGACCTCGAGGGCGTTGGAGATCTTCTCTACGTACCGGGTGAAGACGGCCTGGCCCTTCTCGGCCGTACCGAGGCTTGGTGATCCGATGACGCCCTGGGAGCCGGTCGGTGGTTTCGGCACCCGACGACGGGTGTATCTTCGGAGCGCCCCGCCCTCGGGGAGGAAGTCCCGGGCTCGTTCGCTTCTGACGAGTTTCGGCGAGAGGTGGAGCATCAGCGACGTCTCGAGTTCCCCGGCGTGTTCCAGCTCCGGGTCGGATTCGACGATGTCGGATACGTCGATCTGGTACAGGTCATAGACCGAGCGTGAGGAGGGCCCTGTCGCCGTCATGAGCAATGCCTCCAGGTGAGGTTCGAATCGATGGGCCGTGATGATGGCGAAGTGCTCGATTCCGTCATCCTCCCACATCTGCACCAGCTCATTGACGACCCTGTGCAACGTCTTCCTCCGCAGCCCTGCGCGCCCCGCGTAGGGACCTCCCCCGACGGTGACGCCGTAAGAGAGTGTCGGAGCTCGCAGGATGCCCGTCGCCGCGGCTACGGCTCGGGCAACATGACGAGCGATCACGATGTTGCTTCCCACCGGGAGGTGCGGACCGTGTTGCTCCAGAGCGCCTACGGGCAGGATGAGTCGAGGATCGGCGTCGATCTTCAGACGGACTTCTGGCCACGGCAACTGGTCGATGGCGGATGACGTCGCCGAGTCGACACCTTCTGACGATACCCCGTCTGGCCGGTCCATGGATCGCGATCGCCTCTCTCTGGTGGTGGTCGGGCACCGGGACGGCGTGGGCGTTGCCAGTGGCGGCCGCCGGCGCCGCCAGCGCCATACTCGTCGCTGGCCCCAGGAACATATGGGGGCGAGCGGGCCTCGTACTGGTTCTGGTCGGCATCCTGGGTGGATTCCACGCCGAACGCCAGGTTGGTGAGATCCGCGGAGACTGGGACGCGTATTGGGACCGACGGGTCGATGAGGTCGGTGAGCTGCTGAGTGAGGAGCTCGATCGGCGTCAGATCGATGGGACGGCGGCGGCGGAGGCTCTCCTTGCTGCCTGGGAAGAACGAGGCCGCGAACTCGCTCAATCCGATCTGGAGGAGCTGCGCCAGCGCTTCCGTTCTTCGGCGCTTGCGCTCTACGACTCCGACGGAGAGCTCGTCGCCTGGGACGGTGTTCACCGAGGCAAGGTCCCGGAGACGGTGCAGCGGGGGGCACGCCCGGAGTCGTACCGCGACCTGCCTCTCTTCGGGTATCTGTACCTCACGCAACGTGATGCCGGTGGAAGCGTGGCCGTGGCGGCGTACCTGCTCCGGGCGGCCCTGCCGGAGGGCTTGGGTGCCGACATGGGCGACCTTGCGAGCCGTTTCTTCGAGGAGACCGGAGAGCGGATTCGCATCACCGAAGAGGACCCTGGGGTCGCCGAGGCCATCTGGGACCTCGCCTTGGACGAGGACCGCCTCCTCAGCGTCGTCCTGGAACGACCGACGGCAGACGAGCGTGCCGCCGCCGTGCAACGGGGCTGGTCCATCAACATCGGCATCCTCGCGGGGGCGGCGTGGGTGCTCCTCGCCTTCGGAGGGCCTTTCGCTCTCGCTGAGGCGCTGGCCGCGGTTGTTACGCTCCTCGTGGTTGCCGCGTTCGTTCCGGTGGAGGGGTGGGACGTGGCGGCGCCGTTGTTCGGGCCGGAAGGTGCATTGGTGGGTTCCCTGGGACTTGGACGACTGGCCCTCGTGGTGGCGGTCCTTGGTGCGTTCGTCGGGGTCGCGCCGCGTCTCAGGGTGTCGCTGTCCCCGTCCGTCATCGGCGCCATCGTGGCGGTCGCGTTTCCCCTCGTCCTCTTGGCCCTGCAGATCGCTGTCGAACCGGCGGTGCTCGCACAGGGCAGGACTCCTTGGATCGCCTATCAGTTCGTGGGAAGCGCCCTCCTTTCGATCCTCGCCGGTGTCTCATTGACTCACGCGGCGGGGTCCGCCGCGCCCTCCGGAAGGCTGTTGGCCGCGGCCGGCTTCGGAGCCGTCGGCCTCTCCGCTCTCCTCGGCGGCCAGGTCGCCTGGTTCGGAAGCGTTTCGGTCCTCTGGGCTGCTGCCTGGGCGCTGCCGGGTGGGGTGGCGGCGCTCGCTCTCCAGCGCAGCCCCGGGTGGAGGTCTTCCGTTGTGCGATGGACCACCGCGGCACTACTGGGCAGCACGGCGACGATCCCCGTGGCTTGGGGTCAGCGGGTGGAAGCACGACTGGCGGAGGGCGCCCAGCGGCTCACCGCGCTCGCAGCCGTGGAAGACGTGGAGCTCGAGGATCGCCTCCTGGACTTCGCCCGACTGGCCGACTCCCTGGACGCCAGTGGAGCCGAAGACGTGAGCGTTCTCTACGACGGGTGGCGGCTGAGTGGGCTCGCGGAGACGGGATATCCGGTGTGGCTTCAGATCGAGCAGCGCGACGGCTCTCCGGGCGAGGGGTTGCGCATCGGAGTCGCCGAAACCGAGCCCCAACCGTATCAGGATCTTCTTGCCCAGGGACGAAGAGCAGGGGGGGTGCAGCTGGCACAACTCGATCAAGACGATGCGCGGTACATTCTCACTGCGGAGCTGTCAGGTGATCGGATGCTCGGGGCGGTGGCGCCGCCATTTCCCGAAACGGCTGGGCGATCGGCCATGGGCACGCTCCTCAGGGGCGTTCGGGACGCTGAACTGGAGGCCCTGAGCGTGCTCCCTCTGCCTGAGGAGGAAGCGGCGCCCGCAGGCGGGGTTCAGGTCGTCCGGACGCCCGAGGGGTGGAGGGCGGAGCTGGGCCTCCGTTTCTCCAACGGCCCCCAATACCTCGCCCACTACGCCGTCGAGCGCCCGGGCGCTCCGCTTGCACTCGCGAGAGGTACGCTGCTGGCGGTAGCGAATCTCTTCGTCCTCCTCCTTTTCTGGGCTGTGGGACGGGCCCTCTCGGGTGAGACGGGCCGCAGAGTCCCCGACTTCTCGCGGTTCGTCATCTCCTTCCGGGCCAGGGTCACGCTGGCCCTCTTCGGCTTCTTCGCTCTCGCCAACGCGCTCTTCGGTACCGTGGCGTATCGCACGCTTGCCCAGGCGTCTCATCGATCGGCGGAGGTGATCGCGGAACGCGTCGTCGAGGACGCGGCGAACTGGTACCGGGCTCTCGAGGGGAGGATGGAGCTTCTGGCGAGTCAGGTCGGGGCCGAGCTCCTGGAGTACCGCAACGGCGAGCTGAGGGAAGGGTCGTTGGAGGAGCTCGTCGAGCTCGGCCTCTACGAGGGATGGACGCCGTACGACGTCCACCGGACGCTGGCCGGGCATGAGTCGGTGCAGGCGCTGGAGGAGACATCGGTGGGCAGGTGGGAGTACGTGACCGCATACCGACGTCTGCCCGACGGTGACGTCCTCGCGGCACAGGTGCCCCTTCAGGAGGGGTCGAGCGCCCTCCAGACCACGGACCTCATCGAGATCCTCGCCTTCGTGGTCCTTCTCGGTGCCGGGCTTTCCCTCGCACTTGCCATGGTGGCCGGTCGGGCCCTGACCCGTCCCATCCGAGCGCTTCAGCTCGCGTCGGAACGGGTGGGCTCGGGTGACCTGGGCCTTCGACTGCCGGCGCACCGGAGCGACGAGTTCGGGGCGGTATTCCGGGCCTTCAATCGCATGGTGGGGCGCGTCCGACGGGCTCGGCGCCAACTTCTCCGCACCACGCGGCGAACTCAGCTCATCATGGATGAGGCCGCCGTGGGCATGGTGGCCCTGGATCCCGGTGGGCGAGTGACCCTCGTCAACCCCAGAGCCGAAGAGCTACTCGGGTCGACAGTCGTGGTGGGACGTGAGCTACCCGCCGAAGGGGATCTGGGCGAGGCTCTCACCCGCTGGTTGAGCGAGTACCTGGAAGGTCAGGCCGACGAGGCCAATACCGATGTCCAGGTCGGTGAGCGGCGGGTCCGGGTGCGAGCCCGACGGTTGGGGTCCTTCGGGACGAGGCGAGGTGTCGTGGTGGCACTGGACGACGTGACGGACGAGCTCAGGGCCGAGCGTGTCCTGGCATGGGGAGAGATGGCCCGACAGGTAGCCCACGAGGTGAAGAACCCCCTCACGCCCATCAAGCTGAGCATCCAGCACGTACGACGGGCCTGGGACGACGATCACCCCGACTTCGACGCCGTCCTCACCAAGAACGCCGATGCCATGCTGGCCGAGATCGACCGACTGGCAGAGATCGCCCAGTCGTTCTCACGCTTCGGGGCTCCAGGAGCGCAGGAAGCGCCCCTCTCTCCCGTGTTCGTCGGCGACGTGATCGCCGAGGTCATGGCGCTCTATGGTGGCTCTGCCGCCCGCATTCGATTCGAAGCCGATGTGGAGCCCCGCCTGCCCCCGGTCCTGGCGCGGACGACGGAGCTCAAGGAGGTCCTCGTGAATCTCCTCGAAAACGCCCGACTCGCTGGTCGCGAGGGAACCCGCGTGGTCATCACCGCCCGCCGTGGGGAGGGGGAACCGGAGGCGGTGATCCTGGCCGTGGCCGACGACGGTGTGGGTATTCCGGCCGACGTCCTGCCACGGATCTTCGAGCCGCAGTTCAGCACCCGTTCCAAGGGTACCGGCTTGGGTCTCGCCATCGTCCAGCGAGTGGTGCGGGCATGGGGCGGGAGCGTCACCGTGGAGAGCGAGGTAGGGCAGGGGACCACCGTCTTCGTCACCCTTCAGCCCTGGGACGGCGGCGAGAACGCCCAGGAAGCCTGATCCCTCCATTGAATCCTTTTTTCTCGGCCCGGGCGTCTGATATGTTGTAAAGGTCTCGACGCTTCCCCCTCAATTCCAACCCGATGCCAGGTACGACAGAGGCAAGCGCACCAGAGTACGAATCCAGGCCCCGTGACGTGGGGGTCACCGACAATGAAGAGGTCCGAGTCCCGGGGGGGATCGACTTGAGCCGGTGGCTCGGTGCCCGCAAGGAAGGGCTGGTGGAGAACTGGATGCATGAGCTCCAGGCACGCGAGCTCGGCGGTGGCTCCGGCGGCCCTGCGCTGGTTCGACGGTTCGCGAGCCAACTCGTCGAGCTGTTGCCCGAGATGGTGGGTCCCTACCGCAACCAGATCGAATCCCGCTGGGATCGGCTTTCCGAGCTGTACGGGGCGGTCGCTGCCAAGCGAGGTCTCGCGGCGGGAGAGGCCATCGACGAGCTCCACGTACTCCGTGAACTGGTCATTCGTGAGCTGTACCGGGATCCCCCCGGTCATTGCGACGCGCCGCTCGTGTTGCGCGAGTTCCTCAGGCTGAACCGGTCCCTCGACCGTGCGGTGACTCATGTGAGCGTGGGTCACACCGACGCCCTCTTCTTCCAGTTCTTCGAGGGTGATGGCGTCGCGGTCCCGGCGCTGGCCGCCGACGCATTCGGCGCCCAGGCCGAGGAGCAACTCGCCGAGATCGCTTCCGAGGTGGCCGACATCCTCCGGCAGGCGCCCTGGAACGACGGAGCCCGGGAACACTGAGTCCGGAAACCCTCGGTGACATGCCCCCCGCCGAGTTCCAGAGGCTCGGCCGGGAGACTTCCGACTGGATCGCCGACTACCTCGCCAGCGTCCGGACATTCCCGGTATTCCCTTCGCTGAAGCCCGGATCCATTCGCGACGCGCTCCCTGCCGAGGCGCCCGACTTCGGCGACAGCATGGACGAGATCTTGGCGGACTTCCGTTCGGTGGTGGTGCCCGGGCTCAACCATTGGAATCACCCGGCCTTCTATGGCTATTTCTCCGTGACCGCGTCGGGACCGGGGATTCTGGGAGAGATGCTCACCGCCGCGCTCAACGTGAACGCCATGGTGTGGCGCAGTTCGCCGGTGGCCACCGAACTTGAGGATGTCACCACCGATTGGCTGAGGGCCCTCCTCGGACTCCCCCAGCCGTTCGAGGGGGTCATCAACGACACCGCTTCCTCATCGACCCTGTACGCCCTTGCCGCAGCTCGCGGGGTCGCGTACCCGGAGGTCCAGGAGGACGGACTGTTCGGTCTTCCCCGGGGACGTGTCTACGCTTCGGAGCAGGCTCACTCGTCCGTCGAGAAGGCAGTGATGGCGATGGGCTTCGGCCGTAGGGGGTACCGCACCGTCCCAACGAACAGCCGTTTCGAAATGGACGTCGACGCACTCTCGGAAACGATTCGAAGAGACGTGGATGAGGGCGTGAGGCCGGTAGCGGTCGTTGCCACGTTGGGAACCACCTCCACCGCGTCCATCGATCCGGTCGGGGAGGTCGCGGCGGTGGCTCGAGAGCACGGCGCGTGGCTACATGTGGACGCCGCGTACGGTGGCCCCGCCGCGATGCTCCCCGAGCTTCGCTCCCGATTCGCGGGGTGGGGGGAGGCGGATTCGGTGGTGGTGAACCCCCATAAATGGCTCTTCACGCCCATTGACTGTTCGGTCCTCTTCTGCCGCCGCCCGGACGAACTCGTCCGAGCGTTCTCCCTCGTTCCCGAGTACCTGTCCAGCTCTGAAGCCGCGTCTGCCCGCAGCCTCATGGACTACGGCGTCTCCCTCGGACGTCGCTTCCGTTCTCTCAAGCTCTGGTTCGTCCTTCGTTACTTCGGTCGCCAGGGACTCGTTGCCAGGATCCGCCACCACATCGAGTTGGCACGGGAGCTGGCAAGCTGGATCGAGGCGGAGCCCGGCTGGTCAGTGCTGGCGCCGGTGGAACTGGCGGCCGTCGCGTTCCGCTACACGTCCGAAGCGGGCGGAAGCCACACCGACGAGCTGAATCACGCGATCCTCGAGCGAGTGAACGCCAGCGGGGCGGCCTTTATTACGCACACATCGCTGAACGGACAGACGGTCCTCCGAGTGGCCGTGGGCAATATCAAGACGACCAGGGAGGACGTGGAGCAGCTTTGGACGTTACTACGGGAGGTCGCTGAGTCGGTCGAAGCCGAGGGCGCAGGAGCGGCTTCGACCGGAAGCTGACGGGGCGAAGTCGGACCTGCCAGTCTGTACTTCCGATGTCTTCCCTGGACGGGCCCTCAGCCCTCCAACTCGCTTCTGGCGGGTCGCGCCATGAGCATTACGACCACGGCCGCTCCGCCGCCCACCAATGCCCACGTGGCCACGCCCGTGACGATGGACAACGTGATGACGATGAGGCCGCCCCCCTCGATGAGCGCCAGGGTGATGATGCATGCGGTG
>JABDLS010000131.1 GCA_013002885.1 Gemmatimonadota bacterium | reverse complement strand
AGTAGCGCGCAGGATCTGAGCGCTCGCTGGGCTGACAGGTAGGTCGGCCGTCGCGTGTGCTCCGGGGGAGACCGCTCGCCGAGAGGCAGGCGGACGAGACAGGGGATGGAGGCTCGCTACGAGGAGGGGCCGACCGAGTCCCCTCCTCGAGTCTCCCGCGGAGCACACGCGCCGCCCGACCCGACCGACGGCAGACAAGCGATCGGTCCGGCCTGGCGGCCGAACGATCGCCGACACGACACCGGCGAACGCGCGAACAGAGAAGCTGAAGGAACAGAGAGGGAAGGAACGGCCGGTAGCTCAGGCCGACAAAAAAGGAACGAAAAAAAAGGGTCACCCGCGGTGAGAGCCGTGTCCGACCCCCGCTAGCAGGAGACTCGGTCGCGTGTAGCGGCCGCAGCGAAGCAAGCGGAATGAGAAAGAAGAAAGGAAAGACCGGCGGCGAAGCGGTCGAGTGACAGCGGGGGTCGGACACGGCCCCCACCACGAGAGACAAATGGCTGAAAGAATCAGAATCAGGCTGAAAGCGTTCGACCACTGGGTGGTCGATCAGACGGCGGCGGACATCGTCCGGACCGCGCAGAAGACGGGTGCGACCGTAAAGGGTCCCATCCCGCTTCCGACGCGGCGCCAACGGTGGACGGTGCTCCGCTCTCCCCACGTGAACAAGAAGGCGCGCGACCAGTTCGAGCTGCGAACGCACAAGCGCCTGATCGATATCGTGGACAGCCGCCCGCAGACCATCGACGCGTTGACGAAGCTGGATCTACCAGCGGGCGTCGACGTCGAGATCAAAGTCGACTAGGGAGGATTCGGGAGATGCCCGGATTGATTGGAAAGAAGGTCGGTATGACCCGGATCTTCGATGACGAAGGGGTTCAGATCCCCGTGACCGTCATCGAGGCCGGACCGTGCCCCGTGGTTGGAATGCGCTCCGCCGAGTCGGACGGCTATCAAGCCGTTCAGCTGGGATTTGGTGCCAAGAAGGAGAAGCGCACGTCACGCCCGGAGATGGGTCATGCCGCCAAGGCCGGCCTCGAGGCTGCGCCCCGTCTCTTGCGGGAATTCCGCATTGGAGACGGCGAGGAATATGAGGTGGGCCAGGAGCTCACCGTCGAGCTCTTCGAAGCCGGTGACCGTATCAAGGTCACGGGGCGTTCAAAGGGCCGGGGTTTCCAAGGGGTTGTGAAGCGGCACGGATTCCGTGGCCGCCCCAGCTCCCACGGGCACCCCATGTCTCGTACACCGGGCTCCATGGGGCCCGGCACGGATCCGTCCCGCGTGATCAAGGGGAAGAAGCTTCCCGGTCGCATGGGCGGAGCCCGCACCACCATCCGGAACCTGCAGGTCGTGCGCGTCGATGGCGAGCGCAACCTGCTTTTCGTGAAGGGCGGTGTTCCGGGCGCCCGTGACGGTTACGTCCTGATCTCGAAGTAAGGCCATGTTCAAGGCACGCTACTACAAGTCAGACGGCAAGAAGGGGAAGGCCCGGGCTCTGCCTGAGGCCATCTTCGACGGCGTCGTCAACGAGCCGGTCATGCACCAGGCGGTGAAGGCCTACCTCAACAACCAACGGCAGGGTACGGCTTCTGCGAAGACCCGCTCCGATGTCCGGGGTGGCAGCCGGAAGCCGTGGCGCCAAAAGGGGACCGGACGGGCCCGCCAGGGCACCATCCGAGCCGTGCAGTGGGAGGGTGGTGGCGTGGCGTTCCCGCCCATCCCCCACTCATGGCGTACGCGACTCCCGAAGAAGGTCCGCACCTTGGCTCGCCGCTCCGCGCTGAACGACCGCGCCGAGAGCGACCGTGTGGTGCTGGCCGACCTTCCGAAGATGGATGCGCCGAAGACGCGGGACCTGCTGGCCTTCCTTCAGGGCATGGAGCTCGAAGGGAAGTCGCTGATTCTCACCGACGGGCAGAATCGCAACCTCTACCTGTCGGCCCGCAATCTTGCGCAGGTCCACGTGATCGCCTTCGGCGAGGAATCCGTCTACGACGTGCTCTGGGCCAACACGGTGGTCATCGAGAAGGCTGCCATCGACGCGGCAGAGACCGACGCCGGTGACGGAGCCACGGCCGAAAAGAAGGCGGCTGCCAAGAAGAAGGCTCCTTCGAAGAAGGCTCCTTCGAAGAAGCAGGCGGCCTCGAAGAAGCAGGCGGCCTCGAAGAAGGAGGCTGCCTCGAAGAAGGAGGCTGCTTCGAAGAAGTCCGAGGCAGATGAGGTAGACGAGGCCGCCGTCGCGGATGAAGCCCCAGAGGCCGCCGCGGACGAGGCGACGGCTGAAGCCGCCGACGATGACGCCATCGCTGACGAGGCCGAAGCCGGTGGCGCGGAGACCGAGGATGTGACCGCAGAGGCCGACTCCGAGGACGAGGAGAAGTCCGATGCGTAACGTCTACGACGTGATTCTGGCACCGGTGGTCACTGAGAAGACCACCGACCAGATGGAAAGCAACACCTACACCTTCATCGTCGCCGAGGCCGCCAACAAGATCGAGATCGGCAAGGCGATCGAGCAGCTCTGGGACGTCACGGTGGAAGATGTGCGGACCATGCGGTATGCCGGGAAGGTGAAGCGTGCGTTCCTGGGACGGATGGCCCGCAATAACGAAAAGGGTCGTCGTCCTTCGTTCAAGAAAGCTGTAGTCCAGCTCTCCGAGGGCGACTACATCGAGCTCTACGAGGCCGGCTGATGGCAATCAAGAAATTCAGGCCGATGACACCGGGCACCCGGACGCGGTCCATCCTCGACAACGAGGTGGTTACCCGCCGCGGCCCCGAGCGCTCACTGACCGAGTCCCTCCACGGCAAAGGGGGGCGGAACCACCACGGGCACATCACCGTTCGCCGGCGTGGCGGGGGTCATAAGCGCAAGTACCGGGTCATCGACTTCAAGCGCAACAAGTTCGACGTGCCGGGCAAGGTCGCTCATATCGAATACGACCCGAACCGCTCGGCCAACATCGCACTGATCCACTACGCGGATGGTGAGAAGCGTTACATCATCCACCCCAATGGACTGAACGTGGGCGACACCATCTCGTCGGGTCCGAACGCCGATGTACGGCTCGGGTCGGCGCTGCCTCTCGCCCTCATCCCACTCGGCACGCAGGTCCACAACGTGGAGCTGAAGCCGGGCAAGGGGGGGCAAATGGCACGCTCGGCGGGATCGAGCGTCCAGGTGGTTGCCAAGGAAGGTGACTATGTCACACTAAGACTGCCCTCGACGGAGGTTCGTCGGGTGCGGAACGAGTGCATGGCCACGGTTGGATCGGTGGGCAATGCCGATCACGAGCTGACGGTCATTGGAAAGGCCGGCGCGAACCGCTGGCGGGGGAAGCGCCCCAAGGTTCGCGGTGTCGCCATGAACCCGGTGGATCACCCGCTGGGTGGTGGAGAGGGTCGCGCTTCGGGTGGACGTCCTCCGACGTCGCCCTGGGGCAAGCCGGAAGGCAAGAAGACCCGGAAGAAGAAGAAGGAGTCCAACAAGCACATCGTGCGCGGCCGCAAACGCGGTAAGGCCACGAAGTCTTAAGGGAAAGCTGAGCTATGCCGCGTAGTGTCAAGAAGGGCCCGTTCATCGAGAAGAGCCTTCTCGCGAAGGTCGACATGATGAACCATCGGGGTGAGAAGAAGGTCATCAAGACCTGGTCCCGTGCTTCGACGATATCGCCCGAGTTCGTGGGCCACACCGTCGCCGTGCACAATGGGAACAAGTTCATCCCCGTCTACATCACCGAGAACATGGTAGGCCACAAGCTCGGCGAGTTCGCGCCCACCCGGCTGTTCCGGGGACACGGCGGAAAGCTCGCCGACAAGAGGGCGGGTCGCTGATCATGGAAGCCATCGCCAAGGCCCGGCACGTCCGCATGAGCCCCCGCAAGGTGCGGCTGGTGGTGGACCAGATCCGTGGCAAGTCGGTCAACGAAGCCTACGCGCTTCTGACCTTCTCGAAGAAGTTCGCTTCCGAGCCGGTGGAGAAGACCCTCCGCTCGGCCGTGGCGAACGCGCAGGTCAAATCACAGGACGAGGGTTCGATGCTCGACGTCGATGACCTCTTCGTACGCGAAGCGTACGTGGATGAAGGTCCGACGCTCAAGCGGTGGAGGGCCCGCGCCCAGGGGCGCGCGTCTCCCATCCGCAAGCGGACCAGCCACATCACTGTCGTTGTCGACACGAAGGACAATTAGATGAACGAGATTCGCCGTAGCTCCATCGAGGGCCGCTGAATGGGTCAGAAAACACACCCGGTAGGGTTCCGTCTCGGGGTGGTCAAGGACTGGAAGTCCCGTTGGTACGCCGAACGCGACTTCCCTCGCCTCCTGAAAGAGGACGAGACCATCCGCAAGTACCTTCGGCGCAGGCTGTCGCACGCGGCCCTGGCCTCCATCGAGATCGAGCGCAAGCCGAGCAAGATCGTCGTGACGCTGCACACCGCGCGTCCCGGCGTCGTTATCGGCAAGCGTGGCTCGGAGGTGGACAAGTTGCGCGACGAGCTCGCCGTGCTGACGAACGCCGAGATTTCCGTGAATGTCGAGGAGATCAAGCGGCCTGAAATCAGCGCCTACCTGGTGGCGGAAAACGTTGCCCATCAGTTGAGGCAGCGGATCTCGTTCCGGCGTGCCATGAAGCGTGCGGTCCAGTCCGCCCGCCGGGCGGGGGCCGAAGGCATCAAGATCCAGTGCGCCGGGCGCCTGGGCGGTGCCGAGATCGCCAGAACCGAAGGTTACAACGAAGGTCGGGTGCCGTTGCACACCCTCCGCGCCGACATCGACTACGCCCAGATCCATGCCAAGACCACATACGGGGTCATCGGAGTCAAGTGCTGGATCTTCAAGGGCGAAGTGGTCGAAGAGCGACGCGGTCGGACCTACTCCACCGGCGGCTGACCGAGAAGCGAGGAATTAGACGATGCTAGCGCCGAAAAGAGTCAAGCACCGCAAGACCCATAAGGGGCGGATGCGCGGGAAGGCCCAGCGGGGAAACAAGGTTTCCTTCGGTGAATACGGCCTGCAGGCGCTCGAGCCCACCTGGATCACGAGTCGCCAGATCGAGTCTGCTCGTGTGGCCATGACCCGGCACATCAAGCGTGGCGGGAAGGTCTGGATTCGGATCTTCCCCGATAAG
This sequence comes from Gemmatimonadota bacterium, assembly GCA_013002885.1. Taxonomy (GTDB): domain Bacteria; phylum Gemmatimonadota; class Gemmatimonadetes; order Longimicrobiales; family Gaopeijiaceae; genus UBA2589. The sequence goes on along the minus strand of JABDLS010000131.1, from coordinate 9,560 downwards.
CCCATCACCCAGAAGCCGGCGGAGACCCGGATGGGGAAGGGAAAGGGAAATCCGGAAGCCTGGGTCGCGGTGGTGCGGCCGGGTCGAATCATGTTCGAGCTGGAGGGCGTCCCGGTGGACGTCGCTCAGAAGGCGATGAAGCTGGCCGCGGCGAAGCTTCCAATCCGCTGCAAGTTCATCATCCGTGACGACCAACTCTAGGATCGAAAGATGAAGGCAGAAGACATCCGCGAGTGGGATAACGTCGAGATCGAGGCGCGGCTCGATGAGCTCAAGGAGGAGCAGTTCAAGCTCCGCTTTCAGGGCTCCATGCTCGAGCTGGAGAACAGCGCCCTGGTCAAACAGGTCCGCCGCGACATCGCGCGCCTGAAGACCGTCCTCCGTGAGCGCGAGCTCACCCCGAACGCCTGAATGAAGAAACGATGAGTGAGAACGAGAAGGATTCCGAGTCCACGGCGACGCGCGGGAACAGCCGGAAGGTGCGAACCGGCGTCGTCGTCAGCGACAAGATGGACAAGACGGTCACCGTGAGCGTGGAGCGTCAGTTCGCCCACCCCCTGTACGGCAAGGGCATGAAGCGGACCAAGAAGTACCATGCCCATGACGAGAACAACGAGTACCGGATAGGCGACACCGTGCGCATCACCGAGACCCGCCCGCTTTCGAAGACGAAGCGGTGGCGGGTACTCGAGCTGATGTCCCGCCCGGATTGAGCCCGCGGTCAAAACCCAGCTAGAGCTACCAGAGAGATAAGATGATCCAGCAAGAGTCGGTCCTGAGGATCGCCGACAACACGGGAGCCAAGGCAGCGCTCTGTATCAGAGTGCTCGGCGGCTCGCGTCGTCGGTACGCCGGTGTGGGAGACCTCATCGTCGCGACCGTCAAGGACGCCATCCCCAACGCCGGGATCAAGAAGGGCTCGGTGGTGAAGGCCGTCATCGTGCGGACCGCCAAGGAGAGTCGTCGTCGGGACGGGACCTACATCCGCTTCGACGACAACGCCGCGGTCATCATCGACGACAACGGCGAGCCGCGTGGCACGCGCATCTTCGGTCCCGTGGGCCGTGAGCTCCGCGAGAAGCGCTTCATGAAGATCGTCTCGCTGGCCCCGGAGGTCCTGTAATGGCCAAGAAGCATCGTATCGTGAAGGGTGACCGGGTGAAGGTCATCCGCGGCAACTACCGGGACCTCGAGGGCACCGTCCTCGAGGTTCTCCGAGACAAGCAACGGGTTCGTGTTGAAGGCGTGAACATGCGCAAGCGTCACACCCGTCCCAGCCAGCAGGACCCCGACGGCGGGATCATCAGCTTCGAGGCGCCGATCCACATGTCGAACGTCATGCTCCTCGACCCGGCCACCGAAGAAGCCAGTCGGGTTCGTATCCAGGTCGAAGAAGACGGCGTCAAGGAACGGATCGCGGTGAAGAGCGGAAATCCGATCCCCAAGCCCCAATAAGAGTCAGAGTCGTGAGCAAGATCGAACCCAGATTGAAAAAGCACTACGACGGCTACGTGCGTCGGAAGCTTCAGGAAGAATTCGATTTCTCGAACCCCTTCGAGGTCCCGAAGGTGGAGAAGATCGTCATCAATGTCGGCGTTGGTGAGGCGGCCAAGGACCAGAAGCTCCTCGAGAGCGTTCTGGACGAGCTCGGCAAGATTGCCGGGCAGAAGGCCAACGTGAACCGGGCCCGGCATTCGATCTCGAATTTCGCACTCCGGGAAGGCATGCCCGTCGGCGCGTCGGTAACGCTGCGCAAGAATCGGATGTGGTTCTTCCTCGACCGGCTCATCAGCACCGCCATCCCGCGAATTCGTGACTTCCGTGGGCTGCCCACGCGATCCTTCGATGGCCGGGGCAATTACACCCTCGGGGTGAAAGAGCAGATCATCTTCCCCGAGATCGATTACGACGACGTTCGAAAGATCCACGGAATGGACGTGAGCATCGTCACGTCCACCGACAAGGACGATGAAGGCTTCGCGCTGCTGCGCGAGCTCGGGTTCCCCTTCCGTGGTGAGGTGCCGATCCAGATCGGCGCCACCGCCTAAGAGAGAGATCAGGAATGGCCAGAAAGGCACTCGTAGAGAAGAACAAGCGCAAGCCGAAGTTCGCCGTGCGGCATCGGAACCGGTGTCAGCGCTGCGGACGCCCGCGGGCGTTCATCCGCAAATTCGGTCTCTGCCGGATTTGCTTCCGTGAACTCGCGCTGAAGGGAGAGATCCCCGGCGTGCGTAAGTCCAGCTGGTAGGGGAATCAGACCATGATGACCGATCCCATCGCGGACATGCTCACCCGCATCCGCAACGCCGGCCAGGCGTCGCACAAGTGGGTGGACATGCCCGTGTCGAAGACGAAGATCGAAATCGCTCGGCTCCTCGAGGAGAGTCACTTCGTGCATGCGCACAAGGTCCTCCAGGACGGGCGGTTCGGTGTTCTGCGCGTCTACCTGAAATACCATGACGGCAAGCCCGTCATCCGCCACTTGGAGCGGGTCTCGCGTCCCGGCCGACGACACTACGTCGGCAAAGACGACATTCCCCGTGTCCGCAACGGCCTCGGCCTGGCGATCCTGTCCACCTCCAACGGTGTGCTCTCGGACCGAGACGCCCGCGCCCAAGGCGTTGGCGGCGAAGTCATGGCACTCGTCTGGTAGCAAGAGATAGAGGCAGAAGATGTCCCGCATTGGAAAGATGCCGGTCTCGATCACCAAAGGGGTCGAGGTCAAGCACACGAACGGAACGGTGGTCGTGAAGGGCCCGAAAGGTGAACTCGAGCTCGACCCGCACCCCGACATGAAAGTCGTCGTCGAAGACGCGGAGATTCGCGTCGAGCGGCCCTCCGATCACAAGGACCACAAAGCACTTCACGGCCTGACGCGCTCCCTCATCCAGAACATGGTGACGGGCGTGACAGAGGGCTATTCGAAGACACTGGAGATCCAGGGCGTGGGCTACCGGGCCGACGCGAAGGGGAAGGGCATTACGCTCAACGTGGGCTACAGCCACCCCATCGAATACGTGCCGGTGGACGGCGTCTCCCTGGAGTGCCCGAACCAGACGACCATCGTCGTCTCGGGCACAGACAAGCAGAAAGTCGGGCAGACAGCAGCGGAGATCCGCTCGTTCCGTCCGCCCGAGCCGTACAAGGGAAAGGGAATCCGATATCAGGGCGAGCACGTCCGGCGCAAAGCCGGTAAGACCGCCGGAGCATAAGCGAGAATGGACAAGATCAAGCAGAAGCTCCTTCGTCGGAGCAGGCATCTCCAGCGCAAGCGCCGCCACTACCGTGTGCGGCGGAAGGTGCGGGGAACCGCCGAGCGGCCGCGGCTCGTGGTTGCGCGCTCCCTCAAGAACATCGAGGGTCAGCTCGTCGACGACGACGCAGGCCGCACGCTTCTCGGGCTGTCGACCCTGGCCGAAGAGCTCAGGGACTTCAAGCCGGAGGGAGACAACCGTCGCGTCGAGCACGCGTTCGCCGCGGGCAAGCTCATGGGTGAGCGTGCCAAAGAGGCGGGTGTCACGTCCGTGGTCTTCGACCGCGGCGGTTACAAGTATCACGGTCGAGTGAAGGCCTTCGCAGACGGCGCCCGTGAGGGGGGGCTGGAATTCTGATGGCAAGCAATCCGAAGAAGTCGAAAAGGAAGGGCGGTGGCGGCGGACGTGGGCGCGAGAGCGACCTCGTCGAGAACGTCATCTTCATCAACCGCGTGGCGAAGGTCGTGAAGGGTGGACGTAGGTTCTCCTTCTCTGCCCTGGTTTCCGTGGGCGACCAGAAGGGCAACGTGGGTATCGCTCTCGAGAAGGCCAACGAGGTCGCCGAGGCGATCCGGAAGGCCTTCGAGCACGCCCGTCGAAACATGGTGAAGGTGCCCATCGAGAATGGCACCATCCCCCACGAGATCGTCGGGCAGATGGGAGCCGGGCGTGTCCTCATGCGGCCTGCCGCTCCGGGAACTGGTGTCATTGCCGGCGGTCCCGTGCGTGCTGTTCTGGAGGCCGCGGGCGTGACGGACGTGCTCACCAAGAGCCTGGGGTCCAACAACCCCATCAACGTGGTTCAGGCCACCATGAACGGACTCCAGGAACTGGTCACAGCAGAGCAGGCGGCCGACGAGCGCGGGATCTCCGTGGAAACATTGGGAGCGCATCGTGGCTAAGAAGAAGGCGAAGAAGGTGAAGATCACACAGGTCCGCAGCGGCATCGGTCGGCAGGGCGGTCATCGCCGGACCATCCGTGCGCTGGGGATCAAGCGGCATCAGCAGAGTGTCGTCCACGAACTGACCCCCGCCATCGAAGGGATGATCGCCAAGGTTTCCTTCATGGTGGACGTCGAAGAGGTCGAATAGATGGCTGAGCTACACGATTTGAGCCCGTCGAAGGGTTCCCGCCGTGACCGCAAGAGGAAGGGTCGCGGGCCGGGCTCCGGAAAGGGCAAGACAGCTGGCCGTGGCCAGAAGGGTCAGAAGTCCCGGTCGGGCGGTAACGTCCACCCCCGCTTCGAGGGTGGACAGATGCCCCTCATCCGGCGGATCCCCAAGCGCGGCTTCAAGAGCATCAACCGCACCGAGTACCAGGTCGTGAACCTTCGCGAGCTGGCGAAGGTCGACGGCGACGTCTCTCCGGAGTCGCTGAAGGGTGCGGGCCTCATACGGTCCCTCAAGAAGCCCGTGAAGATCCTCGGTGTGGGTGACGTCGATGGTAAGCTCTCCGTGAGTGCCCACGCTTTCAGTGGAAGCGCGCGGGAGAAGATCGAAGCCGCGGGCGGCTCGGTCACTGTCATCGGCTCCGACGAGTCGGACGCGTAGACCCCTACAGAACGCTACACAACCGCGGACGCTCGGGCCGATGTGTCGGGCCGCAGACCGCTAGGCTGAACGAATGGCGAACAACCCCGTCGCGAATCTCCTGCGTGCGCCGGAGCTCAAGGACAAGGTGCTCTTCACCTTGTTCATCCTGCTCATCTACCGGACCGGTGCTCACATCACCGTGCCGAGCCTGGACGTCAATATCCTCCGGGCACAGTTCGCGGGCCTGCAGAACACGTTCTTCGGCATCTACGACATGTTTGTCGGTGGCGGTCTTTCCCGTGCCACCATCCTCGCCCTGGGCATCATGCCCTATATCTCCGCGAGCATCATGTTCCAGCTTCTCGCGGCGGTCTTCCCGACCATCGAGAAGCTGCAGAAGGAAGGGGAGGACGGGCGCAAGAAGCTGACCCAGTGGACCCGCTACACCACGGTGGTGCTGTCGGCAGCCCAGGCGTACGGCTACTCGGTCTTCCTGCAGTCGATTCCGGGAGCCGTGTCGACGCCCGGCTTCCTCTTCACCTTTACCACGGTCATTACGCTGACCGTCGGTGCCATCTTCGTGATGTGGCTCGGTGAGCAGATCTCCGAGCGCGGGGTCGGCAACGGGATGTCGCTGCTGATCTTCTTCTCCATCATCGAGACCTTCCCCTCCGCGGTGGCGCGGACGTGGGAGTCGTATACGCTCGGCGAGATCACGACGCCGGCGTTGGTGCTTCTCGGAGTCGTGGTCGTCCTCATCACCGCCGCGGTCGTGGCGATGACGATGGCTGCCCGGAAGATCCCGGTTCAGATCCCACGGAAGGTCGTTGGCCGCGGGCGAATCCGAGAGGGGCAGAAGAGCTTCGTTCCCCTCCGCGTGAACTCGGCGGGCGTCATGCCCATCATCTTCGCGCAGTCGTTCATCGTCGTGCCCGGCACCGCCGTCGCATTCTTCCCGAACCTCGGCGCCCTTTCGACGATGGCCGATCTGTTCCAGCCCACGACGCTGACGTACAACATCACGTACGGGCTGCTGATCGTCTTCTTCACATACTTCTACACGGCGATCATCTTCAATCCGGTCGACCTGGCGGAGAACCTGAAGAAGCAGGGCGCCTTCATTCCCGGCGTGAAGCCGGGGACGCGCACCGCCGAGTACATCGACCGGGTCCTGACCCGTGTCACGCTCCCGGGCTCGATCTACCTGGCGCTGGTCGCCTTGGTCCCGTTCTGGATCCTCGGCTACTTCAACGTCCAGTTCTTCTTCGGGGGCACAAGCCTCCTCATCGTCGTCGGCGTCGGGCTCGACACCGTGCAGCAGGCCCAGCAGCTCCTTCTCTTGAGGCATTACGATGGCTTCATGAAGAAGGGGCGGGTCAAGATGCGCGGTCGTCAGCGCTACATGTAGCGCCGACGGATCGAAGTGGATTACTGAGAATGGTCGTCATCCTCCTCGGACCTCCGGGGGTCGGCAAGGGCACGCAGGCAGTGCGCCTCGCAGAGGAGTTGAGCGCGGCTCACGTTTCCACGGGGGACCTGCTTCGAGCCGCTCGTCGTGAGGGCACGGACCTCGGGCGTAAGGCTCAGGGCTTCATGGATCGCGGTGAGCTGGTACCTGATGGTTTGATTCTCGACCTGGTCCGCGAACACCTGTCTTCGTTCGACGTTGGCACGCCGGTCCTTTTCGACGGTTTCCCACGGACGGAGGATCAGGCGACGGGTCTGGATGAGCTTCTCGACGAGATGGGGCGCAGCGTCGATCTGGTGGTCCTCTTCGAGGCCGACGACGAGGTCCTGGTGAAGCGGCTCAGCGGCCGTCGTAGCTGCCCTGAAGACGGGTCGGTCTACAACGTCTACTTCAATCCACCGGAAACCGAGGGCGTGTGCGATCGATGCGGAACCGATTTGGTGCATCGCAAGGACGACAACGCCGAAACGGTGGCTCGGCGCCTCCAGGTGTACCAGGACGAGACGGCTCCACTCATCGCTTTCTACGGCGAGCACGACGCTCCACTCGAGCGGATCGAGGCCGACCGGGAGGTCGATGACGTGTTCGCCGACTTTCGCCGGACCGTCTCCACAGGGTCGGCAGGAGATCGGGCTCCGCGTGAACGAGCGGAGGGCCGCGGATGATCAATCTGCGTACGGCCACCGAAATGGACACCATCGCCCACGCCGGGTCCATTATCGGAAAGCTCTTCGAGGAGATGCCCACCCACGTCCAGCCTGGCGTGTCGACGGCCGAGATCGATCGGTTCGCCGAGGATTTCATCGTGGGCCACGATGGAGCCACGGCCGCGTTCAAGGGGCTCTATGGCTTCCCCGGTAGCGTCTGCATCTCCGTCAACGAGGAGGTGGTCCACGGAATCCCCAGTGAGCACCGCATCCTGGACCAGGGCGACATCGTGTCCATCGATGTCGGTGTCATGATGGACGGCTGGTACTCGGACTCGGCGCGGACCTTCGCAGTCGGAGAGGTGAAGGGGGTCGCCACCACCCTCATGGCGGTCACCGAGGAGGCGCTGGCGGCTTCCATCGAGGCAGCTGTCCCCGGAAACCACGTGGGCGACATCGGTGCCGCCGTCATGAAAGCAGTCGACGGAACCGGCTACGGGATCATCCGCGAGCTCGTCGGGCATGGCGTCGGGCGAGACCTCCACGAGGAGCCGCAGGTGCCCAACATCGGCAGAGTCGGGCATGGACCGCTACTCCGCGAGGGCATGGTGCTGGCCATCGAACCGATGCTGTCCGCAGGCACCCCCCGCATCAAGACTCTGGAGGACGGGTGGACGGTCATCACCGCTGACCGGTCGCTCTCGGCCCACTTCGAACACACCGTGGGCATCACGAAAGACGGGCCGCGGATTCTGACTTCGGCCGAGGGTCCTGTGGGAGCGGCTACCCCCGCTTCGGGGGCCGGTTGAAGGGGCTTTACAGGCTAGTTATACTTTCTAGCTCTGCCATAAACGGATTGGAGACGAGAAGTGAAGGTCCGAAGCAGCGTTAAACCGATTTGCGAGCACTGCAAGGTCATCCGCCGAGGTGGCGTGGTGCGCATCATATGCTCGCGAAATCCCAAGCATAAGCAGCGGCAAGGTTAAGAATGGCACGTATAGCTGGAGTCGACCTGCCGCGAGGCAAGCGGATCGAGGTTGCCCTGACATACATCTACGGGATCGGCGACAGCCGAGCCCGTGAGATCCTCGATGCGACGGGGCTCGACCCGAGCATGCGCACCCAGGACCTGGGCGACGACGAGGTGAACCGTCTTCGCCGCCAGATCGAGGGCAATTTCAAGGTCGAAGGTGCCCTTCGCACGGAGCGGTCCATGAACATCAAGCGTCTCATGGACATCGGCTGCTACCGCGGCCTCCGTCACCGCAGGGGTCTCCCGGTTCGCGGTCAGCGGACCCACACGAACGCCCGCACCCACAAGGGCAAGCGGAAGGCGATCGCCGGTAAGAAGGCGCCGCCTAAGAAGTAGGAAGTAGGGCAGTACGTTTACCGCCCCATCCCGTGCCACGCCGCTTTGACGTCGTGGGGTCGACGGGGCGCATCGCACGGCAGGAATACCGAAGGAGCGAGGAAACACCAGGTGGCAAAGCCCAAACAGAGTCGTCCTAAGAAGTCCAAGAAGGTCGTGGAGGCCGACGGCATCGCCCACGTCAAGGCGACGTTCAACAACACGGTCATCACGATCACGGACATGGCCGGCAACGCGATCGCATGGGCGAGCGCGGGGAAGGCAGGATTCAAGGGGTCGAAGAAGTCGACGCCGTTCGCTGCCACCGTGGCTGGCGAGCAGGTGGGCCGTGAGGCTGCCAGCATGGGGGTGAAGCGCGTCGATGTGCGCGTTCAGGGCCCCGGGTCCGGTCGTGAGTCCGCCATCCAGGCCCTCGCTTCCGCCGGACTTTTCATCAAATCCATCATCGATGTCACGCCGCTCCCGCACAACGGGTGCCGGCCGCCGAAGAAGCGCAGGGTTTAAGACTCATGTCACGCTATACAGGACCCGTCTGCAAGCTCTGCCGCCGCGAAGGCCAGAAGCTGTTTTTGAAGGGTCAAAAGTGCTACACGGAGAAGTGCCCCATCGAGCGTCGGGCCTACCCGCCGGGCCAGCATGGACCGGCGCAGGCGCGTCGCCGCAAGCAGTCGGACTACGCGGTGCAGCTCCGTGAGAAGCAGAAGGTGAAGAGGATCTACGGACTCGCCGAGAAGCAGTTCCGCAACCTCTTCGAGCACGCGAACCACATTCCGGGCGTGACGGGTGAGAATTTGCTCATCGCCCTGGAGTCACGCCTCGACAGCATCGTCTTCCGCATGGGCTTCGCTCAGAGCCGGAACGCGGCACGCCAGTTGGTTCGGCACCGTCACGTCGAGGTGAACGGTCGCATCGTCGACATTCCGAGCTACAAGGTCGAGGCCGGCGACGAGATCTCCATCAAGCCGAAGTCGAAGGACATCTTGCCGGTTGAGGCGTCACTGGAGGCGCGGACGCGCCCCACGCTCCTCGACTGGCTGGCTCTCGACGAGAAGCAGCGTGTGGGTCGTATGGTTCGGACCCCAACCAGGGAAGACATTCCGCTGGCGGTCCAGGAGCAGCTCATCGTGGAGCTCTACTCGAAGTAATGCATTCGTCGGCGCGCCTTGTCGGGCCCGTCGCCGGTAACGGTACATTCAGGAGGACAATGTGGAGATAGATCTGAACGGACTCGTGCTTCCAGAGCGCGTCGAGAACGTCGACCCTCAGGAGGGAGCGCGGTCGGCTCAGTT
>JABDLS010000128.1 GCA_013002885.1 Gemmatimonadota bacterium | reverse complement strand
TCCAACATCAAGCGAACGCCGCCGCAATCGAAGAATCCGAGGCCCGGTGGAGCCTGAAAGAGAAACCGCATGCCAAGAACATCACGATAGAACGAAATCGCCCGGTCCACGTCGGTTACGGGCTGCGCGATCTGCCCGATCCCGTCCAATCCGAATTCCGACTCTGCCTGATCAGTCATTGCGGACTTCCCCCAAGCATAGGACTCCCTGTCAGGAGGGCGCGCCCGTCGAGGCCTGACGCGCCCCCCTGAGACACCAACCTAAAGACAGATCACACCTCGGTACGCGAGGTCGATCTCCCATGGTACGACACTGGTGTCTAGCCAGCCGTGCGTCGTGAAAGTGCCACGAGCCGCGCCGGACTCCAGGGTCGTTCGCTCGTTGATTCGTACGGGCCCAGCGCCGGTGTTGATGCTGATCCCCTCCAACGACTGCTCGAGGGTCACTCCAACCAATTCTGGAACGGTGCCACCTGTGACCTCGATCGTTCGGACACCCGGATTCCTGATCACTTTCCCGGTGATTCCGGCGAATCCGACCGTCGTGGCTGACGTTCCCTCGAGGTCACCAGACACGACGCCTCCGAAAGCCGGGAAGAGCCCGGTTTCTGAGATCGTGCCCCGGACGACATAGCAGCCTGATTGGCCAGCGATCGTCAGGGACGGAGCGAGTTCCTCGCCACCCGGGGCGAGTGGTGAATCCCCGGCGCAGGCCGCGAGCAGGAGAAATGTCAGCAATACAGGGAGTCGATACAAACGCATACTGGCTCCTACGAGAAGAGGTCTGCCTGCCCACGGACCCACGTCCGCGACTAGGCTGCCAGCGTAGCTTATTCGCTCTTCTCGAGCAAACGAGCGTGGACCTCCAGGTTGCACGGCTCGTGCGGCCCCGCGAACGTCGGGTCCGTCCGAAACGATCACCGTGAACCGCAAGAATACAGGAAACGGCATGGCACTAGAGCGATGGCACCACGCTTCGGATGGCGGCGGTCTCGCCCCTCGCTGGCGGGTGGCGTGTATCCTGGGCGTCGCCGTCGTCGCCGGGTGTGCGGGGGGAGACGACCCCACGGCCGACGATGCCCCCGCCGAGCCATTCACCGTGCGCTTCGAGACGACGAAGGGCCCGGTCGACATCGAATTCGTCCCGGAGTGGTCTCCATTGGGGGCGGCTCGTGTCCATGAGCTGGCGGAAATGGGCTTCTGGCAAGGCGCTCGGATCTATCGGGTGAACGAGCGATACGCACAATTCGGCTACTCGGGGACTCCTGCTCTGGACTCTGTGTGGATTTCCGCCGGCCTCCCGGACGAGCCCACCCGTGCGAGTAACTCCCGCGGGACGGTGAGCTTCGCTCGCGGTGGTCCGGGGACCCGATCGGCGATCCTCTTCGTGAACCGATCGGACAATACGAACCTCGATGAGCTCCCCTGGAACGGTGTGGTGGGCTTCCCTCCGGTGGGTCGGGTCGTGGGCGGTATGGAGGCCATCGACGATTTCCACGACGGATACGGAGACGAGCCCATGCAATGGGAGGACTCCATTGCCGCTGTAGGTAATGCCTTCCTGGACCGCGCCTACCCCGCGCTGGACTCCATCGGCGATGTCACAATTCGTTGATTCGAAGTTGACTATAGGCGCGTCGACTGCGACCGTTGCTTTGATTGGTGGCTCGAGGTGAGTCCATCAGCCCGTGCGGGGGAGTCCGCGCAGAACACTGTGGTCGGTAAAGGGGCGGGTCACCCGTACTCCAACGATCGCAACACCAAGGGAGCGCGCGTGATGCGTACCAGGGGAACCGTGAAGTGGTTCAACGATCAGAAGGGCTTCGGCTTCATTACGCCGGAGGACGGCAGCAAGGACTGCTTCGTTCACCATTCCGCCATTCAGTCCGACGGGTTCCGCACCCTCGCTGAAGGCGCCACGGTGGAGTTCGACATCGTCCAGGGCGCCAAGGGCCCTGCGGCTGAGAACGTGGTGACGGTGGCGTAACCGGATCCAACACCCAACGGGCCGCTCCCTTCTTCTGGGGGGGCGGCCCGTTTTTTGTTGTAGTAGATATGTGCGTACGAGGAACTGGCGCGGAGGAGATCGCTGTGAGCGTAGGTCCGGACCCTATCCGCCCGTTCCTCGATCATCACGGCTGTGTGATCCTCGACGGTGGCTTGGCGACGGCGTTGGAGGCGAGGGGGTACGTTCTCGACGATCGACTCTGGTCGGCGGCCCTGCTGCGCGATGCCCCGGACGCCATCCTCGCTGTCCATCGAGCCTATCTCGATGCGGGGGCCGACGTCGTCACCACGGCGAGCTATCAGGCGTCGATCCCTGGGTTCGTTCAGTGGGGGCTCACCGATGCTGAGGCCACGGACCTCCTGCTGCGTTCTTCGAAGCTGGCTCTTGCCGCCCGGGACAGGTACGTCACCCATCGCGACCCCGCCGACTCACGACCGCCGCCCCTCGTCGCCGCGAGCGTAGGTCCCTATGGCGCCTATCTCGCGGACGGATCCGAGTACGATGGACGGTACGAGGGCGTTTCGCGCAGCGACTTGGAGGACTTCCACGCTCGTCGGCTGGAGATTCTGGCCGGCTCTGGGGTCGATCTGCTCGCTTGTGAGACGGTTCCGAGTCTTGTGGAAGCCGAGGTCCTCGTGACTCTGCTCTCACGCCTCAGCCTCACGGTCCCCGCATGGTTGAGCGTCTCCTGTGCAGACGAGGGCCGGCTCCACGATGGGACTCCCGTGGAGGATGTGGCCGCCCTGGCCAGCACCACCGAGCGCGTTGTGGCGGTTGGGGTGAACTGCACCGCCCCCCGGCACCTGCGCGACCTCGTGCAGCGCATCCGGACCGTCTACGATGGGCATGTCGTCGTCTATCCCAATTCGGGCGAGAGCTACGACCCGGAGACAGGCACGTGGTCGGACGGTGCGGACGGGGCGTCAGCGGTAGACGATGGATGGCTGCGCGGTGTTCTGGAAGCTCGGGCCGTCGGAGCCGATGTCGTGGGTGGCTGCTGCCGAGTGGGTCCGGACGGAATCGCCGAGTTGCGACGGCGCATGATGGCGTGACATTCATCGGTGACGAGCACTGCTGGGTGCGGCTCTCGGCGACCGGAGGGGGTGCGTGGACGAAACGACGAAGCGCAGAGCGTGGGGAGTGCTTTTGGCGCGCCTGGTGTTGGGTCTCATGTTCTTTCAGGGTGCGTGGTGGCGCGTGTTCACCCTTGGACCTGTGGAGCACGCCCGACGCTTCTTCGTCGAACCTTTCGCCGACTCGTTCCTCCCCGAGTGGGCACTGTGGATCGCGGGTGCGGGTGTGCCTTTCGCAGAGCTTATCGGCGGTGCACTGGTCCTCGCCGGCTTGTGGCGTCTCCCAGGCCTCATCCTCCTGGGAGGTGTGCTGGTGACGGTGACGTTCGGCCACCTGGTAGCCGAGCCGATATACGCCTTCAATGCCCACGTGATGCCACGCCTCGTCCTGGTGGTCTTCCTGTTGGTGGCTCCTGCGGACTGGGACCGCTTCAGTGTCGACGCATGGCGCCGGGACAGGGCCCGCCCATGAGCCGCAAGGGCGGGGGGCCTCCAAGGAAGACGGGACACCTGTCCGACACACAGCTCGGCGAGTTGTCCGAGGAGCTCTTGCGCCAGCTCGAGCGATTGAAGAAGAGCATGAAGATCACCGACGAGGCGCTGCGTACGGTGGAACTCGACCAGACGGCGGTGGGGCGGCTCTCGAGGATGGATTCGCTCCAGAACCAGGCGCTCTCCGCTGGCCTGCGCGAGCGCGAGGCGGCTCGCCTCGGTCAAATCGTCGCGGCCCTGCAAAGAGTCGACGCCGGTCTGTACGGTACGTGTGCGAGTTGCGGAGCCGGCATCCCCTTCGAACGCCTCTTTGTCTTTCCGGAGGCGCCCGAATGCGCCTCCTGCGTCGCTTGAACCTAAGGAGGGATCCATGAAGTCGGAGGCCGACACGGTCCAGGCTTACCTCGATGAGCTGCCGGGGGATCGACGGCAGGCGTTGGAGAAGGTCCGCGCCACGATTCTCGACAACCTGCCCGAGGGCTACGAAGAGGTCATGAACTGGGGGATGATCGCCTATCAGGTGCCGATGGAGGTCTACCCGCAGACCTACAACAAGCAGCCCCTCATGTACGCGGCGCTGGCGTCCCAGAAGAACCATATGGCCGTCTATCTCTCGGGCATCTATGCGGACGACGAAGCCCGTGGGGATTTCGAGAAGGCGTACCGAGCGACCGGGAAGCGGCTCGATGTCGGCAAGTCGTGCGTCCGCTTCAAGAGACTCGATGATCTTCCTCTGGAGGTCATCGGGGAGGCCGTAGCGGCCCACTCCATCGACGATTTCGTGAAGACCTACGAGGCTGGACGGGCACGGGCCCGCTCTCGGACGAAGGGCAACTGAGTAACAGCGGGGTCGATGGGGGCGAAGCGGCCAGAACCGATCGCAAGACGCGCGGGGCTGATGGCGTGTCGCGAGCCCCGGAGCCCGCCCTGGATGTGTTGACTGTGGTGGCAGCGTCGGTCCTGGTCTACGCTACGGCTCTCATCACCCACGAGCTTGCCCACGCCCTCGTCGGGCTCGCCCTGGGCGGAGAGCCGACGCTGGTGTCCAGCACCGACACGCGGGGCGACTGGTCGAGCCTGGGCGAGCGAGATGTCCTCCTGGTCGGTATCAGCGGGTCGGCGGTGAACGGGTTCGTAGCGCTGATGTCCTGGCTTCTCTTCCGGCGCCAGGTGGGTCGCCCCCGTACACTCGCTCTCGCCGCGTGGCTCGGCTTCGCGATAGGTGCATGGATTCCTGTTTCCTATCTTGTCGTGTCCCCGATCTTCGGCTTCGGCGACTGGACGACAATCGTCGATCAGTTCCCCAATCGGGGCCCCCTTCGGGCGAGCCTTGCCGTCACCGGGCTATTTGTCGCCGGCCTCCTCTGGAAAGAGACGAAGTCGTCGTTGGCGCGCCTCGTCGGAAATGGCTCGTCGGCGGACAGGACCTCGAGGGCCCGCCGCATCGTTCGGGCCGCTTGGATCGCCGGCGGTTCCGTGGCCGTGGTGGCCGCCCTCTTCAGCCCGCTCGACCCCCGGTGGGCCGTGGGTATCGCGGCGGGCAGCACCTTCGGCACGACCTGGCCCGTCCTCCGTGCGGTCGATGCAGTGGCAGAGACCCCCGTGCCAGGGGCACCGCTGGTGGTCCGACGATCGTGGGTGGTGGTGGTGCTCGGCGCGGCGGCCGGCGCCGCCCTCGTGGGCATCTTCGGTCCGGGTCTGCGTCTCGCGGGCTGAGCCTGGAGATCGGCGACGCAATGCCCCCTTGCCTTGTCGCATCTGCCCGCGCGGTCTACGCTGTTTCCTCTGAACCGAAGTCCCACGGAGAGGCACATGCGACACCATCGATCCCACCGTCTGCCCGCCGTCCTGACCGCGATCTGCGTCCTGACGCTGGCTCTGGCGGCACCGGTTTCTTCCCAGTCCATTCCTTCGCCGGAGGAGTTCTTCGGCCACGTCATGGGCGCCGACCGTCAACTCGCTCGGTGGGACCGCCTGGTTGAGTACTACGAGCTCATCGGTGAGTCCAGCGACCGGGTCATCGTCGACAACGTGGGTATCTCCACCCTCGGCAACCCGTTCCTGGTCATCTACGTGTCGTCGCCGGAGAACCTGGCCCGCCTCGAAGAGATCCGTGAGATGAACGCCGTGCTCACCGATCCCCGGGGCCACACCCGAGCCGAGATCGAGGAGGCCATCGCTGGGAGCAAGGTCGTCTTCCTCCAGGGGTACGCTCTGCATTCGACGGAGGTCGCTGCGAGCCAGTCAGCGGCCGAGGTCATGTACCTCTTCGCGACACGCGACGACGAGGGCATGCGGGAGATCCTCGATGAGACGGTCTCCATCATCGTCCCGGGCATGAACCCCGACGGAAATCACATCGTCACCGACTGGTACAACGAGTGGGTTGGCACGGAGTACGAGGGCTCGAGTCCGCCAGAGTTGTACCACCACTACATCGGGCATGACAACAACCGTGACGCCTTCATGCAGAACACGGTGGAGTCACAGTATGTCGCCCAGATCATGTTCCGCGACTTCGTGCCCCAGGCCTTCATCGACCATCACCAGATGGGTGCGTACACGGCGCGAATCTATCTGCCGCCCTACGCCGAACCCATCCGTCCGGGAGGGGATCCTCTGGTCTGGCGCGAGATGGATTGGTACGGCGGACACATGGCGTTGAAGATGGACGAGGAAGGCTTGGAAGGAGCCATTGGCGCGGCCATCTACTCGGGCTGGGGCCATTTCGGTTTTCACTGGATCACACCCTTCCACAACATCGCCGGCATGCTCACCGAGTCGGCGAGTGCCCGCCTGGCTACACCTCTTTACGTGCACCCGGACCAGCTCACCGGCTCTCGTCAGCTTCCGGAGTACGAGGAACAGACGACCTTCCCCAACCCGTGGACAGGTGGGTGGTGGCACGTCCGCGACATCGTCGATCGCCAGGTCCTTGCCACCTTCTCGCCGCTGGAGCTGGCGGCGCAGAATCGGGAGACGGTGCTGCGCAACGCCTACAACAAGGCCATCCGCCAGACCGAGCGCGGCCAGGACGCGGCGGTGAAGGCCTACGTGATCCCCGCCGATCAACACGATCGTCTCACCATGCACAAGTTGGTGAACAAGCTCATTCTCCAGGGGATCACCGTGGAGCGCGCGAGCCGCGACTTCACGCATGAGGGGCGCGCGTACGAGGGCGGCTCCTACGTCGTTTCCATGGCCCAGCCCAAGCAGGGCGTCGTACGCTGGCTCCTGGGGCAGACGTACTACCCGGACAACACGTACACCCGGGATCGGGACGGCGACCCCATACGGCCCTACGACATGTCCACGGACAATCTGGCCGAGTTCATGGGGGTGACCGTGCATCCGGCGGCATCGCCAGTGACGGTGACGACGACGCGGGTCATGGGGGAGATCGACCCCAGCGGGACGGTGGCTTTGGGCCAGTACGGCTACGTGCTCGACGGCAGAGCCAACGACTCCTTCGAAGCAGCGAACATGCTCTTCGCGGCGGGAGCGCAGGTGAGTCGAGCGCACCAGGATGGCGCGGGCTTCCAGCGCGGCGATTTCATCGTTTCGGCCGATGCTGACGGTGCGGCAGTTCGCGAAATCGCTGAGAGCATCGGCGTCGATTTCGAGGCCCTCGACTCCGATCCATCGACCTCGATCTACCCCGTCGCCCAACAGCGTATCGGGATGTATCAGCGCTACTACGGCGGGAACATGGACGAGGGGTGGACCCGCTGGCTGCTCGAGGACTTCTCCTTCGCGTACACCACCATCATGGACGCCGAGATCCAGAGTGGTGACCTGGCCGACCGATGGGACGTGATCATCCTTCCAAACGACTCCCGGCAGATGATGGTCGAGGGGCCCAACGACCCGACCGGCACCCCACCGGCCTACCGGAGCGGGTTCGGCCAGGAAGGACTCGAGGCCCTCGACGCGTTTGTCGAGCAGGGAGGCACGCTGGTGACGCTGTCGCAGGCCGGAGACCTTGCTCTCAGCGATCTCGACGTGCCGGTGGTAGACGCAGTGAGCGGTGTCTGGGGCAACGACTTCTGGTCGCCCGGTTCGACGCTGAAGATCCACGTCGATACTTCCCATCCGCTGGCCTACGGCATGCCCGAGAGGGCTCTCGCGACCTTCCTCGCAGGGGGACAGGTGTACGAAACGGTGCGGGGTGAGCGGAGCTCCGACGTCCATCGCGTGGCCACATACCCCGAGCGGGACATCATGCAGAGCGGCTGGCTGCTGGGTGAGGCGCGCATCGCCGACATGGCTGCCATGGTCGAGGTCGAGAAGGGCGAGGGCTCGGTGGTAATGATCGGCTTCCGGCCCCAGCACCGTGCTCAGACCCACGGCACCTACAAGTTCCTCTTCAATGCGCTGATGGCTCGGCCCGCGAGCTCATCGGACATGGTGGAGGATGGAGGGAGCTGAGGAGGGCACGACGACGCCCTCACACGCGGCGTCGATCTCGGCCTTCGCCCGGGAGCATCCCGGACTTCTCCTGAGCGGGGGGTACCTGGCGGCCACGGGCGTGGGCATGCTGTCGAGCTGGACGTACTACAGTCGGTTCGGCATCGACATCTTCGCGTACGCTCAGCTGTCGGATTTCCTCATTGCCGCCGTCCGCAATCCCATGGCCACGCTGGCGATTCTCGTGGCCATCCCCGCGGTGTGGTTGGTCATGGTCAGCGATGCCTGGTTCGATCGACGGTACAGCTGGTACAGGTACCTCTACCTCACCGATGGTCTGCGCCGGATGAGCCGATCGACACCGGCTTTGGTGATCTACTTCATCTTGTACGCATTCATCTTCGCCGTTCTCTACTCGGGTCGTATGGAAGACCGCGTGAGGAACGGGGCGGCGCCTCGGGTGCAGGTGCAACTCCAGAGCGGCACGTACCAGGGACGGGACGGGAGTCAGCCCTTCGCGGCCTATCTGCTCGGCTCCACCGCCAGCTTCGTCTTCCTCTACGACGCGGGCTCGGCCGAGGTCACGGCCGTCCCACTGGAGAACCTGGCGCGAATCACGAAGCGGTGATGGGCGCACGGACGTAGACGCGCCCCGGCAGCCGCTGCGAGTGGGGCCGTTGCCCGGGGTCAGCCTCCCGGTGTGACGGTCGCCTTCAGGATGCGCGTCAGCTCGGGGAACTCGGCGTCCAGGTACTCGTTGCCCCGGGCCTGAGCCATGGCCTGGTAGGGCCCCTCACCACGAGGTGGCCCGTCGCCGTACTCCGAGTAGAAAGCGTCGACCACATCCATGCCATCGACCACCTCGCCGAAAGGAGCGAATCCTTCGTCGTCCAGCGCCGAGTTGTCCTTGTAGCTGATGAAGACCTCCGTGGTCCGGGTGTGACGCCCGCCCTTGGCAAAGGCCACGCGCCCCCGGGTGTTGGACTCCGCCACCGGGTCGTCCACAAGGAACTCCTTCTTCCAAACCTGGTTGACGTACGGGTCGGCGTTGAGCCCGAATTGGGCCATGAAGCCGGGGACGATCCGGTAGATTCGCGAGTCGTCGTAGAAGCCGCCCTTGGCCAGGTTGTAGAACCGGTCCGCGCCTAGCGGAGCCCACTGCCGATAGACATGGATCACCACGTCGCCAGCGGTCGTCTCAAGCGTCACCCTGTACTCGTCGGGCGCGGTCTCATTGAAGTCGTCGGCGCGGAGGAGGGGGTTGCGCTGGACGGGCGCATCGTCACCGTCGGACGAACCCGAACAACCGACCAGCAGTAGAGGCAGTGCGACGGCGAAGATGGGGACGGCGCTGACGATTCTCTTCATGCGACTCGGGTGCTCGATGGATTCTGACTGCACGTTGATGTGTGGGCGGTGGCGGTGATGCGTCAAGGAGGGGATGCCCGACAGCGGTGAAGAAAGTAGAGTGGCGCGATGATCGATCTCCGAAGTGACACTGTGACCCGCCCCACCCAGGGGATGCGCGACGCCATGGCGCGGGCGCCCGTGGGCGACGACGTGTACGGCGACGACCCCACGGTCAACGAGCTCGAGGCTCGAACCGCCGAGATCCTCGGCAAGGACGATGCGGTCTTCGTCCCTACGGGCACCATGGCCAACCAGATCGCGCTACGGACTCACACCGAGCCCGGCGATCTGGTGCTGGTCCACCGTAGCGCTCACATCGTCATCAACGAAGTCGGCGGTGGTGCGGCCATCAGCGGTGTGTCCATGCACGGCTTCGATTCCGTCGACGGCACGTTCACCTCCGGCGAGATCGAAGAGGCGTTGGGACGGCCCCACCCCTTCAATCCCGATACGCTGGGATCGCCCGCCACGTTGATGTGCGTTGAAAATACGCACAATGCCGGGGGCGGCACCGTGTGGCCCCTGGCCCAGATCCAGGACGTGTGCTCCACCGCCCGGGACCGCGGCCTCCGATGCCATCTCGACGGAGCGCGCCTGTGGCACGCGTCGGCGGCCTCGGGCGTGGCCGAGAAGGACTTCGGCGAGAACTTCGACACCGTCTATGTCTGCTTCAGCAAGGGGCTTGGTGCCCCTGTCGGCTCCGCTCTTGTCGGCTCCCGGGAAATCGTCCGACGGGCTCGCCGTTTCAAGCAGCAGTTCGGTGGCGGGTGGCGCCAGGCCGGCGTGGTGGCTGCTGCCGCGCTCTACGCTCTTGAGCACCATCGAGACAACCTGATTCGCGACGTGCACGAAGCCAAACGCTTCGCGACAGAGATCGCCGGCATCGAGGGCGTCAGGGTGGACCCCGACTCCGTCGCCTCGAACATCGTGCGGTTCCGCGTAGTGGGAGATGCGGGGGACGTGGCTACCCGCCTTCACGAAGCTGGCGTCCACATGCTTCCCAACGGCGCCCATGGTCTGCGCGCGGTAATCCATCGCGACGTTACCGACGGCGACGTGACCCGGGCCGCCGAGGTCCTGGCCGCATGCCTGACGTAGTGGTGTTCTCGGACGCCGGCTCCTTCCTGGAGCGGGCCGAGCGATGGTTACGAGAGAGGGAAGACGCGAACAATCTCTTCCTGAGCCTCGCGTACGCCCGGGCTGCGGCTCCTCTGGAGGAGGAAAGGGACGTCTTCTACGCCACCGTTGAAACGGACGGGGAGGTCGTAGGCTGCGTCATGCGCACCCCACCCCACAAGGTGTTGCTCACACATCTGCCCGCCGCCGCCGCCCAGGCGATTGCCCAGGCCCTGGAACAGAGATTCGAGACCATCCCGTCGGTGCTGGGGCCCCGGGAGGAGGCCGTCGCCGTTGCCGAGCAGTGGATTCGGGTGAAGGGCGGGGGATGGTCGGAGGGAATGCACCAGCGGCTCTATAGACTCGATGTGGTGGACCCACCAGGAGGCGTGGAAGGACGGCTTCGTCTCGCCGGGTCCGACGACGTTGACCTGACGACGGAATGGGGGGGCGACTTCACCCGTGAGACAGGCGTCGGACCCCCTCCCTCGCGCGCAGGGATGGCCGCGCGGATTCTAGATGGAGATGTCTTCGTCTGGGACGTTGGTGGAGAGCCGCGCAGCATGGCCGTGGCCAGTGGTCGCACCCCCCGTGGGGTCCGGGTCGGGTATGTGTACACGCCCCCGAAGCACCGTCGCCACGGCTATGCCAGCGGCCTCGTGGCTTCTCTGAGCCAGCGCCTTCTCGACGATGGAAGCGACTTCTGCATGCTCTATACCGACCTGAGCAATCCCACGTCCAATGCCATCTATGAGCGCCTGGGGTATAGACCGCTGCACGATGTCGTGGACATCGAGGTCAGGCCCGGCGGGTAAGATGAGTGGTTGCAGCAGGCTTTGGCGCGCGACGGTTACGATCTGGGCGGTGACCGTCTTCTTCGTCGCGGTGGCTCCTCCTGGGCGAGCGATGGCCGCCGGAGGCCTCGACGCAGCGTCGCAGGAGCTGGTGTTCGACGCTCACCCCGATGCGCAGGACCCGGGCGTTGAAGAGGTGATGGTGCATCTCGGCGGAGTCCGCGTCCACGCCCTCTGTACTCCGGGCCCAACCGAGGTGCTTCTTCTTCACGGTGAGGATTCCACGGCCGAGACGTGGCGGTCCGTGCTTCAGCGTCTCGTCGGGAGGGTCGGGGCGTGCGCCTATGACCGGCTCGGGTCGGGTCAGAGCCGGCCGGCTCCGGAGGCCCGTGGATGGTACGAACTCCTCGATGAGTTCCGACGCATCCACCGGGCCCTTGGTGCGGATCCGCCCTACGTCCTGGTAGGTCAGGGTCTCGGAGGGCTGTACGCCCACGTCTACGCCGGGGATCGACCGCTGGACGTCGAGGGCCTCGTCCTCGTCGAGCCGGCCCACGGCGACCTCGTTCCCGGAATGCGCACGGGCATGCCTGAGGCCGAATGGGACGCCTGGTCCGAGCGACGCAACCGGCCCAACGGGGATGGCGTCGTCGAGCGACGCATCGCCGAGCGGACCGGTCGACTCGGGTCAACCACGATCCCTGTAACGGTCCTTACGGCGACACGGAGGCGCGACGGAGACGGATGGAACGCCCGCTTTGCAAACGAGGCAGCCCGCCGGGTCCACGAGTCCGTGGTCCGAGGGCTGACTCTGGGTCGCCATGTCCCCGTCGAAAGGAGTGGACCTCTCGTCCAACGGGATGCCCCCGACCGGGTGGCGGAGGAAATCATGAGGGTGGTCGAGGCTGCACGCTCTACACGCGGGACATACCGGGGCACGCGCTCCATGCCAGCCCGGGTGGGACGAACGTCAAGAGCAAGCAAGCCGACGAGATACCGAGCAGCATCCCTGGTGTCCGCTTTACCTCGGTAGGATTCTTCTCAACTTTACCGGTCCGTCACGAGTCAAGCACGTGGGGAGCAGCGGGCCCCCGGCAGCGGTACCGATCCGAACCTCCGAAGGACACGTCCGACATGAGTAACTCCCTCCGACCCTCGGCGTCGCCTCTCGCCGCTTCCGCCCTCGCCCTGGCCGTTATCGTCCTCGCCGTCGGGCCCATCGAGGCACAGGACCGGCGGCCTATGACCACTGACGACGTCCTCGACATGGTCGGGGTCGGCGGAGCCCTCATGTCGCCGGACGGCAGCTGGGTGCTCTTCTCCAAGTCAGAGCTCGACTGGGACGAGAACGAGCGGAAGACCACCTGGTGGCGCGTCCCGTCGGACGGGAGCGCCGACGCGTATCGGTACATCGGGGAGGAGGGCGGGAGCAATTTCGCATTCTCACCCGACGGCGACTGGCTGTCTTTTACCCGCTCGGTCGACGACGAGCGTCAGCTGTTCGTCATGCGTACCGACGGGGGCGAGGCGCTCCAGTTGAGCGAGCACACCACGGCCGTGGGCTCGTATGAGTGGATGGAAAACGGCACCGCCATCGTCTTTGTCGCGGCGGACTCGCTCCCCGACGATGTCGAGTCGGAGCAGGAGAAGGGCGCCGACGCCATTTTCGTTGACGAGGGCCCGAACGGTCAGACCCGAGGGTCGTGGAACGACCTCTGGAAGATCGATGTTGCTAGCAAGGAGATCACGCGCCTGACGGAGGGCCAACACAGGATCGGCTCCTTCGACGTCTCTCCCGACATGCGGCGGATCGCCTTCGCTGCCCGCACTGAGAACCGGCGAAACCAGAGCAACCTGTCCGAGATCCATTTGCTCGATCTTGGGTCGGGCGACGTCCGCACGCTGACGGAGAACCAGGCTCCCGAAGGTCGACTCACCTGGGCACCGGACAGCCGCCGCCTCGCCTACGAAGCTCCGAGCGACGGCGAGTGGGAGCTCCGCCTGGACAAGATCTGGGTCTTGGACGTGGAGTCTGGAGAGAAGTCGATGGTGTCGTCGG
This sequence comes from Gemmatimonadota bacterium, assembly GCA_013002885.1. Taxonomy (GTDB): domain Bacteria; phylum Gemmatimonadota; class Gemmatimonadetes; order Longimicrobiales; family Gaopeijiaceae; genus UBA2589. Next base: position 18,593 of record JABDLS010000128.1, on the reverse strand, counting down.
CCTATGACGGCAACATCCGGAACTTCGTCTGGGCTCCCGACGGGTCGGCCATCCTCTTCAGCGGTCTCCAGGGAACGGACAACAACCTCTTCCGCTTGGACGTGGAGGGCGGCGAGGTGGAGCAGGTCACCGACGCAGAAGGGTCGTTGGCGCCGGCCTCCTTCTCGGCCGATCGGACCCGGATGGCGTATGTGTTCCAGGACTGGGACACGCCCCCGGACGTGTGGGCCGGGGCGACGAACGGAGGCGAAGGCATCAGACTTACCGACGCCAACCCCTGGATCGCCGACGGGATTGCCCTGGCCGAGTCGCGCCTGATGCGGTGGGAGAGCAGCGACGGACTGGAGATCGAGGGGATTCTGAGGCTGCCCGTCGACGCTGATGACGGCGCCGACCCGCTGCTACTGCATATCCATGGCGGGCCCGCGGGCGTGTTCACCAACACCTTCAACGGCCGAGCCCATGTCTGGGCGGGCCTCGGCTACGCCCAGCTCTCGCCGAACGTCCGGGGTAGCTCGGGTTACACCGACGCACTGCTCCGCGGCAACATCCAGGACATCGGCGGAGGCGACTATCAGGATCTCATGACCGGGGTCGACGCCGTCATTGACGAGGGCATCGCCGATCCGGACCACCTGGCGCTTCGGGGCTGGAGCTACGGCGGCATCCTCGGTGGCTGGACTGTCACCCAGACCGATCGGTTCGATGCCGCGTCGGTCGGGGCCATGGTCGCCGATTGGACGTCGGAGTACGGGCCGGGATTCAACCACGACGTCTCCCTCTGGTATATCGGCGGCACGCCGTGGGACAATCCGGATGAGTGGCGATACCGCTCGCCGCTTACGCACGTGGCGAACGTCTCGACCCCGACCATCATCTTCCATGGCATGAACGACCGGACGGATACCGAGCCTCAGAGCATGATGTTCTTCCAGGCGCTCAAGGACCAGGACAAGACCGTGCGGTACCTCCGCTTCCCGCGGGAGCCCCACGGCTTCCGGGAGCCCCGGCACCAACGCATCCGCGACATCGAGGAGATCCGTTGGATCCAGAAGTACGTCCGTGATATCGAGTGGGAGCCGTGGGAGCGCCCCAAAGAGAAGAAGGCCGAGGCGAAGGTGGTGTCCTGATGGCCGCAATCGAGTCCGGTACCCTCGGCGGTGGATGCTTCTGGTGCCTGGAGGCCGTCTTCGAGATGGTCGAGGGCGTATCGCGCGTGAAGTCGGGGTACACCGGCGGCCAGATCCAGAACCCCACGTACGAGCAGGTCTGCACGGGGCAGACCGGTCATGCCGAGGTGGTTCAGGTGGACTTCGACCCGGACATCGTCGCTTACGGTGAGATCCTCGAGATCTTCTTCGGCATTCACGATCCCACGACGCTGAACAGGCAGGGGGCCGACGTAGGCACCCAGTACCGTTCGGCGATCTTCACTCACTCCGAGGAGCAGGACGCCACGGCGCGGTCGGTCATCGCGGAGGTCGACCAGAACGGTCCGTGGGACGACTCCATCGTCACGACCATCGAACCGCTGGGGGCCTTCTACCCAGCGGAGGACTACCACGACGCGTACTTCCAGCGAAATGGAAGTCAGCCATACTGCCAGGTGGTCATCGCCCCGAAGGTGGCGAAGTTCAGGAAGCGTTTTGCCCACAAGCTGACGACGGCAGGTTGAGTCGCCGTCACTGAAAACGACGCGAATAGCGCCTAATACGTGCGGCGTTGGAACCGATCCTTGGAGTAGGGATAGAAACGCCCTCGCACCTTCTTTCACATACCGGAGCACAAGCACATGCCGAGACCCGACGACAAGATCGTCGTTAAATGGCGGGAGCTGGCCGAGGACGGGTATCTGTACGCGGAGATCGCGCGGATGTACCCGGATTTCTCGGTGGACCAGGTCCGCCACTATTGCCTGGGCCATACCGGCCGAAACCTCCCAGGCCCCATACAACGCGTCGATCGCTGGTACGGATCCAACGTCTGGTTGCGAGGTGAGAACTCACCTCACAGCGAGCTGTCGGAAGCACAAGCCATCAAGGTCCTCGACGATTGGGACGAAAAGGCCGATCGCTGGAAGCAGTCCGGAGCCGAGTGGGCGCGGAAGCTCGGTGTCTCACCGAGTACCATCTACATGCTTCGGCGAGGCGAAACCTGGAAGCATCTGGATCACCCGAACCAGGGCCGGAAGGCCAAGAAGTCGAAGGCGAGGAAGCGCTGATCCCCCGCCTCGTGGATCAGGCGCGGGTCCTGGACCCTTAATCGGCGGGCTCTGACCGGGAAGGATCGGTCTCGGTTTCCCTGAGTTCTGGAGCCGGCATCCGCTCCGGCGGTGGCGCGATGGGAATGGCACCGTCCAGAAGACGCTCGGTGAAGTCTAGACGCGCGTCCATGTTGCGCAGGTGCTTGTGGAGCTCGGCGACTTCTTCCCGGAGGATGCTGCGCTCGGGGTCGATGGCACGACGGGGAGGCTCCGTGCCGGAGCCAACGCCCTTGAGGATCCACTGGGCCAGAAGGGTACCCGCCGACCCGATCGCGCCGCCGCTGATGAAGGCGGCGGCGATGACGATCACGACCTCGGGACCCATATCCGATCATCCTCTTCGGGAGTCGCGTGCTCCCGATCTGTGCACTCGTACACGGACGGGAATCGCCGGCTGAAAGTTTCCGACGACCTCGTGCTCCAGGTCGTTCATCCCCCGCAGGGGGTCACGGCCCGGCGGGCTCGATCAGTTGTGGCTGGCCCGGTTTCCTCGGATGGCGTCGAGCTGGGCTTCGGCCGCGGTAGCTACCGCCGTTCGTCCGGCTGCTCGTGCGGCTGCCGCCAGACCCTCCAATGACGGTGCACGCCGTGGCGTGAAGTCCAGAGCCTTCTGGAAGGCCGAGATGGCCAGGTCGTGGCGTCCCAGATCGAGGGCGACCTCGCCCAGCAGCTCGTGAGGTGGCTTCAGGCTTGCCGGAGGCCCGAACTCGAAGGGCAGGTTCTCCTCGATCTCGGTGGCTTCCCGGAGCAAGGTGATGGCACGGTCGCCGTCTCCTGCGTGTGCCGCCAGCAGGGCGTCGAGCTCCTTCATCATGATGCCCGATCGGTCTTCGGCCTCGGCGCCGACCTCCCGACGGATCCCTTCGGCGAGCGACTCTGCCTTGGCACGGTCTCCATCCATGAGTGCCGCATACGCATCGACGAAAGCGTAGCCTGGGCTCTCGATGTCTGCCGCGAAGACGCTGGCAGCGCCCCAGTCCCGGGTGTCGAGAATCTGTCGGGCGCGCATCCCAACGAAATATCCGACGTCCGAAGGCGTGGCCGTCCCGCTCGTCACACGCTCGTGGCAGTCCGTCATACCTCTCTCGGCATCGGCCATGTCGCCGCGCATGAGCCATCCATAGTGGAGCCACGATGTGTAGTGGCCGCACACGTTGATGGGACGCCCGCGAGCTTCAAGCTGGGCATTCTGAACGTCCCGAGCCCGAATGTTCGCCGCGATGACGTCGTCCCACATGCCCATCGCCACGAAGATGTGCGACGTCATGTGCTGGGCATGGGCCGCGCCGGGAGCAATCTCCGAGTACGCCCTGGCCGCTTCGAGGCCCAAGGGCGCGTGGATGGGATCGTCGAAGGAATGGATCAGGTAGTGGGCCGCGCCCGGGTGGTCGGGGTTGTCGTCGAAGACCGGCTGAGCGGCGGCCGCGGCACGCATGTACGTGGCGAAGTCCCGTTCGCCGTCGGTGCTCCCGAGAATAGACAGGGCGTAGAATGCGCGCGCCTCGAGATCGTTGGGATACGTGTTCACCATCCGGTACATCTCGGCCATGTAGGCCCGGTCGTTTTGAGTCTTGGTCCCTTGCCCGTAGAGGGTGTGGATCGCCCGCAGGTAGTCCTTCTCCCGCGGGGTCGGTGCCTTGGCGATCCGCTGATCGGCCGAGGGAGCGTACCGATTGAGCGCGCGCATCGCCGCGTCCGTGTCCTTCTCTCGCCACAGCGGGTGGTTGTACGACATCGCTTCACCCCAGTAGGCCAGGGCGAAGTTCGGGTCGATCTCCTGGGCGCGGCGGAACGCCTCGGCCGCATCCTCGAACTCGAAGGAGTGAAGGAGGAGCACGCCTTCGATGAAGGGCCGCTGCGCCTGGCGACTTCCGGAATTCGGGAAGTCGATGGTGCCGAGCTGGCGCTCTTGCCCAAGCGCTGCCGTCGGCGTCACGGCCACGGCGGAGATGGCGGCGGCGAGGCCACCGAGGAGTAGGACCGGAAGCAAGACGACGGGCTTCGAACTCATGCTACGACCTCCTGACGGTGCACAGAGATCCAACGGGTATCGATGGGGGTGAGGCCCCGCAAGAGGACCTTCCGGTGAGACCTTTCGCACGGCCCGGTCGGGTGGGATGTTGCGGCGGAGAAGGTGGAGCGAGGTTCGACGTCTCGCGACGCTGACCACCGGCACGAACAAGGAGCGGGACGTGGAGCTGCACACCGGGACCAGCGGCTACAGCTACAAGGAGTGGAAAGGGAGCTTCTACCCCGAAGATCTCGCGGCCTCCGACATGTTGTCGTACTACGGCGAGCGCCTCGGAGCGGTGGAGATCAACAACACCTTCTACCGGTTACCGAAAGCCTCCGTATTGGAGAACTGGGCAGAACAAGTCCCCGACGACTTTCTCTTCTCCATCAAGGCATCGCGGAAGATCACGCACTTCGCTCGCCTCAAGGAGACCGCCGCCGAGCCCACGGAATACCTCCTCTCTACCGTGAAGACGTTGGGGCCGCGGCTGGGTGTCGTCCTCTTCCAGCTTCCGCCGAACTTCAAGAAGGACCTGGAGCGGCTGTCCGCCTTCCTCGACACGATCGACGAAGGGACGCCGGCCGCCTTCGAATTCCGCCACGACAGCTGGAAGGACGACGAAGTCCATGGCCTCCTGCGAGAGCGCGGGGTGGCGCTCGTGTGTGCCGACACCGAGGACTCCGGCGGCGACGAGCCTGTGGTGGAGACGGCGTCGTGGGGCTATCTGCGGCTCAGGCGACCCGACTACTCCGATGAGGCCCTGGAGCGGTGGGCCGGGCACGTTCGGGCCACCGGGTGGGAGCGGGCGATGGTCTTCTTCAAGCATGAGGACGAGGGTGCGGGCCCGCAGATGGCGATGAGGTTCAAGGAGATGTTCGATGGGTGAGTCGGGGCTGGTGACCGCTTGCCGAGGCATCCGCCTACTGCCCGTAGCGATCGTCTGCTGGGGTGTCTCGGCGTCACCGTTGAACGCTCAAGCGTCGCTTCCCCAGCTGGCGGACACCGTTCTCTACGAGCGACTGGACCTGTACGACCCCGTGACCGGCGAGTTTGCCGGCTCCGAGGAGACCTACTGGGCGCCCGACGGACGTCGCCTTCGCCTCGACGTGCGGGATGCGACGGGAGCGTCGACGCTCCTCTTCTACCTGGGCCACGACGCGCTCGGGCGGGAGTCGAACGGCCGCTACTTCGAGAGCGACCCCTTCGAGCCATGGTTCGAGCGCTTCTCCTACTCGGCCGACGGACGCATGAGGACAACGACGTACGTGCTTCCTGACGGCGGGGAGGGTGATCGGACCGAGTCCGACCTGGACGAGTCCGGGCGTGAGGTGTTCAAGCGCTACTACCGGGCCGACGGTTCTCGGTACGGAGAAGAAGACGTCAACTGGAACGACGATGGTACCTCGGCCGGGTGGGAGTTTCGTTACCTAGAGCGCGCAGACGTCGCTGCCTTCACGTACGACTATCAAGCCGTCGAGGCGGGTGGGTGGACCCACCGCCTGCGCCTCCGGAACGGCGAGCCGGAACGCCTGGAAGTGCGGACGGTGTGGAGGGCCGGTGCAGAGAGGCCGTTCCCGACGGGCGCCCGGTTCGCCCCTGATGCCGTCTCGACCGACGGCTCCGAGACGTCTCCGTCATTCACTTCGGACGCGCGAACGATGGTCTTCGCTCGGTATGGTGACGACTGGGCTCTCAAGGAGCCCTTCATCGCTCGGCTCGGGTCCGGCGGCTGGTCGGTGGCCGAGTTGGACTTCGGGCCGGTGTACAATCTGTCCATCGCCCCCGACGGCGCGTCCATCATCTTCGCCCGGAGTGTAGGGGAGGCTCGTACGCTGCACCGCGTCCGCAGAGAGGGTGAGGGGTGGTCCCGGCCGGAGGACCTCTCCAGTCACTTCGGTTTGGCGGGGTCGTACCCGCTTCTCACGACCGAGGGGGACCTGTACGTCTACGACGTGAACGGACCGCGGGGCGAGGGGATCTACTTTGCGCCGAGGCGTGGGGACGGATTCGCTCCTGCCGAACCAACCTACATTCCCGAGAGCGGAGATGCCTTCGATGCCTGGGTGGGCCGCACCGGTGGACCGCTCCTGATGACTCGCTGCTTCGACGCGACGTGTGCGTCGGGCCCGACGAACGGTGTTTGGCTCATCGACACCGCGAGCGATAGCGAGCGGAAGTTGGCGAACGTTCCCTACGCGTGGGGTGTGCAACCGGTTGAAGCTCTCGGCCTGTTCGTGTTCACGGACGGTGAAGACATCCTCGCCCTACCCCTCTCTGTGGTGATGCCCGAAGGAAGCTCTCATGCGCACGGGGTGGAGAGTGGCGCGGAGGGTGCCAGGTGACGACCCCCCGGGTGTTCGACGCCATGATCGAAGCGGGCGGCGGCGGCGGGGCGTTCGTCCTTGTCCCCTTCGACGTGAAGGATGTGTTCGGCTCGGGTCGTCCCAGGGTTCGAGCCCTCATCGACGGCCACGAGTACCGGGGAAGCATCGCGAACATGGGGCAGGGGCCCTGCCTCGGGATCCGGAAGGATGTCCGGGCTGCCATCGGGAAGGACGTGGGCGACACCGTTCACATCGAAGTCGAGGTGGACACGGCACCCCGCGTGGTGGATGTACCCGACGAGCTCGCGGCGGCCTTCGCCGGCTCACCGGAGGCGGGGACTCGATACGAGGCCCTTTCCTACACCCACCGAAAGGAGTTCGCGACGTGGGTGGCCGAGGCGAAGAAAGAGGAGACCCGGCTGCGCAGGGCTGCGCGCGCCGTGGAGATGATCTTGGACGGCGAGACCCGCTAGCCGTTCTCTTCGGTCTCCGCCCAGGCCCGGGCATAGATCTCTGGGAAGCGCGGCAGATAACCCGGATACTCGGTCGCTGCCGCGGCGACGACGCGTCGGTCGAGCGTGACGACCTCGATCGGGTCGGTGACCTCGGCCAGAACGTCGCCGGTCGGTGAGATGGCCAGCGACGGCCCTCCGATGGACGCTCCGCCCTCGGGCCTCGGGCGATTCACCGAAATGAGGTAGGCGCCGCTCATGACTGCGTTGGCGCGGAGGACCATCCGCCAACGTTCGTAGGTCCCGGGCGGGGTCGCGCGCGGTGCGAGGACGACCTCACACCTCTGTGCAGCGAGCAGTTGGAACCCCTGTGGCCGGTTAACGTCGGAGCATATTTGCAGGCCGAGCCGGAGCGGAAAGCCCGCGACCACCTTCGGTCCAGCATCCCCTGGCACGTAGTGACTCGTCTCCCAGTACCCCTCCTCCTCGGGAAGGTGGACCTTCCGGTAGCGCGCCAGGCACGTCCCCGTCGCGCCGTAAAGGAGCGCCGTATTGTGGCGCTCACCGGTCTTCGGATCGACGACGATGGCGCCTCCGAGCAACGCGATACCGACCTCGGCGGCCGCCGACGCCATCGTCCTCTGACGAGGTCCGTCGACCGGCTCGGCATCTTCGTCGCGGGCCGTGCGCGTCGCAGGCGCCCACCCGTTGAGGGGCAACTCAGGGAGCACGGCGAGGTCGGCGCCCCGGTCCCTCGCTTCCCTCAGATGTTCGCGGAGGGACGCACCGTCAGCGTCGTCATGGAAAACCTCCGTGATGAGGCCGACGCCCAGGGTGCCACCGTCTCCCCTCGAGTAGATCACCCGAAGGAGATCCCCTGGGCCAGGGGCAGGTCGGTGCTCCAATTGACGGTGTTGGTCTGACGTCGCATGTACGCCTTCCACGCGTCGGAGCCCGACTCGCGGCCGCCTCCGGTCTCCTTCTCGCCTCCGAAGGCACCACCGATCTCGGCACCCGAGGTGCCGATGTTGACGTTGGCGATGCCGCAGTCGCTCCCGCGGTGCGAGAGGAAGTACTCGGCCTCGCGGAAGTTGTCGGTGAAGATCGACGACGAGAGACCCTGAGGCACGCGGTTGTGCATGGCGATGGCTTCGTCGAGGTCGGCGATGGCCTCCGCGGGCGAGGCGTCGGGGCTGCCGTACTCGAGGATGTAGAGGATGGGTGCGAACGTCTCGTGCTGAACGATGTCGAAGTCGTTCTTCGCCGAAGCGATGCACGGCGTGACGTAGAGCCCCCCCGGGTAGTCGTCGCCTTCGAGGACGTCGCCCCCGTAGAGGATCTCGCCTCCGTTCTCCACGACTCGCTTCTTGGCTGCCATCATGGAATCGACGGCGTCCTGATTGAGCAGCGGGCCCATGAGGGTTTCGTCGTTCAATGGGTTGCCGATGCGCACGCCCTCGTAGGCCTTCACCAGTCGGCGGACCAAGTCGTCGCGGATCGACGCATGTGCGATGATGCGACGCGTGCTGGTGCAGCGCTGTCCGGCCGTGCCAACCGAACCGAAGACGATGCCCGGCAGCGCCAGGTCGAGGTTGGCGTGGGGCGTGACGATGATGGCGTTGTTTCCACCGAGCTCGAGGATGGCGCGGGCGAGGCGCTTGCCCACCACCTCGCCGACTCGACGGCCCATGCGGCAGGAGCCCGTCGCCGAGATGAGGGGGAGGCGCGTGTCGTTGATGAGCCGCTCTCCGATCGTCGTGCCTTGTCCCACCACCAACGAGAAGATCGCCGGGTCCACGTCGTTCTCACGGCAAACCGCCTCGGCGATTTTGGTCACGGCCACCGCCGTGAGGGGCGTTCGCTCCGAAGGCTTCCAGACGGTGGCGTCCCCGCAGACCGCGGCCAGGGCCGAGTTCCAGCTCCAGACGGCGACGGGGAAGTTGAAGGCGCTGATGACCCCGATGGCTCCCAACGGATGCCACTGCTCGCGCATGTGATGGTCCGGTCGTTCGCTGGCCAGCGTCAGACCGTAGAGCTGACGTGACAGGCCTGTCGCGAAGTCGCAGATGTCGATCATCTCCTGGACCTCACCTTCGCCCTCCGCGCGAATCTTGCCCATCTCGAGGGTGACCAGGGCGCCCAGCTCCGACTTCTTCTCCCGGAGGCGATTCCCCAGCTGACGAACGACCTCGCCCCTTTTCGGGGCCGGCACCGTGCGCCACTCCAGGAAGGCCCGGTGCGCCCTATCCACGATGGCGTCGTACTCGTCCTCGGTCACCTCCCGAACAGAGGCCAGGCGACTCCCGTCGATGGGCGTATGAACGTCGATCGTCGGACCCGAGCCCACCCAGTCGCCGGCGAAGCCACCGGGGTTGTCGTCTTCGATGCCGAGGGAGCGGAGGATCTGATCAGTAGACATACGATGTCGGGGCGTGAAGGTGATGGAGCGATGGCCTTCAAGTCTCTATTCGAAGGGCAGGGAATGGAAGACGGCGGGGTTCCTCGGAGGGGTCGCGGTCCCCCGTCGGGCTCCCTCAGCCCAGCAACTCCTCGATCACGCGGGCGCGGTGCCGAAAGATGCGCCGAAGCTGACGGGCGACGACGGGCAGGGCGACGTCACCGAGGGGCCAGAGAGGCAGCCGGTAGCGTACCTCGTCGGTCATGACCGTGGCGTCTCCGTCGGCCTCGAAGTCGTGGCGGTGGATCCACGTGTGGTAGGGGCCCTGGAGCTGAGTGTCGGTGAAGGTGTGGGGCGGATCCCACGCCGTGATCTCCGTCATCCAGCCGAAGCGGGCGCCCCACAGTCCCAGCCGGTAGTCGATGCGCGTTCCGACTCCCATCTCGATGGGCCCGGGCGTCACGATGCGGAAGTGGAGCTCGGGCGGCGTGATGTGCTCGAGATTCCTGGCGTCGGCGAAAAAGGGGAAGACCTCGTCGCGGGGCCGGGCGATGCGCGCTACCGCCTGGAGTACGTGGATGCCGCCAGGCTCGCGTGCGGCGCGGGCGTCGACGGTCGGCGGGCCGATAAGGGGCGTGCGTCGGGCGGCGGACTCACCCACCCCGATGGTCGCCCTGCGCATGCGCTCCATGGTCGGCGAGTTGAGCTCCGAACCAGGCGTGAATCGCCTCGACCAGATCCTCGTCCGGGGACTCGTATCGGATCTCTGCGCCACCATCGACGTCGGCGTAGGTGATCGTCATGCGTTCGAACCCCATCACGAGGGCATGCAGGCCGGGCATGTCGTCGCCGTGGATCATCGCAGGGTCGTGGAAGTCGCCTCGCGCGAAGCGTGCGGCCTCTTCGAGGAGGTGTGCACGGATGAGCCGCATCTGCTCGGGGTCGCCGTCGTCGGAGCGAACGGTTTGGACCCCGCCTTCCGCCGTGGTTGCGAAGACGTGGGTCGACCGATCCAGGTCGAAGGGCATCACCTCGGCTCCCCGTGCTGCGACTTCGCCTCGCCGCTGCTCGTCGGACACCTCATCCCCTGGCTGAACCGGCTCGGCTTCGGCCGCCGGCTGCGCAAACGGAGCTTCGGCCGGTGGCTCGCCTGAAGGGGCGTCGGCACATCCTCCGACGATGACGACGGCAGTCGCACAGCCGAGTAGGCCGATACGTCTGAGGAGGCGGGTACGACTAGAGATCGCTTTCATGGATCGCCTGGATCAGGGTGTCGAGGGCGGCGAGGACCGCGGCCCGCTCTGCGTCGGGGACCTTCAAGAGGACCCCCGCCATCTTGGCGCCTCGGGCCTCGGCGAGGTCCTCCGCCATGGAGACGCCGACGTCGGTGAGGAAGAGCTCGTACGCCCGGCGGTCCTCTTCACATCGTCGCCGTTCGATCCATCCCCTGCGGCAGAGGTGCGAGACGAGGCGGCTCACCGTGCTCTTCTGAAGATTCAGACGCTCTGCCAACTCCTGTTGGGTCAGGTGTGGCGACCGGCTCAACTCGAGGAGCGCGTGCGCCTCCGCGATGGGTACGGATCTCCCGCATGGGGTCTCTCCAGGCCGATGCCAGCCGAAGGCCCGAGTGAGCATGACCATTCGCTCCTGAAACGCGAGCGGCTCATCATCCATTGGTTGTGTCATCGAACCATAATGGTTCGGTCATCGAACTATCGCAAGAGAGGACCAGTACGACGTTTCTGGGGCGGTTCGTCAGTCTGCGAGCAGCCGATCAACGTAGTCGCGCAGACACGTCACCGACCGATCGAAGGGCTCGATGCTCTGGAGCGCTCGGGCCTGCACGATGCCGCCCTCGATGACCGTCAGACAAAGGGCGGCCAGCGCTTCGGGCGACGGGCCGGCAGTGGACGTCCGGGCCGCGATCTCGCGAGCACAGCTCTCCATGGCGCTCGTAAGATCGTCGAAGATCTTCGAGACCTTCGCTCGCGCGTCGGCGGACTCCCCACCCAACTCGAGCGCCAGGCCGCCCACCGGGCATCCCAGCGTGAAGTGGGTCTCGACGAGGAAGGAGCGGTACGTGTCGATGACGCCGAAGATCCGCTCCACCGGATCGTCCGTTCTTCCGAACACCGGATCGATGAGCCACGCGCCGAGCTGCTCGTCGTAGTGGTCGATGACGGCGTGGAGAATCGCGTCCTTCGTCTTGAAGAAGTAGTAGATGCTCCCGGGCATCGCTTCGGACCGCTCCGCGATCTGGGCGAGCGTCGTGGACTCGAAGCCCTGCTCCCAGAAGAGCTGGCGAGCGCTGTCCACGATGCGATCGCGTGTTTCACTCGCCATCGTAGGCGCCCCCTCCTTGTCGCGGATTTGACTTAGTTGGTTGACTAACTAATATTGCCCTTCGAGCGGTTTCGCTCAACCCCCTCAACCGAGGAGAAACGATCATGGCTGGAATCAACATGCCGCGAGTTCTATTGGGAGGACTCGTGACCGGGCTGGGGATCAACGTCGGAGAGACGCTCCTCAACGGCTACCTCATCATGCCCCAATACGCCGAGCGGATGATGGCGTACGGTGTGCCCGAGTCTCCCTATTCGGTGCCTATCTTCGCGGTCTATGGATTCCTTCTGGGCATCGTCGCCGTGTGGCTGTACGCCGCGATACGGCCGCGATTCGGGCCGGGTCCGAAGACCGCTGCGATGGCGGGGCTCGCGGTGTGGTTCATCTACTCGGGCTCCTTCGCAGACTTCCACCTGGCCATCCCCCTCTTCTCCACGACCGTGCCCCTCGCGAACCTCGGGTGGGGACTCGTGGAGTTGCCGCTCATGACCATGCTCGGCGCGTCTCTGTACCGCGAGGAGCGAGACGCCGTACCGGCGACGGCCTGACTGCGGGTGTCGGGGCCCGCGGCCCCGAGTGATTTGCCGGGGCCCCGAACGTCTCCGTGCACAGTGCCTTGACCCATCCTCCGTTACTAACAATGTTAGTGCACGTTTCTAACATTGTTAGTTCCGCTTCGCGGGAGGGTGTGTGGGCAAGCACGGATTGGGTGAACTCGAGCATCAGACGATGCTCGCGCTCCTTCGACTGAAGGATGAAGCGTACACGGCCCCCATCGCCGAAGAGCTCGAGACTCGGACGGGCCGTCGCACCACGACGGCAGCCGTGTACATCGTGCTGCGGCGGCTGGAAGACAAAGGGCTCGTCGAGTCGGTCCTCCAGGACCCCGGCGACGAGGGTGGTCGCGACCGCCGCTACTTCCAGGTGACGGAGCTGGGCATCGAACAGCTCCGGCAGGCTCGTCAGGCGTACACGTCGCTGTGGGAAGGTCTGGACACGGTGCTGGCGAAGGGCTGATGTCTCCCCGAAGCCGCCCCCCTGCATCGTGGCGCTGGATCCTGAATCGGATCCTTCCGCGCCGCGATCGAGCGTCCTTGCTCGCCGAACTCGACGACGGCTATGCCCGACGGGTCGAGGAGATGGGTGGGCCGGCGGCTGATCGGTGGTATCGCGAAGAGGTGATGGCGTTCCTGGTTCTCCTGCCCGGCCGGGGTGTGGAGAGCGTCGAGGTCAATTACGGAGGGTGGATGATGGACGGGTTGAGGCAGGTGGGGATGATTCTGAGAGGATTTCGACGGGCACCGGGCTTCGCGGTCCTCGCCGTGCTCACCCTGGCGCTCGGCATCGGGGCCAATGCGCTGATCTTCGCAATCGCAGACCGGGCGCTCTTCCGCCCGCTTCCGTATCCCGATGCCGACCGCATCGTCTCCGTCCTGGACGGGTGGGGCACGTCGCCCGGGTCTCTGGAGATCCTCCAGCGGGAGATGGGTACCGTCGCCACCATCGGGGGTGCCATCGACGCCTCGGGCATGACGCTCGAGTCGGCTGACGGCGGCGCGCGCAGGGTATCGGTCGCCCGGGCCACACCGGAGTACCTGGAGGCGCTGGGTGTGGAGCCCACCCTCGGCCGTCGCTTCCTGCCAGAAGAGTCGCAGCGGGGTCGGGGCCAGGTCGTGCTCCTGTCCGCGGACTTCCATGCGTCGGACTTCGGTGGCGACCCCGGTGCCATCGGCCAGGACCTCGTGCTCGACGGCGATTCCTACGAGATCGTAGGCGTCCTACCCCAGGCCTTCGACTTCCCTTCGGCGCGCAACGACCTCTGGATTCCGGCTCTCATGGACGGGTCGCCGGAGAACGCCGGCTACCACTGGGGCATGGGTGTGATGACGCTCATCGCACGCCTCGATCCGGCCAGCACGCCGGACCTCACGCGGCAGGAGTTGGTGCGCGCTCAGGGCGACGTCCGACTGGCCAACCCCCTGTGGACTCCTCCGCCCAACATGTGGGATGACGCGAGGGTCACGCCGATCCAGGACGCTCGGGGCCAGTGGGCTCGGACGCCCATCTTCCTCCTCCTGGGCGCCGTCCTGGTCGTCCTCCTGGTGGTCTGCGCCAACGTCGCCAATCTCCTGCTGTCCCGCGGTCTGGCCAGGCAGCGCGATCTGGCCGTTCGAACCGCCCTTGGCGCCGGGCGTCGGCGCCTGGCGATCAACGAAATCATGGAGGTTCTCGTGCTCGGGGCCATGGGATGCGGTCTGGGGCTTCTTCTGGCGGGGGCGGGTCTAGACCTCCTGCGTCCTCTGCTCCCTCCCGAGGTACCTGGGGCGGAAGCGGTGGGCCTCGACGCGCGTGTCATCCTCTTCACCATCGGCGTGACCGCAGTGGTGGCGCTGCTCGCTGGACTGGCTCCGGCGTTTCGTGTAGGCAGAGGCACGCCGGGCGACTTCCTGCGTGATGCAGGCAGGGGTCGGGTCGGGTCGAGGAAACGGCACCGCGTGACGCGGGTCCTCGTTGCGGCTCAGATGGCTGCGGCGGTGGTCCTCGTGACAGGGGCCGGACTCCTCGGACGCAGTCTCGAGAAGATGACCCGTGTGGATCCCGGCTTCGCTCCCGAGGGACGGGTCACCGCCCGCTTCGACCTTCCGCCAGGTTTGCAGCACGATCTCGAGACCCACATCCGATACGTCGGCGAGATCCATGCGGCGTTGGCGGCCGATCCCATGCTGGATCGGGTCGCGTTGGCCAGTAGCCTTCCGTTCGGCTCCGAGTCGGAGCAGATGGCCGTCTTCATCGACGGGGTCACCGACGACCCCAACGCTTTGCCGTCGGTCCTTCGCCGTCGGGTGACGCCGAACTACTTCGAGACCATGGGCGTTCCCGTGCTCGACGGCCGACTCTTCGACGAGACCGATGGCGTAGGCACTCCGCTGGTGGTCATGATCGATCAGACCTTCGCCGATCGTTTCTTCCCGGGGGAGGATCCCATCGGTCGGATCGTCCGTTATCCGTGGCGCGGGGCTCCTCCCATGGAGATCGTCGGCCTGGTCGGAGGGACCCAGGACAACGATCTCGCCACCGCCATGCCGGCTACCGTGTACATGCCTGTCGCCCAGCTACCCGGGGGCCAGTTGGGTCACGCCGTCGTCATCGCAACAGGTCGGGACCCAGGTTCCGCCCTGGGAGCCATTCAGAACCGCGCTCGGAACTTCGACGGCCGCATGGCGGTGAGCGAGATGGCCGAGTATCCGGAGTTGCTCGTCGACTCCCTCGCCGTGCCCCGACTCCTCACGCTCCTCCTGGTCCTCTTCGCGGGCAGCACGCTCGTCCTGGGATGCATAGGCGTGTACGGCGTCGCGGCCTTCTCCGCTCGGGAGCGCATCCGCGAGATCGGCGTGCGCATGACGCTCGGGGCGCATCCGTCGGAGATCCGGAAGAGGTTCTTCCGGGAGGGCTTGATCCTGGCGATCCCCGGAGGGGTCATCGGGCTCGTGGTGGCCGCTGCGGTCGGACGGTCGTTGAGTGCGTTCCTCTACGAGGTGTCGCCCTTCGACCCGGTGACGTTCATCACGGTGCCGCTGATCCTGGTCGGGGCTGCGCTTCTGGCGGTCTACGGACCTGCGCGCAGGGCTACGCGGGTGGACCCGGCTTCGGTGCTCCGCGAGGGGTAGACGCCCGAGCCTCAGGCCCGGTTCGCCTTGTCTCGCCAGAAGGCCCGTCGGTCGGAGGCGCTCGTATCGACCTCGGGGATGACCGCTCGCACCACTCGCACGTTGCCCCGACCGAAGAGCTTCTGGAGTCCATCCATGGTTTCGGCGTCCGGCGTCGCTTTCAGACTCCTGGAGCGCAGTCTGGGCGCAGGCTCGCCGTTGTCCTGACCGAGCTGAAACCAGATGGGTGAGGCGCCGGGATGCTCTGCCAAGACCTGCTTCGCCTTCTCGAAGGCGGTGACCGGCACGTCGGACTCCAACTCCAACTCGATCTGGATGGCGAGCTCGCCGCTCTCGGTGACGTCGTGGAGGAGGCGCGCGGCGTCGAGGAAGACGGGCGGATCTTCTTCGTCCCGCTCCCGACCGCTGACCTTCCCGGTGACGAGGACGACGGCGTCCTGCTCGAGGATCTCCTTGTACGTCTGCCACGTCTCGCGGAAGGCGAGAACGGTGGCGGTCCCATGGAAGTCCTCGACCGTGATCTTGCCCCACTCCGAGTTGTCGCGTCGCGAGATCTGACGGGCCACCGACGTGACCACGCAGGGCAGATCCACGGACTGGCCGGGCCGGTCGCCCAGGGTCTGGGACGAGACGGGCTCGAATGCGCGGACGACCTCCCGGTACCGATCCAGCGGATGGCCGGAAATGAAGAAACCGAGGGCTGCCTTCTCCCGGGCCAGCCGGTCGTGCTCGTCCCACTCGGGCAGGTTGGGCAGCGACGGGGCGGAGCGAGGGAGGGCCGAGGCGTCGCCGAAGAGCGATCCCTGACCGGCCTCGATCTCGGCCTGACGGGCCTGCACTTCACCGTATGCGGTATCGAGGCCAGCGAGGAGTTGGGCGCGATGGCCGAAAGCGTCGAGGGCACCCGCGGCGATGAGCGCCTCGCACGCCCGCTTGTTCAGCGCGCGGATGTCGATGCGCTCGAGGAAGTCGAACAGTGTGGTGAACCGGCCGTCCTTCCGCGCCGCCAACACCGACTGGACCGCTCCATGGCCGACACCCTTCACGGCTCCGAGGCCGAAGCGGATCTTGCCATTCTCTGTCACGGTGAACTTCCAACCCGACTCGTTCACATCGGGAGGGAGGACCTCCAACGAGTCGTCGAGCTTCGGCAGGTAACGAGGCAGGTCCCGGCAGGCGCCGATGTACTTCACCACACTGTCGGTGCTGTCGAGTACCGATGACAGCAGGGCCGCCATGTACTCGGCGGGATAGTGCGCCTTGAGCCACGCGGTGTGGTACGAGATGAGGGAGTACGCCGCGCTGTGGCTCAAATTGAAACCGTAGCGACCGAAGGTCTCGATCTGATCGGCCAGGTCTTCGGCGATGGAGCGATCCACCCCGCGTTCCACCGAGCGCTCGACGAACTTGCCGAGCTCCTGCTTGATGAGGGCGGCGATCTTCTTACCCACGGCCTTCCGGAGCACGTCGGCTTCGCCGAGGGTGAAGCCCGCGAGCTCGGACGCGATCCGCATCACCTGCTCCTGGTACACGATGACGCCGTACGTCGGCTCCAGGATCTTCTGGAGATCGGGATGCGGGTAGGTGACCTCCTGTCGCCCGAGCTTTCGCTCGATGTAGACGTCGGTCATGCCCGAGTCGAGGGGCCCGGGGCGGATGAGCGCGTTCGTGGCCACAAGGTCCATGAAGCGGTCGCAGCGCATGGCCCGCAGCTTGTCGTTCGCCAGATTCGACTCGAACTGGAAGATGCCGGCGGTACCGCCGCGGGCCATCATCTTGTAGACGGCCGGATCGTCGAGGGGCACGTCGTCGATGGTGTCGTATTCCTCTCCGGTCTCGGGGTTGGCAAGCCTACCGTAGCGCTCCCGCACGGCGACCACCGCGTCGTGGATGACGGTGAGCGTCTTGAGGCCGAGGAAGTCCATCTTGAGCATGCCGAGATCGGTCAGCGGGCTCATTGCAAACTGGGTGACGACCTCACCTTCCTTGCCGCGGATCAGCGGAACATACTTGGTCAGTTCGCTGTCGCCAATGACGACGCCGGCGGCGTGGATGCCCGTGCCGCGGGTCAGTCCTTCGAGGAACAGCGAGTAGTCATAGACGCGGCGCACGCCATCGTTGTTCTCCAGTTCTTCGCGCAGCTCGGGATTTTTCTTTTTCGCATCGGCGAGCGTCGTTCCCAGGTCGTTGGGAATCATCTTGGCGATTCGGTTGCCTTCGCTGTACGGCAGTCCGAGCACGCGGGCAACATCGCGAACGACGCTCTTCGCCCCCAGGGTGCCGAAGGTGACGATGTGCGACACGGCACGCTCGCCGTATTTCTCGCGCACGTACTGAATGACTTCAGGACGTCGGGTCTGGCAGAAGTCCATGTCAATATCCGGCGGTGAGACACGTTCCGGGTTGAGGAATCGCTCGAAAATCAGACCGAAACGGATCGGGCACAGATCGGTGATGCCGAGCACGTAGGCGACCAGCGAGCCAGCGGCCGAACCCCGTCCGGGGCCAACCGGGACGTCGTGGTCCTTGGCCCATTTGACGAAGTCCCAGGTGATCAAAAAGTAGGACAGAAAGCCCATCTTCTCCATGATGCCGCACTCGTAGTCGAGGCGTTCCTTGAGTTCCTCATCGGTGTCGGCGCGTTCTTTGCCGTAGCGCTCGACGAGGCCTTCATAGCAAAGCTGGCGAAAGTAATCCTCGCGGCTGCCGCCGTCAGGTGAGTCGAACTGCGGATACTTCGCCGAGCTGGTGGCGTCGAGTTCGATCTCGAGGTCGCACTTGTCGGCGATGGCGAGGGTGTTTTTGATTGCTTCGGGAACTTCCTTGAACAGCTGGCGCATCTCGGCCGAAGTCTTGAAGTAGACTTCGGGAGAGTAGGTCAGGCGGTTCTCGTCGAACTGCATGCTGTTGGTACCGATGCAGATCAGCACGTCGTGCGCCTCGTGATCCTTGCGATCGAGAAAGTGCACGTCATTAGCGGCCACCAACTGCAAGTCGTATTCCTTGCTGAAGTCGACCAACTGGCGATTGCAAAGCCGCTGCGAGTCGAAGCCGTGGTCGTGCATTTCCAGGTAAAAATTCTCCCGCCCGAAAATGTCGGTGAACTCGCCGATGCTGCGCCGCGCCTGCTC
>JABDLS010000106.1 GCA_013002885.1 Gemmatimonadota bacterium | reverse complement strand
TCGCACGTCCGGAAGTCCGGCAGGCCCTCGGCGTTGCTGTTCGCCGTAGCCCACGGCACGGGGGTGGAGAAGGACGTGTAGTAGTTGCCCGTCTCTGCGCCGTAGAAGTAGAAGCCTTCCGCCAACTGGGTTTCGAAGTCGAGAGTGGTCGTTCCGCTCCCGGTCACCAACACGTCGATATCGGGATCTGACAGGGCCTCACCCGCGGGCAGCCCGGAGACGGTCACCGTGTAGTCGCTTCCGCTGGGCGCGTCCGCGCCCAAAGGACCGAAGCTGTAGAAGCCATTGGCATCCGTCGTGGCCACGTCGTCGGCGTCACCGCTCAAGGTCACCGTGATGCCCTCGAGAGGCGCGCTGAGGTGGGTGGAAGCACCCGGGTGCGTGATGGTGCCTTCGATGAACGCCGGCTCCACCGGGTTGATGTCGCTGAACGACCGAACGAGACCGCCTACGCCGCCGTCGCGGAAGTACATAGGCGCCGCCCGGAGGCCTTCGGGCATCAGGATGCCGAACGCCGGTCCGAATCGCGAATCGAGCTCCCGGAGGATCCGGTTGCCGAGTCCCGCTTCGGCGGGGGGAATCGTCGTGTTGCCGTCGCACGCCGTCAGCTGAGTTGGAAACGGTGGGAGAAGAGCGAAGTTCAACGCTCCGTTCGATTTTCCCAGGAGGAGGTCGTCGTGGTCGAAGCCGTGGTAGGGTGGCTGCCCGGCCAGGGTCTCATCGACCACACAGACATCGATGCTCGCATCGCTGGGGAGCTCACCCGTGAAGGGGGTCCCGTCCGGATTCGTCACCGTGACCGTACAGAACAGGGGCCACTGGTTCAGCAACGTCGGGAGCGGGCCTTCGCCCGGATCGAACCCACCGACGCGGCAATCCAGGATGACCACGATCCCTCCCGGCGGAATCGATGCCGCAGGGAAGGTGAGTTGCGCCATCGTCGCTCCCGCCTCGTTCTCCGTCGTGATGACGAGTGGAGGGTTCGTGGGGCTGCTCGGAGGCGGAACATAGTCAGCGTTGCATCGGTCGTCGCCGACACAATCCTCCGTGGCTTCGACGGCGTCGCCGAGCCCTTGGCCGACCCAGAACTGTATGGGGAAGGTGCGGCCGGCCCTGTCTCCCTGCTCTCCGTCCAGAAGTAGCTCGAGGGCCCCGATCTGCAGTCCGACGGCCGTAAAGATCTCGATGGAGTACGTCTCGTTGGGGTCGGCGGTCCTGTCCCGCCAGTTGGCCTGGTAGTACCCGTCCTGCTCCTCGGCCTCGAGCTCGATGCAATCCGTGGCGGGCAGAGACGTGACGTTGCACACCTCGATGACCGGCTCGAGACCCGTGGCGAACGCGCCTTGGGCCTCTCCTTTCACCAGGGGCTGGAGGAAGGCGAACTGACCTCCGGCCCCCGCCTCGTAGATCACGGTGACCGTTGCCTGGGGCCCGAGGTCGTCCACTGCAGTCGGCGGTCCACCGTCCGTACAGCTCACGACCAGAAGGGACAGGGCGAGTATTCTTGAAAGCCGGCTCCGCACCAGCAACTGCTTCATCTTCGTCTGCATCTTCATTTAGCGCTTGTATCTCTCGTTGGGGGGCGCTGGCGAACACGGCCAGCTTGCCCGAGCCGTCGGGGACGATCGGGGTTTAGCTCAGGGTACTCTGAAGGTGGGCGATGGCCTCCTCTTTGTCCTCGAACGGTGAGTGGAGTTTGGGTGGAGTTGGAAGCCCGGTCTCGAGCGGCGGGGAGGGTAGTCCTCGTTCCCGCCGCGGTGGCCAGGCGTTAGCTTTTTTCCCCTTGCCGCTGGCGTAGCTCAACTGGTAGAGCAGCTGATTTGTAATCAGCAGGTTGGGGGTTCGAGTCCCTTCGCCAGCTCTTTCTCCCGGGCGCATTCACCCGGTCCCGGCGTCCGGCCGGTCGGCTCAGGGTGTTGCGTGGGAGGCTAACCACAGCAGCCCGCCGGACCGGAGTCCGACGGGCTGCCTTCGCGGGTTGCGAAACGCCGGCGTCACTCGCCGGGCAGCTCGCACGTGATGTCGACGGTCGTGGTGCCGCTGCCCTCGACCTCGACGAAGTCGTCAAGATAATATTCGAAGGGACACTCGACCGTAACGACATAGTCGCCGGTATCGAGTGGTCCGAACTCGTAGAGGCCGTTCTCGTCGGTCTCGACGGAAGCGAGAACATCCTCGTCGCCCTCGCCGTACTCGCAGAATTCGCCCTCGCAGCCGAAGCTCTCGCTGAGCGTGACTGTCACGCCCTCGAGTTCACTCTCTCCGTCCGAGACCGTCCCGGAGATAAAGGCCGGCTCCACCGGGTTGATGTCGCTGAAGGACCTGAGCAGGCCGCCCACGCCACCGTCACGGAAGTACATGGGAGCCGCCCGGAGACCCTCGGGAAGCAAGACGCCGAAGGCCGGCGCCAGGCGCGTATCGAGCTCCCTCAAGATCCGGCTTCCGAGCCCGGCCTCCTCGGGCAGCGGGGTCGTGTTGCCTTCACAGCCCAGTGTCGACGGAGCGAAGGGCAGCAGCTCGAAAGAGAAGGGCCCGTCGGACTTACCGAGCAACAGGTCCTCGTGATCAGGGAAGTCGTGCCACGGGTCCTGTCCGGAGATCTCCTCGTCGACGACGCAGATGTCCATTGTGGCGTCCCCGTCCAGCTCAACCTCGAAGGGCTCGCCGTCGGGATCGGTCGCCGTGACATGACAGAAGAGGGGCCATTGGGTCAGCCCGGTAGGCAGCGGGCCGTCGCCGGGATCGTATCCGCCTGATCTGCAGTCGAGCGTCACCAAGAAGCCTCCCGGGATCGCGCCCTCCGGAATCAAGAGCCTGGCCATCGTCGCCCCGTTCTCGTTCTCGGTTACGATTTCGATGTCACCCTGCCCGGGTGACACGACGCCGGTGTTGCAGCGTTCGCTGTCGATGCAGTCTGCCACATC
>JABDLS010000095.1 GCA_013002885.1 Gemmatimonadota bacterium | reverse complement strand
CCCACAACGCGTGGCATCCGCAGATCGTCCACGACGTCCACCAGATGGGGAGCCGAGGCGCGCGCATCTTTTTTCCCCCGTACATCGAGCCCTGGGAGCCGAATATCGATCCGGCCATCACCACGGCCGTGAATCAGTTGGGCGCGTACATGGCGGCGGAGCTCACCGCTCAGGGCAAGCGGGGTGTCGTGGTGAACGCCCAGTACGATGCATTCACTCCCGCACGGGCCTACATGCACTACCACGGGGCCGCTCGGATCCTGTCCGAGACGGCGTCGGCCCGGATGGCCACGCCGATTTCAGTCGATCCGTCCGAACTCGGGCCTGGCCGGAACTTCGATGCGAGCCGCCGATCGTGGAACTTCCCCGCCCCCTGGACGGGTGGGGAGTGGACGCTCGCCGACATCGTGGAGTACCAGGAGGCCGGGGCGCTGGCCCTTCTCACCAACGCGGCCAAGAACCGACGTTTCTGGCTCGAAAACTTCTACGGCATCAACCGTCGAGCTGTTGAAGGCTGGGACGAATGGCCCGACTGGTGGATCATTCCCGCGGGCCAGGAGAACACTCCGGGGGTCGACTACGCCGTGCGCGTGCTCACGATGGCGGACGTCGAAGTCCATCGCGCCGAAGCGGACTTCACCGTGGGGGCCCTGACCTTCCGGGCGGGGTCCTACGTGATCCCCATGCGACAGCCGTACGCGAGCTTCGCCAACACCAT
Source organism: Gemmatimonadota bacterium (assembly GCA_013002885.1). GTDB lineage: Bacteria > Gemmatimonadota > Gemmatimonadetes > Longimicrobiales > Gaopeijiaceae > UBA2589. The sequence continues at coordinate 61,146 of JABDLS010000095.1, read as the reverse complement.
GCTGGAGGTTCAGTACTATCCCGACCTCCGGGAATACCCGGGGGGGCCGCCACAGAGGCCCTACGACGTCACGGCCCACACCCTGGGCTATCTACTGGACTTCGACGCCGTCGCCGTGGACGGTACCATCAGCGCCGGGCTTTCCGATCCGGTGGATGTGCCGGACTTCGACTTCGCCTTACCGCCGCATCTCCAGGGCGAGGATGCCCCACGGGTGGCCCTCTACAAGTCGTGGGACGAGCCCATGACCGAGGGATGGCAGCGCTGGGTCTTCGACCAGCACGCGATGCCCTACGACACCCTGCACGACGAGGACGTCCAGGGCGGGGCGCTGGATCGCTACGACGTCCTGATCTTCCAGGCCCAGTCGGCGTCCTCCATCCTCGATGGCTTCGACGAAGGAGAGGTTCCCCCCCAGTACGCCGGTGGACTGGGTACGACCGGGGCGGCTGCCGTTGCGGCCTTCGTCGAGGGAGGTGGACGGGTCATCGCGGTGGAGCAGGCGACGGACTTCGTCCGGGACCTTTTCGATCTGGACATAACCGACGTAACCGAGAGGCTGCCGGACACCGACTTCTACATTCCCGGTTCGATCCTTCGCCTTGAACTCGAGGAGTCCCTGATCGCGGAGGGCATGCAGGACGAGGTGGCGGCCTGGTACTGGCGGTCGAGCATGGCGTACGAAGTGGCCGACCAGCGGATTCGGGTGCTGGCGCGCTACGGCGCCGGTGACCCCTTGCTGTCGGGGTGGGTACTGGGAGGCGAGCACGTAGCAGGCCAGCCCGCCATCCTCGAGGCCACCGTCGGTGAAGGCTCCGTGGTTCTCTTCGGATTCCAGCCGAACTATCGAGCGCAGACCATGGCTACCTGGCCCCTTCTCTTCAACGCGATCCGCAAATGACGTCGAGTAACAAAGGCCCCTTCTGCCCTGACTGCGACCGTCCGGCGACGGGCAACTTCTGCCAGCACTGTGGCGCGAACCTCGGTGGCCGTTTCTGCAATCAGTGCGGCGGCAAGGTGTCTGCGGGTGCGCAGTTCTGTAACCAGTGCGGGGCCAAGGCCGGAGGGGCGGGCCGCGGCGCACACCGGGAGGCCGCGGCGTCGTTTCTGACGGGCCACAACCTCGCGTGGTGGGTAGCCGGCGCGATGATGTTCGCCCTCATCGTGGTCGTCGGCGTCGCCACGGTCCGACCCGGCCCGGGCCCGGCGCCCGGCGGCACCACTCCGGCAGCAACCGGCGGAGCCCAGACGGCCACGCCGTCGACGGGAGGCACGCCTCCGGACATCTCCAACATGACACCCATCGAGGCCGCCGATCGGCTCTTCAACCGGGTCATGGAATCCGTTTCTTCCGGCGATTCCGCCCAGGCCCAGGCCTTCATGCCCATGGCCATTGCAGCGTATCAGAGGGCTCGCCCCCTCACACTCGACGGCCTCTTCCACCTCTCGATGCTCAATCGGACCGCGGGCAACCTCGAAGCCGCCCTGGCCCAGGCCTACGAGATCATCGAGGAAGACCCCAACCACCTCCTGGGTCGTGCGGCTGCGGCCGAGGCGGCTATCGAACTCGGTGAACTCGACGAAGCCGAGACCCACTACCGCCACGTCCTCGACATCTACGACGAGGAGAGCCAGCGGGAGCTGGAGGAGTACACGAGCCACTCGCTGATCGTCGGGGCCGTCCGGGACGACGCCGAGCGCTTTCTCGCAGGCCGCTGAGCCCCGCCGGGCGGTGAAGGCCTTCATCACCGGGGCCACCGGCCTGGTCGGATCGCACCTGGCTGCAGAGCTCCGAGCGAAGGGCCACGGTGTCGTCGCCCTGGTGAGGGCACCGTCCGACACCGACTTCCTTCGCGACATCGGATGCATCCTCGCCGAAGGAGACATCCGAGACGAGGTGCAGCGATTGGCTCCTCTCATGGCGGGCTGCACGCATGTGGTCCACGGCGCCGCCCTCGTCTACGCCGCCGGAGAGTGGACCCGTGTCAGGGCCGTCAATGTCGACGGTACGCGCAACGTCTTGAGGGCGGCGTCGGAGGCCGGAGTGGGCCATGCGGTCCACGTTTCGTCGGTAGCCGTCTACGGCCCCGCGCCCGGCCCGGTCGACGAAGCCACTGCCATCGACTCGACCATACCCACCGACGACCTCTACGCCCGGTCCAAACGAGAGGCCGAAGAAGTGGCTCGGGGAATCGAGGAGCGGAGGGGCCTACCCGTAACCGTCGTCCGCCCGTCGGCGGTCTACGGCGAGAGGGATCGCCTCATGACACCAGCCGTGCGCGACATCGTGCGGTTGCCCGTCGTGCCGCTGTTCGGTCCAGCCGACAATACGCTCCCGGTGGTCTATGCCGGGAACGTGGCCCAGGCGATCAGGCTCGCGCTCGAGGCAGGGCGCGGGAAAGAGACGTTCGACGTGGGACTCGACCATGCCCTCACCCAGAGGCAACTCTTCAGCCTTCTGGCAGAGGGCCTCGGCCGCCGCCCCCGGTTCTTCAAGCTCCCCGGTGCGCTGGTCCGGGGGACCGCGGATAGCCTCTCCCGCCTGGGTGTCGCGACCCCTGGCGCGAAACACCTTCCTTTGGAAAGGGTGGCGCGCCTGGCACTGGGTGAGAATCCTTACCCCTCCCGACGCATCAGGACCGAGCTCGGCTGGAGTCCATCGCACCGTCATGAGGACGCCCTGCCGCGGACCGGTGCTTGGCTTCGGGCCCAGGGACACGCATGACGCCGGGGCGCCTGGACCCCCGACCTGAGCTGGTCCTGCCGCCGTCCAGGCGGCCACAACTGACCCTTCCGGAGGACGAATGAAAAAGGCCTACGATCCGTCGCAGCACCCGCGAAAGCCTCTGCCGCGGGAACGGGAGACGGAGGACGAACGCCTCCTCCAGAGCTTCGAGGAGTTGGAGAGCATCGGACGCGACTCCTGGCGGGTCTTCCGGATCATGGGCGAGTTCGTCGAGGGCTTCGAGGAGATGAGTCATATTGGAATAGGTGTTTCGATCTTCGGGTCTGCCCGCACCACGCCCGACGATCCCATGTATCAGAAGTGCGCGGAGACGGCTCGGAGAATCGGCGAGGCCGGCTTCTCCATCATCACCGGAGGGGGACCGGGAATGATGGAAGCGGCGAACATGGGTGCCCAGGCGGCAGGCGTGCCTTCGGTGGGTTGCAACATCGAGCTCCCGTTCGAGCAGGAGAGCAACCCCTACCTCGATCACTCCATCGACTTCCGCTACTTCTTCGTCCGAAAAACCATGTTCGTGAAGTACGCTTGTGCCTTCGTCATCTTCCCCGGTGGCTTCGGGACCATGGACGAGCTGTTCGAGGCGCTGACCCTCATTCAGACGAGCAAGGTTCGAAACTTCCCCGTCGTGCTCGTGGGTACCGACTACTGGAGAGGTCTGGTGGACTGGATCCGCGACCGGATGCTCGAAGAGGGCAAGATCGCCGATGTGGACATGGACCTCATGTTGGTCACCGATGACCCCGGCGAGGTCGCCGACCACATCGAGAAGCGGTACGAGGCGATGGTGGCAGAGGGCCGTGGGCGTTTACGCAGACGCAAATCGGACTGACCTTCAGAGCCCCCTCGACCTTGTGAGCCCCGACGAAGCCGACATCTTTTAAGGCTCTGCCGGAACCAAGCAGGCTACAAACGCTCGAACGCTGGACACGCCGTGAGCATAGATACTGACGCACCCCGAGGTTACGCCCCCACCGGTAAGGACTCCGGTGTGGTGAAGCCCAAGGGGACCTCGAAGATCCGGGCCCACGAGGACCTGGACACCATCGACATCCGTTCTCGAAAGCCGAAGTGGCTGAAGGTGCGGTCGCCGGGCGGGGAGAACTACCTCCGACTCAAGAAGCTCATGCGGTCGGAAGGTCTCCACACCGTCTGCGAGGAAGCAGGTTGCCCGAACATCGGCGAGTGCTGGGAGGCCGGGACGGCCACCTTCATGATTCTCGGCGACGTCTGTACCCGAGCGTGCAAGTACTGCGGCGTTGCACATGGACTTCCCACGGAGCTCGACGAAGACGAACCTCGGCGGGTCGCCGAGACCGTCGCCAAGATGGGCCTCGAGCACGTCGTGATCACCAGCGTGAACCGCGACGAGCTCGCCGACGGCGGCGCGGCCATCTACGCGGACACCATCCGTCGGATCCACGACGCGGTGCCCGGCTGCTCGGTGGAGGTTCTGATTCCGGACTTCAAGGGTGACGAAGACGCCCTCGCGACCGTCGTGAACGCCAGGCCTGCCATCCTGGGACACAACCTCGAGACGGTGCTCAGGCTGCACCCCGACGTTCGGCCCGGCGGTCGGTACTGGCGCTCCATCTCCTATCTGGGCGCGGTGAAGCGCCTGGACCCCGAGATGCTCACCAAGACAGGTATCATCCTGGGAATGGGGGAGAAGGAAGACGAGATACGCCAGGCGATGATCGACCTCCGGGAGGCTTCCGTGGACATCCTGACGCTGGGGCAGTATCTCCGCCCCTCCGCCATGCACATTCCGGTGGCTCGTTGGGTGACCCCCGACGAGTTCGCCATGTGGAAGGAAGTCGGTGAGAGGGAGTATGGCTTTCGGCATGTGGAGTCGGGACCGCTGGTACGGTCCAGCTACCACGCGAAGGAGCAGGCCCGGGAATTGGAAGCCGGGGGTCCCGGTGCCATTCAGAACGTGATGGAGGCGGACATCCCCGCCCCCGCCGAGGTTCGCTTGGACCTCGTACAGCTCGAGCTCGGCCGTCCCGGTCGGGCAGCAAACGGAACTTGACGTGGCTCAGACGAAAGAGAAGAAGGCCAAGAAGAACTCGAAGAAGGCGGGCAGCCTGTTGGAGGAGGTCGGAATCAGCGAGGAGCTGGCCCTCGACCTCCTGCGTGACATGCTGCTCTACCGGCGATTCGAAGAGAAGGCGGAGGAGGCCTACGCCATCGGGAAGATCGGCGGGTTCTGTCACCTCCATATAGGTCAGGAAGCGGGCGCCGCAGGGTGCATCAAGCCCCTGCGCAGTGACGACTACGTCATGAGTGCCTACCGCGAGCATACCCAGGCCATCGCCAAGGGCGTGCCGCCCAGGGCCGTGATGGCTGAGTTGTACGGACGTGCAGACGGGTCGTCGGGCGGTAAGGGCGGCTCCATGCACATTTTCGATGCGGAGCACCGATTCATGGGTGGCCACGGCATCGTCGGTGGCCAGGTGCCGCTCGCCACAGGTATCGGCTGGAAGATCAAGTACAGGGAAGAGGACACGGTCTGTGTCGTCTTCATGGGCGATGCCGCCGTCAACCAGGGCGCGTTCCACGAGTCGCTGAACATGGCCGCGATCTGGAACCTGCCGGTCATCTACGTGGTGGAGAACAACGAGTACGGCATGGGCACGGCCTTCTCGAGGGTCTCCACCACCGAGATGGTGAAGAAGTCCTGCGCCCACGGGATCCCCGCCCATGTGGTCAACGGCCAGGACGTTCTGGAGACGTACGCTTCTTTTCGGGATCTTGCCGAGGAAGTTCGAAATGGCGCCGGACCCCAGTTCGTGGACCTCCAGACGTATCGGTTTCGGGGCCACTCCATGTCGGATCCGGTGTCCGGCACGTACCGCTCCACCGAAGAGGTGGATCGGGCGAAGAAGGAGCAGGACCCCATCGCCCTGCTCCGCGACATCCTCATGAAGGAGGATCTCCTCGACTCCGACGCACTCGACGAAATGGATGGCGAGGCCCGCACGATGGCCCAGGACGCCGCCGACTTCGCTGACGCATCGCCCAAGCCCGATCGTGAGGCGCTGTACCGAAACGTCTGGGCCGAGGAGAATGAGCACGGTCGCCTCTTCTTCGACGGGAGGGACCGCTAGATGGCGGTCATGACATATCGAGAGGCCTTGAATGAGGCCCTCCGCGAAGAGATGGAGCGCGATCCCGACGTCTTCCTCATGGGCGAGGAAGTCGCTGAATACGATGGGGCCTACAAGGTGTCCAAGGGACTTCTGGACGAGTTCGGCGAGAAGCGGATCGTCGACTCACCCATCAGCGAGCTTGGATTCACCGGTCTCGGCGTAGGCGCGGCCATGGCCGGGCTTCGACCCGTCATCGAGTTCATGACCTTCAACTTCGCCTTCCTGGCCATCGATCAGGTCATCAACCACGCGGCGAAGATGCACTACATGTCGGAAGGTCAGTTCTCGATGCCCATCGTCTTCCGTGGGCCGACTGGCGCGGCGCTCCAGCTGTCGGCACAGCATTCCCAGGCGTGCGAGACCTACTACTCCCATGCGCCAGGCTGCAAGGTCGTCACGCCGGGCACGCCCGCCGACGCCAAGGGCCTCCTCAAGGCGGCCATCCGCGACGACGATCCGGTTGCGTTCATGGAGGGCGAGCTCCTCTACAACTTCAAGGGGGAGGTGCCCGAGGATGACGACTTCGTCATTCCGTTGGGCGTGGCCGACCTGAAGCGCGAGGGCTCCGACGTCTCCATCGTCACCCACGGGAAGATGATCCACGTGGCGCTGCAGGCGGCCGGGAAGCTCGAGAAAGACGGCATCGAAGCCGACGTGCTGGACCTGCGAACCATCCGACCCCTCGACATGGACGCGATTCTCGAGACTGCGAAGAAGACCAACCGCCTCGTCTACCTCGAGGAGGGTTGGCCCTACGCCGGCACTGGCGCCCAGATCGTGAGCATGATCCAGGAAGAGGCTTTCGACTACCTCGACGCCCCCATCCTCCGTGTGACCCAGGCGGACATCCCCATGCCGTACGCGAAGAATCTGGAGATGATGGCCAAGCCATCCGCCGACCACGTCGTGGAGGCGGTGAACAAGGTGCTGTATCGATGACGTGGTCGGAGACTCTGGGCCGCCAGGACCTTCGAGCACGCAAGCCGACGCTCAAAGAAACGCTTTAGACAAACGCAACGCGAAAGGGCGGGATGCATGAGTAGGAAGGCGAGGAGCGACACCGAGGAGTACCTGGATGGTACTTCGCAGGTGGCGCGACGAGTCCTGACGACGTCAGGCGCCCGCCATTTCGCGCGCCAAGATCAAAGGCCTCAGAAGGCATGATTACCAAGGTTCATATGGAGGCTCTTTCTCCCACCATGGAGGAAGGACAGCTCGTCCAATGGCTCAAGTCCGAAGGTGACGAGATCGCCAACGGAGACGTGCTCGCCGAGATCGAGACCGACAAGGCCACCATGGAGCTCATTGCCCGTGGCGATGGCGTTCTCCGCAAGATCTTCCTCCCTGAGGGTGGCACCGCAGAGGTGGGCGCCGTCATCGGCGTCATCGCAGCCGCCGACGAAGACATCTCGGAAGTCGAAGGCACCCCGGGAGGGGGGGGCGCGGCCGCCAGCGACGATGATGGTGGCGAGGAGGCGAAAGCATCGGGAGACGGCAAGTCCGAGGATGCGGCCAAGGCATCCCCTGCCGAGACACCGGCCTCCGATGGTGCGGCTGGGAGTGACGAGGCGGCGAGCCAAACCGCTGCCCCGGCCGGGTCCAGTGACGGCCGGGTGAAGGCATCACCCCTCGCCCGGCGACTTGCCGAGGAAGCCGGCATCGAGCTGTCGCGAATCTCGGGGTCAGGCCCTGGCGGCCGGGTGGTGAAGCGCGACGTCGAGAAGGCGAAGGAGGAAGGTGTCGCCGCGCCGACCCGCACCGCCGAAGCGTGGTCGCCCGACGAGGCCGAGTACGAAGATGTGCCCGTCTCGCAGATGCGGAAGGCCATCGCCAAGCGCCTGGTCCAGTCCATCGGGCCGGTCCCGACCTTCTACCTCACCATCGATGTCGACATGGGTCGGGCCATGGAGGCCAGGGCCAGCATGAACGCCTCGTTGAAGGACGAGGGCGTGAAGATCTCCTTCAACGACATCGTCTTGAAGGCAACGGCTGCCGCGCTTCGCCAGCACCCCAACTGCAACGCCCAGTGGCAGGACGACCACATCCGCCGCTTCAACGCCGTCCACCTCGGCGTCGCGGTGGCCATCGAGGACGGGCTCATCACACCCATCGTCCGGAACGCTCACAGGAAGGGCCTCGTCCAGATCGGTGCCGAGGTGAAGGAGATGGCTGGGCGGGCCCGGGAGAAGAAGCTCAAGCCCGAGGAGTACACCGGCGCGACCTTCTCCGTCTCCAACCTGGGAATGTTCGGTATCCACGAGTTCACCGCCATCATCAACCCGCCCGAGGCGGGGATACTGGCGGTGGGTGGCATCGAAGAAACGCCGGTGGTGATCGACGGTGAGGTCGTTGTCCGACCGCGGATGCGGATCACGATGAGTTGCGACCATCGGGTCATCGATGGCGCTCAGGGGTCTCGTTTCCTTCAGACGCTCAAGACGATGCTCGAGGAGCCGGCGGCGATCCTGCTTTAGGACCCATGGGCTCACGAGACCTGGAGCTCTGCGGCGAGGGCTTCGACTTCCACGGCTGAGTTCTCGCGAGGCGGGACCACCGCTCATCCCTTGACCCCAGCGCGCGACACGGATGACTTTGCACGACAAAGTTATCCCCGAGCCGATGAGCCATGACCCAGAGCCGATCCTTCCTGACCCGCTGGCGGGTGGTATCCCTCGCCCTGATGGTGCTCGTCGGCTTCGCGTTCACACAGTGGCGAGCGGCGATCACCCGGAACCGGACGATACCGGACGAGCCTTTCAGGATCGCGGGCAACCTCTACTACGTGGGGCATACCGGAGTCACCGCCTTCCTTCTGACCAGTCCAGAAGGACACATCCTGATCGACGGCGGCTATCCCAGGCACGGTCCTCTCATCATGGAGAGCATCTCGAAGCTGGGCTTCGACATCGGCGACGTCCGGATCTTGCTCAACTCCCACGCGCACTCGGATCACGCCGGGAGCCTGCGCGATCTGCAGCAGGCCTCGGGCGCGGAGCTTTGGGTCAGCCGGGGGGACTCGGCAGTCATGGCCGACGGAGGGCGAGGCGACAAAGCCCTGGGACCCGCGCGATTCGCCTGGTATCTCGGTGGACTCAGGTTTCCCGCCCCACGGATCGACAGGATCCTCGAGGACGGCGACACCATCCAGGTAGGCTCGGCTCGTGCCGTAGCTCACGTGACCCCCGGCCACACACGGGGCTGTACCTCGTGGGAGATCCCTCTGGAAGAAGGGGACCTCGAGCTCCGCGCCGTGAGCATATGCAGTCTCACGCTCTTCCCTTTTGTGTCGCTCACGTCCGGTGCCTACCCGGAGGTCGGGACCGATTTCGAGGCGAGCTTCCAGAGGCTGCGCAGTATACCGGCAGACATCTTTCTCGCCTCGCACACTAGCTGGGCCGACTTGCATCGGAAGAACCGAGCCAGACAGGAGGGCGGTGACTCCATCGCACCGTTCATCGATCCCGAGGGTTACCGGGCGTTCATCGACCGGGCCGAACGCACCTACTTGGATCGGTTTTCGTCGCACTGACTGCCAGTCATGGCGGATTCCGGGCAGGAGGCGTCCCGGTTCACGCCGCCACGTGACTCACTCGCGTCGACGCCTCAGTCGTTACCGCGACTCCACGGCGGCACGACCTGGTTGGCCCGAGCGTAGGCGATGAGCTGGCCCAGGTGCTCGTGCATGTCGTTCATCGCCGTCGCGACGCTCGCGTGGACGGGCATGGGCTGGCCGAAGTACTCGCCCGCCGCCATGCGTTCGGCTTCCGACATCCCTTCCACGACGCCGATGAGGAACGCGAAGGAGGCGTCGAGCTCTCGAATCATCTCCGCCTTCGGAAGCGCGGCGGCACGTTCCAACTCATCGTAGAAGCCGGGCTCCGACGTGGCGGGCGCGTCATAGCCCCAGCCAGTGGGGAAGAGGTGTGCCTCTGCAACGGCGAGACCAAGGACCTCACGCACCGATCGTACCCCTTCCATGGGTTGCCAGTCATACTGGCTCTCGTCGAACGCCCCGGCCAGCGCCCTGAACTTCTCGTGCATTCCCTCTATGTCGCGGACCTGCACGTCCTGCCAGGTCGGCGTCTGCGCGTTCACGGCCCCGGTCCCGACCACGGACCCCACCATCATCGCCATTACCACCCCACCCACTGCTTTCCTCAGCATCTCATCCCTCCTAGCATCAGATCCCGTTCTCGACGGCTACGCCTTCGGCCCATCCTACGAGGTGCGACCATGGAAGTGACAACTCCGGGACTTCTCCGAGCGGTGCGCGGGGGGCTCGCGCTCTACGTGGGACTGTCCCTCACCGCGTGCGGCGGAGGTGTCGAACCGGCCGACCTCGTTCTGGTCGGCGGGCCCGTGGTGACCTTGGACGAGGTGGAGGTCGCCGGGGGAATTGCCGTCCGAGGCGAGCACATTGTGGCGGTGGGCGACGAGGCGGACGTGCGACGGTACGTAGGGGAGGCGACCCGGGTCATCGAGCTGGAGGGCCGCTCCGTGCTCCCGGGACTCGCCGACAACCACTTCCACTCCATCGGGGGAGGCCCGGGCGTGGACCTTTCCGGGGCCCGCTCCCTGGAGGAGGCCCTGAACGCCATCGCCGCGCGAGCCGACGAGACACCCGCCGGCGAGATCATCGTCACCAACAGCGATTGGCACGAAGGGCAGCTCGTCGAGCAACGGCTTCCCTATCGGGCCGACCTCGACCAGGCCACGTCGTCGCACCCGGTAGTCGTCGTCCGCGGTGGGCACGAGTACATCCTCAACAGCGCCGCCCTCGAGCGATGGGACATCGACGAATCGGTGCAGCCGGTGGCCGGTGGCCGGATCGGGCGGTACGCAGATGGTCGGCTCAATGGTGAGTTGGTCGATCGGGCGAAGGATCTGGTGGAGCTTCCTCCTCGCCCAGCGCGGGACCGGGCCGCGGAGAAGGAGGATCTCGTGGATGCCTACCAGACCCTCGCCCGCCGCGGACTCACCGCCGTCCGGCACCCCGGTGGGTCGTTGGAGCAATACGAGATGATCCGTGAACTGCGCGACGACGGACGCTTGCCTGTCCGCGTCGAATACCTCTTCCGAGCGCCGCGCTCGGGCTCTCCCGAGGACCTTCGGGCCGTGATGGCGACGTGGCCCGACCAGGGAGGAGACGACTGGCTGGCGGTCGGCGGGGTGAAGCTCGGTGTCGATGGGGGCTTCGAGGGAGGCCTCATGCGCGAACCGTACGAGGAGCCGTGGGGGGAGGGAGGCACCTTCCACGGCCTCCAGACCGTGCCGCGGGAGCCCTTCATCGAGTCGGTAGTAGAACTTCGCCGTGCCGGGAGGAGGGCTGCCACGCACGCGGTGGGCGACGCCGCCATCGATCTCGTGCTGGACGGGTATCGGGCCGCGGACGCCGTCGCGCCGTTGGACGGGGAACGCTGGGTCCTGGAGCATGGCTTCATTCCCAGGGACGACCACTTCCCGGTCATGCGCGAGTTGGGCGTCGTGGCGTCCGTCCAGGACCACCTGTACTTGGCGGCGCCCAGCCTGGTGGAGTATTGGGGTCCTGACCGAGCTGCCTGGACGACGCCGCTGCGGGCATACATGGAGGCTGACATCTCCGTCTCGTTGGGGACCGACTCGCCCGTAGTTCCCTACGACCCCTGGTGGGTGCTCCACCATTTCACGACGCGGGGCACGATCAGCGCGGGCGTGCTGGACGACGCTCAAGGGGTGAGTCGACTCGATGCTCTCCGGGCAGCGACCGAAGGCTACGCCTACCTCGTCTTCGCCGAGGATCGACGAGGAATACTCGCACCGGGGATGCTCGCAGATCTCATCGTGACGTCGGAGCCGTACCTGGAGTGTCCGGACCCCTGCCTCGAGACGATGGAGGTCGATCTGACGGTGGTGGGCGGGCGGATCGTCTGGGAGCGTTAGGCGACCTCCACAGTGGAAGACGCGACCTCACCTCTCGCGACGATCGGCAACCGGCCCTAGCTTGGCGTCCCGCCTCGGGTAGACGACGCAGCCGACAAGCGCCGCCGGCCAGAGGGGACCGTCCACACGCAGCAACGAGGCTCGGCATGATCACGCGCGCATCTTTTCTGACTACTGTTGCTTCCCTGGGCCTGGCGTTACTCGCGCCGGTCCACGCCGAAGCTCAGGCCGCCGATATCAAGACCATCGATCTCGAGATTTACCTCGAGCTCGAGAGCGTCTCGAATCCACAGATATCTCCGGACGGCACCGAGATCGTCTACACCCGTGGGTGGGTCGACAAGATGAACGACAGCAGGGAGTCGTCTGTCTGGATCATGAATGCCGATGGGTCGAAGAACCGCTTCCTCGTGGACGGGTCGGGACCGATCTGGTCGCCTGACGGAACCCGGATCGCGTACACCGCGAGCGGAGAGCCGAGCGGGAGTCAGATCTTCGTCCGCTGGATGGACGACGAAGGCGCGACGAGCCAGGTGACGCGCCTTACCAAGAGCCCGAGTGGGATCCGCTGGTCTCCCGACGGTGAGCAGCTCTCCTTCAGCATGAACGTGGACGGCGAGCCGGCCTTCACCGTTTCACCCCCAGGCCGACCCGACGGAGCCGAGTGGACGGCGTCCCCCAAGGTCGTGACCCGGGCCGACTACCGGCAGGATCGTGTAGGGTACGTGGACGAGGGTTGGCGCCACATCTTCGTGGTTCCAGCGATCGGCGGGACGGCGCGGCAGCTGACTGACGGCGACTGGAATCACTCGACAGGCGAATGGACGCCCGATGGCCGGGAGCTCGTGTTCTCCTCGTTGCGAACGGAGGACGCGGAGCTGACCTGGAGGGAGTCCGAGGTCTATTCCGTCGATGTGGCGTCCGAGCAGATCCGTCAGCTCACGACGCGACGGGGTCAGGACTCGAGCCCACTACCGTCGCCCCTTGGCGACCTCATCGCGTACCGGGGCGCGGACTTCCACGACGACACGTATCGGAATTCGGGCATCTACCTCATGAACCGCGACGGGTCGAATCCCCGACTCATCTCGGGCGACTTCGACCGCTCCATCAATGGCATGGAGTGGGCCAATGATGGAAGCGGACTGTACCTCACCGTGAGCTCGGAAGGGACGCGCAACCTGCACTTCGCGTCGGTGGACGGCGGCGTACGGCAGCTCTCCGACGGCGAGCATATGTTCGCCCTCAGCTCCTTCAGCGACAACGGTCGAGCCGTGGGCACGTTCAGCGCCCCGCAGGTCCCCAGTGATATCGTGGCCTTCGACCTGTCGGATCCGGAAGCACGCAACCAGCTCACGCGGGTCAACGACGACGTCCTCGTGGGGGTGACCCTCGGCGAGGTGGAAGAGATCTGGTACGAGTCGGTGGACGACTACCAGATCCAGGGATGGATCGTGAAGCCGCCGGACTTCGATCCGAATCGGCAGTACCCCCTCATGCTCTCCATCCACGGCGGTCCGCATGGGATGTACAACGTGGGCTTCAACTTCGGATGGCAGGAGCATGCCGCGAACGGCTACGTCATCCTGTATACCAATCCACGAGGTAGCTCCGGCTACGGAAGCGCGTTCGGCAACGCCATCAAGAATGCGTATCCCGGCAAGGACTTCGACGACCTGATGAACGGTGTCGACCACGTCATCGATCAGGGCTACATCGACGAAGACAACATGTTCGTCTATGGCTGCTCCGGTGGTGGCGTTCTGACCTCGTGGGTGGTCGGCCACACCGATCGCTTCGCCGCCGCCTCGGCGAACTGTCCCGTGACGAACTGGCTGTCCTTCGTCGGCACCACCGACGGAATCGGCTGGTACCGGAACTTCGAGAACTTCCCCTGGGACGACCCGAGCGAACACCTCCGCCGTTCGCCGCTCATGTACGTGGGCAACGTGGCGACGCCCACCATGCTCATGACCGGTGAGAACGATCTCCGGACGCCCATGCCTCAGACCGAGGAATACTACGCGGCGCTCAAGGTACTGGGCGTGCCTACCGCCATGATCCGTTTCCAGGACGAGTGGCACGGAACGTCGAGCAACCCGTCGAACTTCCTCCGCACCCAGCTCTTCCTACGGAAGTGGTTCGAGATGCACTCGAGGGGGAGGCCGATGACCGACGGGTAGGGGCGCGGGCAGCTGCAGGACTTCGGCGTGAGCCTTCGGAGGTGGGCAGACCGATGCATAACGTACTGGCTAATGAGCGGCCCGGGGCCGTACCGCAACCGTGGCTGTCGAGGTGGCATCCGGAAATTACACTGGGTGAGCTGTTCGCCTTCGCGACACGCCCCGCCGGATAACCGATCGTCGGGCCCCGATCATGACGCAGAGACTACGGCGGCCCGAGATGGCGGCCCTGGCGACGGGCACCGCCTTCGTTGTTGCGACGCTCTGGATGATGTTCCGGGGTCGACCGGTGGGCGTGGCGGCAGTAGCGTCGTTGACGCTGCTGGCCGTCATCATCATCCCCCTCTGCCTGCTGATGGCGATCGTCAATCGCTGGAGAGGAGACCGCCGGCGTGGGAGGGACTCGGAGGAGGACACCGCGCCAGGCGCCGACGATTCGAGGTCGCACGGCAGTTGGGTCCCGTCCAGGACGTTCGCCAAGGCTGAGTCGGCTCTGAACCGGGGTGAGCTCTGGCGTGCCAAAGAGATCCTTCAGGGCACATTGGCCTCGCAGCAGTACCACCCCGAGCTGTATGAACGGTACGGCCGGGTGCTACTCGAAATGGGTGATCTCTTGAGTGCGGGGAAGTACCTCTTCCTGTCCGGAAGCCGCGACGCCGCCTACGAGGCTCCGATCGCGATCTTTCTGAATCGATTCCGGGGGAGAGATGCCGGCGAGTTGGTGCGAGTCCTTCCGTCGCGGGCGAGAGACGTTGATCGACTGCCGCCCGCGGTGGTGGAAGTGTTGGCGCAGATGGGGTGGCGGCCCCACGACCTCAAGCAAGCGGGTCGCGGCTATCAAGGCTCATCGGCCACGGATGGGAGTTGGCTCGACCACGCGGCCGTGACGCTCTCCCTGCTCATCTTCGTGGTTGTCCTGGGACTCGGCATCGTAGCGTTCTTCGACTTGCTGGGAGAGATGGGGGGCTATAGGCAACAGGAGTGAGAAGGCCACGTCCCCCCTCATTCCGCCTTCAACGCCCCGATCGGATCCACCGACGCCGCTCTTCGCGCCGGTACATAGACGGCCAGTAGCGCCACGGCCAGCAGCGTCGCCGGCACAAGGCTGAACGCAACCGGGTCCACGGCGCTCACGTCGTAGAGAAGACCCTGGACGAGGCGGGCGGCACCCAGTGCCGCTACGAGGCCGACCACGGTTCCGATGACGGCGAGCTTGAGACCCTCCCCGAGCACCAGCCGCACCACAGACCCGCTATCGGCTCCCATGGCCACGCGGATGCTCAGCTCGCGCCTTCGCTGAGAGACCGAATACGCCATGACGCCGTAGATGCCCACCGCTGCCAGGACGAGGCCCAACAGCCCGAAGATGCCGAGCACGGTACCGCCGAGACGCGCCGGGAGGAGGGCGATGCCCATGTGGTCCTCCATGGTGCGGACGTCGTAGACCGGCATGTCGGGGTCCATACTCCGCACGAGTGTGCGGACGTTCTGCATCACCGGCTGAGGATCGGCCGGAGTTCGGGCCACCAAGGTGAGGTCCGACTGGAAGCGCTGCCTGTGGGGCATGTACATGAACTCGGTCGGGTCTTCTCCGAGACTCCCGTACTTCCCGGTCTCCACCACTCCCACGACGGTCCACGCCGACCCCGCGGTTTCCACGGTCTTGCCCAACGCGGACTCGTCGGGCCAGAAGCGGTCGGCGAAGCGACGGTTGATCACCATCACGGGTGGAGCATCGGCGGCGTCGGCCTCGGTGAAGGATCGCCCCTCGAGAAGATCGATGCCCATGGTCTCCACGTACCCTTCGCTGACGTAGCCGTAGCGAAGGCTCGAGCGCTCGTTCTCGGCAAACTCGTAGCCGGGGATCACCACGCCTCGGTCGCTGGAGTTGAGTCCCAAGGGCGGCGTGCTGGTGAGTGCAACGGAGGCGACCTCCGGCATCCGAACGACTTCTTCTAGGATCCGATCCCAGAAGTCGCGAGCCTGGGCCTCGTCGTAGCCCTGGAGCTGGGGGTCGACGGAAGCCATGACGAGGTTGGCCGGATCGTCGAACCCGGGATCGATCCGGGTCGCGGACTGAAGACTCCGCAGAAAGAGCCCGGCGCTGGTCAACAGGATGAGAGACAAGGCGATCTGCGCCACCACGAGACCGCTACTCATGCGCGAGCGCCCCACCTTGCCGCCCACTCCCTTCACGGACGCCGCAGTGTCTGTCTTCGCGGCCTGTAGCGCCGGGGCCATCCCGAAGGCGAACCCGGCTGCCAGGGAGACCGTTGCGGTGAAGAGCAGTACGGTCGTGTCCATCTCGATGCCCACTGCCCATGGGCCGTCGATGGGTGGACGGAACGCGGCGAGCAGGCCGACGGAGACGTTCGCTATGCCCAGCCCCGCCACGCCTGCCACGAAGCTGAACGTGAGGCTCTCGGTGAGGAGCTGCTGGATGATCCGGCCCCGACTCGCCCCGAGACTCAGGCGAATACCCATCTCGCGTCGCCGGTCGCGCGCCCGGGCCAGGAAGAGATTGGCCACATTGACGCAGGCTAGAAGCAGGAGAAGTCCGACCACGGCCATCATGACCGTGCTCATCCCCATCTGGGCAGCCCCGAAGGACGGGTGGATGCCCGCCTCGTTCTGGAGCACCAGCGTCGTTCCCAACTGATCGTCATAGGAGCTCGGGTATTCCTCCCGAAGTTGGTTGAGGACCACGTCCATCCTCTCGGTAACACGCTCGAGCGTGACACCGTCGCGCATCCTGCCGATGGCGTTCATGCTGTTGCTGCCCCGCGCGCTCAGCACATCGAATCCCGGCCGGACGACGTTGGTCATCATGAGGGGGATGAAGATGGGTGGCTCGGCGATGGACAGGGGTCCGTTGAAGTCGGCTGGCGTCACTCCGACGATCTGGAACGGGTGTCCATTGAGTGTGATGGACCGTCCCACGATGCCGGGGTCACCGCCGAAGCGCGCTTGCCAGAAACCGTTGCTGATGACGGCTACCGGGTGGGCGCCTGGGCCCTGATCCTCGACGCCGGGAATGAAGGCACGACCCACGACGGGTTCCACGCCGTACGTCTGAAAGAAGTTGGCCGACACCACCAGGCCCATGGTCCGCTCGTTCTGACCGTCAGCCGCTATGGACAAGGGCTCGAAGAACCACGACGCGACGTTCTCGAAGACGTCGTCGGTTCGGTCCCGCACGTCCTGGTAGTGGGGCACCGAGTTGGACCCATACTCGATTCCCGCCCACTCACGGTAGATCTGCACCAGCTCGTCGGGGTTCTCGGTACCCGGAAGCGGCCGCAGGAGAATTCCGTGGACGGCGGAAAAGGTGGCGGCGTTCAAGCCGATTCCAAGGGCGAGCGTCACGACGGCCGCCACGGTGAACATGGGATTCTTCACCAGCATGTGGAGGCTGAAGCGCAGGTCCCGGAACACGTCGTTGATCATCAGGTCAATTCCCCGTCGATGGGTCCGCGGCCGTGCCAATGGGACCGATGTCATGAAGTCGCGCGTGAGAAAGGCTATGAGGCGCAGGCCTCCTGTGGTGCCCTGGAAGCGAGGCTCGCCGCGCCGATCGTCGAACGCCTGCAGTAGGTCGGCTCCGAATCGGTCTCGGAAGTCCGTCGGGTAGAAGGCCAGGAGCCGACGGTAGAGGGTGCGCAAGCGGTCTCGGACTTGCGACGGGTCACGGTCCGGACGCTCGACCTCCGGTGGTCCAGAGCCCCGATCGGTGCCGGGCGTCCTGCTCACCCCAGTCGCTCCCGGACGGCATCGACCGCCCTCGCCAACCGCTCGGCCTCTGCCCTCAGCGCCGCCGAGCCCAGCCCGGTAATCCGGTAGTAGCGCCGGCGTTCGGCATGAAGCCCATCGTCACCAGGGTTTGCCGCTTCCTCGATGAGGTCGGAGGCCACCATGCGCTGGAGGGATCCGTACAGGGTGCCCGGACCGAGCACGAGCTGGCCGTGAGTGAGCTCCTCGACCTCCTGGGCGATGGCGTATCCGTGGGTTGGACCCGCTGAGAGTGCCACCAGCATGTGGAAGACGGTGGGGGTCAGCGGAAGGAGGTCGGAGAGCTTGTCTTCGTGCACCGTGCACCCAGCGGTGCGGGATGACTCCCGGAGCGGACAGTCGCCGGCCAGGGTCATACATCCGTGGTCGATATATGTCACCTACGGATGTATGGTCGCCTGGTTTCAGATGGGCTTCTCGTAGATGCGCCACCTCTTGTACGGCTCGAGATCCATCGCCTCGAGTGGGGCTCTCAGGGCTTCGTTCTCCTCGAGGATCCACGACGCTTCTGCCCCTTCGAAGCCGAGCTCCTCGGCCCTACGGGCGGCTTCGTACGCGAACAGGGGAAAGAGCCCGCGGTGGCGGTAGTCGTTACGCAGACCGAGTAGAACAATCCGGCCCCATTGGACCTTCGGGAGGCGGGTCAGGATCTTGGCGATGTTCCAGGGCCATATGCGGCCGGAGGGGATGTCGGGGAGAACCCGGTTGATGTCCCGGGCCACCATCATGACGCCAACCATCTCTCCGTCGATCTCGGCCACGAACGAAAACTCCCGCGCGATGACCTGCTTGAGGTCGCGGGCCGTGTGCCAGAACTCAGCCCAGTCAGGAGGGACGAACCCCCAGTTGTCGGACCAAGCGTCGCAGTAGAGGTCGAGGGCGTGTCGAGCTTCGTTCTCGAGGTTGTCGACGTCGAGTTTCCTGAAGTGCACGCCGCTTCGCTTCTTCGCTCGCTCGGCCATGCGCTTGAGGCGGGGAGGGACCGCGAGTTTGCCTTCGGCGGGGACGTCGTAACCGAGTAGATCCCTCACCTTCACGTACCCGGCCCCGGCGAGCAGGGCCCCGTAGTAGGGCGGATTCCAGGGGGTCATGATCACCGGCTGTCGCTCGAAGCCCTCCACCAGGAGCCCGGCTTCGTGGTTGAGCGAGGGACTGACCGGCCCCCTTGCAGCCTCTAGGCCACGCTCCCGCAGCCAGCTCTCTGCGCGCTCGAGGAGAGCGGCTGCCACTTCGGGGTCATCGATGGAGTCGAAGAAGCCGAAGAAGCCCACGCGGTCGTGGTGGTGTCGGTTGTGGCTTCGGTTCTCGATGGCGGCGATGCGCCCAACGGGTCGGCCGTCGCGCTCGGCGATGAAGAGGGCTCGGGACGCGTTCCGATAGAACGGATTTCGCTTCGCGTCGAGGGCGTCCTTCACCACCGCCCGCAGTGGAGGCACCCATCTCGCATGGTCGGCAAGGATCGCCCAAGGAACGCCAACGAAGCGGTCGGTGCCAAAGCGTCCGGAGACCTCGGAGACCTCGAGGGTCACCTCAGCTCTCCTCGAGTCGAGGAGACCCGGTGGCAGCGGTCCGCTCGACCGTGTCGATGAACAACCCCGGAGCCCGGGCCACCCAGCCTCGAAAGTCGGCTGTCCGCTCTGCCGTGGGCGGTTCCGGGTCACGCCAGAATGCGTCGAGATCTTCGTAGGAGCCGGAGCGCGCCGCGCCACAGCGCTCGGCGTCCCAGGCGTTGAGAACCTGCTCGAACTGACCTTCGGTGGGGACGGCCAGGGCCGGCTTACCCAGGAAATGTGCCTCACAGAGGGACTCGAAGCCGGCGGAGCCCACGTAGGCGCGACACCCGGCAAGGTGGCGCAGGAAGGCTCGGTCGCCGAGTTCGTGGGCGTTGAAGCCCTCTGGTGGATCGTTGGTCAGCGCTTCTTCTCCACCTTCGACGTAGCAGTGCACGGGGACGTCCACTCTCCCATCCTGCCACACCGCCAGAGTGTCCGCGTATCCGGGGTTCAGCGCGTAGGCGAGGAGGTAGTCACCCTGGGTAGTGGCGAGGGAATCGAGGCCCGGGCGGAGGAGTGGCGGTGCGACCTCCAGGCCCAGATCGGGGCGCGGCGGCAGCTCCCCGAACGAGAGCGCCACCTTCCGCTCGGAGCCGGTGGCGGTGGCCCGGGCGTAGGCCATGACGGCCCGTCGCACGCTCGCCGGACCGGGGGCGTCGTGAAGATCCGGGTGCAGGAAGACGAAGTTGTGGGCTACCGCCAGCGCCGGCACGTCCGTCGGAAAGATCCTGCGGGACAGGCCCCCGAGGAAGTCGAGGAAGTTCACTACGACGTCGGCGTCGGCGGTCCGTTCCGCGATGGACACCATGGACCGGAAGAAGGCTGGGCTTCGCCGCATGGCGTCGGCCACGGTGCGGCTGAGAGAAAGCCCCTGGCCCCCCGGCCCAGCTACCTGGACGGGAGCCTCGAAGGGCCGTACCGGCGCGTGGATACCATCCACGAAGTACCCCGGGATGGGACGATGAGGGCTGCGACCCACCAACACCTCCACCACCTCGTGGCCGGCGTCTCGCAGGAAGGAGGCCAGGGCGAGGGCCTGGGTCATGTGCCCGCGACCTTCCCCCTGCACGACGAACGCCACGTTCAGAGCACGCATGCCACAAGGTCCCTCGGGTGTGGTCCGACATCAAGCGCGGCGGTGATGCGACCGTCGTCGCGCATCCGAGACCCCCTTCACCTTTACCGATTTCCACGGCCACTCTACCTTCGAAAACTGAAGATCCAACGACTGTTCCGGCGCCCTTCGGGGATCCCCGGTCCCATAGAGAGAGGCCCGCGTGGCTGAGAGTACTTCCTTCGATCTGATCATCATCGGCAGCGGCCCTGGCGGGTATGTTGCAGCCATCCGCGCCGCCCAGCTCGGGATGAGCGTCGCGTGCGTCGAGACCGAGGACCTCGGGGGTGTTTGCCTGAACATCGGTTGCATTCCGACCAAGGCGATGCTGACGAGCGCCCTCCTCGCAAATGAGATGAAAGAGGGTGAGCAGCACGGCATCATGGCCAAGGACGTCACCTTCGATCTCGGCCCCGCTCAGGAACGGAGCCGCAGGGTCGTAAAGCAGATGACCAACGGCATCGGTCACCTCTTCAAGAAGAACGGGGTGACCCACCTGGAGGGCTACGGACGACTGGCTGGGCAAGGGAAGGTCGAGGTCGAATCTTCCGACGGCTCGAAGAAGAGCTACGACGGCAAGCATGTCGTCATCGCCACAGGCTCCCGGCCGCGGAACCTGCCGTCGCTTCAGATCGACGAAGACCGCATCTGGTCGTCTACGGGCGCCCTCATGCAGACGTCGGCTCCATCGTCTCTCTTTATCGTGGGTGCCGGCGCCATCGGGATGGAATTCGCCGACGTCTACGACGCTTTTGGCTCCAAGGTCACGGTGGTCGAGGCTCTGGATCGCATCCTCCCGCTGGAGGATGCCGAGGTCTCCAAGTTCATGGAGCGGACCTACAAGAAGCGTGGGATGGAGATTCATGCTGGCGCCCGCTTCGAGAAGGCCGAGATCAAGGACGACGGCGTCACGGTGACCTTCACGGACAAGAAGGGCGAGTCCCACACCATGGATGTGGATTACGTCCTCTCTGCCGTGGGCCGCGTGCCCAATTCGGAGGATCTGGGGCTGGACGCCGCGGGAGTGAAGACGGACGACCGTGGCTTCATCGAGGTGGACGACCAGCTCCGGACCAACGTCGCCGGCGTTTACGCCATAGGCGACGTGGCTGGAAGGCAGCTCCTGGCGCACAAGGCGTCCCACGAGGGCATCGTCTGCGTCGAGCACATTGCCGGCGAGAGTCACCACACCGTCGATTACGGCAACGTGCCCAACTGCACATACTGCCACCCCGAGGTGGCTTCGGTGGGCATGACGGAGGAAGAGGCGAAGGAAGCCGGCCACGACATCGAGGTCGGCAAGTTTCCGTGGGTGGGCATCGGCCGGGCGGTCGCTTCCGGCCACAGCGACGGCTTCATCAAGGTCATCCGGGACACGAAGTACTCGGAGATCCTCGGAGCGCACATTGTCGGACCCCACGCAACCGAGCTCATCGCAGAGTTCGTCGTCGGCCGACACCTCGAATCGACCGTCGAGGAGATGGAGAAGGCAATGCACCCCCACCCGACCCTCTCGGAGGGTGTTGCGGAAGGTGCCCTTGCCGCGTTGGGTCGACCCATCCACGTCTGAGAGAGACCGACAAATGAACCCGAGTACAGCCATGACGACGCCGAACGTCGATCGCCCCGCGGACAGGGAATGGACCGACGACCAAAATACGGCTTTGCGGCTCTGGGTGATCCTGGCTCGGTGCCACGCGACGTATGCCAAGGCCATCGCGGCGAAGGTTCAGGAGTACGGCCTGACCACGCCGCAGTTCGGCACGCTGGAGGCGCTCTACCACCTCGGACCGCTGTCACTCGGAGAGCTTGCGGACAAGCTGCTCGTAACTGGCGGAAACGTGACGTACGTCATGGACCGGCTGGAAGATCAGGGCCTCGTGTATCGGTTCAGGCGCCCCGAGGACCGGCGCGTCATCCAGGCCAAACTGACAGCAGAGGGGCGTGAGCTGGTGGCGGACGTCTTCCCGGGTCACGTCTCCTTCGTCGAGCATCTTTCGAGGCACGTGAGCTCGGAAGAGCAGGAGTACCTGTCGGACCTCCTGAAGAAGCTCGGAACGGGAATCCAGGAACGCGACCTCTAGAACAACCTCCTAGGCCGGCTGACCCTCCGGCAGGTCGAGCTTCACCTCGATCCCCCGTATTTCCAGGATTCTGAGGAGCGCCTCGCCGATCTTGTTGTTCGGCGTCGAAGCGCCGGCCGTGATGCCGAGATCGAAGGCGTCCTGAGGTAGCCACTCGGTTTCCACCACTTCGTCGGCCGTGGGGTCGAGCTCGGGCTTGTGTCGAATGGTCCCGGCGTCCACGTCGATGCACGTCGCGTCTTCCACGTGGAAGGTCGTCGTGTGCTGACGGCAGAGGTGTGCCAGGTGGTTGGTGTTCGACGAGTTGTAGCCCCCGATGACCAGCATGAGCTTCGGAGGCTCCTCCATCATCTCCGCTACGGCGTCCTGGCGTTCCTGAGTCGCGGAGCAGATGGTCCCGAAGGAGCGGAAGTGGGTCGAGGCATGCTCCTCGCCGAAGCGCTCGACCATGGCCTCGTGGACCTTCCATCCGATGGCCAGCGATTCCTTGGCCAACATCGTGGTCTGGTTGGCTACTCCGATATACTCGAGATCCACGTCGGGGTCGAAGCCGGGTGACGACTTCTCGGCGAAGTGCTCCAGGAAGTCCTCTCGGCTCAGGTGCCCTGGCCGCTTGGCGATGTAGTCGAAGAGCAGCTCGCCCTCCTTCATGTCGCGGACGATGATGTACTTGCCACCTTCGTACTTGTTGACCTGCGATGCCGTTGCCCGGGACTCCTCGTGGGTGTACTTGCCGTGGATGACCGCGGTGAAGCCGTCCTTCGCGTAATTCTCCACCCGCTTCCACACGTGGAGCACGGAACCGCAGGTGGTGTCCACGAGGATGCACCCAACCTCGCGAAGCTCCTCGAAGTCCTGGAGCGTTACGCCGAAGGCAGGAAGGATCACCACGTCGTCGGGAGTGATCGTCGAGAAGTCGAAAGACCCGTCTTTCTCGGGATAGATGAACGAGATGCCCATCTCGGTCATCCGATGGTTCACGTGGGGATTGTGGATGATCTCACCCACAAGGAAGATCTTCTTGTCCGGGAATTTGTGGACCGTCTCGTACGCGTAGTCGACGGCTCGATCCACTCCGTAACAGAAGCCGAACTCCTGTGCGAGACGGACGGTGACGTCGCCGAATTGGTCGGTGTAGCCCCGCGAGCGGATTCGCTCCACAAGGGCCGACTGGTACTCGGCGTCGATGAGGGGTCGAAGCTCCTTCTTGAGCCCGAACCCCTTCCGGAAATAGGTCTGCTCCATGAGCTGGCCTGTCGTGCGATATATGTGATGAGCGGGTAATCACCCTTTGTCCGAAGCTACACCCGGGGGGCGCTCTCGGTCCTGACAACTTCACGGTAGGTGGCGCCTACCTCAACCGTGTTGACGGCCAGACCGGGCATCCCGCTCGGGGATTCGAGGCTCTGTGAACCCCAGGGACCCGACCCCGGGTAAGGATTTCCATGAACATCCTCGGACGCCTCGCGCTCCTCTTCGTCATCGTCCCTGTGGTGGAGCTGATCCTTCTCATCGAGATCGGACAGCTCGTGGGGCTCCTGCCGACCATTGCCCTGGTGATCTTCACCGGCGTCACGGGTGCTTGGTTGGCCAGGGCCGAGGGCGTGAGGGTCTTCTTCCAGTTTCAACGGGAATTGGTCTCGGGCCGCCTCCCTGGTCAGTCGCTCCTGGATGGCATCTCGGTTCTCATCGGCGGTGCCTTTCTGCTGACGCCCGGCGTACTCACGGACGTGGTGGGCTTCTCGCTGCTCCTGCCGTTTACCCGCCGATGGATTCAGGCAGGTGTTCGCAAGCGTCTCGAGGGGCGCATCGCAGACGGGACCATCCGGGTGGTCGGCATGGGGAGCACTGGCGGATTCGGCTTCGGCGCTTGGGGCGGCGCGGCCGGCGGGCCCGAGCACTCGGAGGGAGAGGGTCCCCGACCCGACGTGGAGATCGGGAGGCGACCGTCAGCAGCCGAGGGGCGAGGCCGGACGGGACACGCCGGAGCCGGACGAGGCCGCCTGGACCCCACCAAGGGAATCGATATCGACTCCGACGACTTGCCTCGATAGCCCGTTCCTCGAGTAGCTTCTCTCCATGACCAACGACATCTCATTTCTGGAGCGTCTCCTCGATGCTCCCGGCCCCTCAGGCTTCGAGACCCGCGCGGCGCGGGTCTGGCGCGAGGAAGCCGACGGCTTCGCCTCCGACGTCCGCGTGGACGTAAGCGGGAACTCCTTCGCGTCGGTGAATCCCGGCGGGAGTCCACGTGTCATGCTGGCGGGCCACATCGACGAGATCGGCCTCCAGATCACCCACGTCGACGAAGACGGTTTCCTCTACTTCGATGGCATCGGCGGGTGGGATCCACAGGTCCTCGTCGGCCAGCGCGTGACCATCCTGGGCAGGGACGGAGACGTGGCCGGCGTCGTCGGCAAGAAGGCCATCCATCTGCTCGAAGCCGAAGAACGGACGAAGGCCTCGAAGACCAAGCAGCTCTGGGTGGACGTCGGCGCCGCCGACCGGGAAGGCGTTGCCGAGCTGGGGCTTCGGGTAGGCGACCCCATGGTCATCGCTCAGGGGATGGTGCGGTTGGCTCGGGATCTCATTGCGAGCCGGGCCATCGACGACCGTATTGGCGCGTTCGTCGTGCTCGAGGCCATCCGGCTCCTGGCGGAGGAACCGGGCGCGCTCACGGCTTCGGCCACGGCCGTTGCCACAGTCCAGGAAGAGATCGGCTACCAGGGAGGTGGTGCGCGGACCAGCGCATACCAGCTCGAGCCGGACGTCGCCCTCGTCGTAGACGTGACGTTCAGTACCGACGTGCCCGACATCGACAAGAAGGAGTTGGGCGAGCACGAACTCGGTGGCGGTCCAGTCCTGAGTCGGGGCTCGGCCGCCCACGCCGAAGTCTTCGAGCGTCTGGCGGCGGTGGCCGACTCCGAGGGAATCCCCTACACGATCCAGGCATCACCCAAGGCGACGCGGACCGATGCCGACGGTATCCACCTCACCCGGCAGGGCGTGCCCACGGGGCTGATCTCGGTGCCGAACCGATACATGCATTCTCCGAATGAGGTCGTGAGCGTCGAAGACCTTTTCAACACCGCCCGCCTCATTGCCGCCTTCATCCGTGACCTGGACGGAAGCACCGACTTCACGCCGCGCTAGCCCCTGCGGTGTCCAGCCACGTCGTGGCGTTGGCACGTTGACGCGATCTGGCGGTAATTCTACCCTTCGTGCCCGCTCGGGACGGGACCGCGGATTCCTCGTTCGGAGGACGCCGACCCGGGTGGTGCGAGGGCCGACATCGTCGGCCTCTCTTGTGGTGAGCTCGCACGGGACCGCGCCGTTGCGGGTGGAACACTTCGATTTGGACGTAACCGATGCTGGACGCAGGAAGTCTCATCAAAGATCTGCAAGAGATGCGTGACGAGGGTCACCTCTCCGACGCGCTCCTACGCAGAGCTGTTCGGGAAGTCTCCACTGAGAGTCGCTTCGACTGGGTGGGGGTCTACCTCCTCAACGAGGCGGACCAGGAGCTGTGGCTTCACAACTACGTGGGCGAAGCTACCGACCATGCCAAGATCCCCGTGGGGGAGGGCGTCTGCGGTCGCGCGGTCGCCGAGCGGACCAACCTCAACATCCCGGACGTGAGCGAGGAGGAGAACTACCTCGCGTGCTCACCGGAAACGCAGTCCGAGTTGGTGATCCTCATCCGTGCGGGGGATGACATCTTCGGTCAGATCGACATCGACTCGGACGAGAAGGCCGCCTTCACCGAGGACGACCAGATCGCTCTCATCGGCGTGGCAGACAAGCTCGCCGAACAGTTGGCTGCGGAGCGCCGGGACGCTTCCTGACAGACCACCCGGCGTTCGTCACGGCGGACAATCCCGGCCCGTTCACCCTGGAGGGTACGAGGAGTTACCTGGTGGGGCGCCGCCGTATCGCCATCATCGACCCTGGCCCGGACGTGGATTCCCACGTCCGGGCTTTGGCGTCCTTGGGCGCACGCGCCGACTCGGTGACCTTGCTTCTCACTCACGGACACGACGACCACGTGGCGGCAGCGCCGCGTCTCGCGGCAGAGCTCGATGCCGAGGTCTTCGGCCCGAAGGGCCTGGAGGGCCTCACGAGCCCACTCGACGAGGGCGACTCCGTGGCGACCGACGCGGGTGTGCTCGTCGCCCTGCACACGCCAGGGCACACCCGTGAGCACCTCGCTTTCCACTGGCTGGAGCGGCGGGCCGCCTTCGTCGGAGACCACCTCCTCGGACGGGGTGACACGACGTGGGTGGCGGAGTACCCGGGCTGTGTCCAGGACTACCTCGACTCCCTGGCGCGACTCGATTCGTTGGATGTCGACGTCCTTTACCCGGCCCACGGGCCGCCTCTGGAGGACCCGAGGGAGGCCGTCGCGCGCTTTCGTCATCACCGCCTGGAGCGCATCGACCAGGTTCGACGGGCCAGAGCCTCGCATCCGGAAGCTGACTCCGAGCGATTGGTGGACATCGTTTACGGCGGCACGGTGCCGGCGTCCATGCACGGGGCGGCTCGGAAGTCGCTGGAGGCGGTGCTCGACCATCTCGATGCCCACGGCTGAGCGGCCAGCAATGCCGACCGTTGGGTAACGCCTGGCGAGGGGACGAGGCGGCCCGCGCTCCGTGTTGCACCCCCGCTCTGGGCCGGGGTATCCTCTCCCATGACTGAGCCGCTGCCTGCCGCCCTCGTGCGCCAGCTTCGATCCACCGTCGGGGACGATCACGTCATCACGGATCCCAACCGGCTCCTCGTCTATGAGTCCGATGGCCTGTCAGCGTATCGGGTGCGGCCGAGGGCCGTGGTTCTGCCGGCCTCGACCGAAGAGGTGGCCGAGGTGGTGCGCGTGCTCCACGCGGCCGAGATCGAGATCGTCCCACGAGGTGCGGGCACGGGACTTTCGGGCGGGGCGCTACCGACTCCGGACGGTGTCGTCGTCGGAACGGCACGGATGAACCGGGTGCTGGAGATCGATGCCCGGGACCGCATCGCCCGCGTCCAGCCCGGGGTGGTGAACGCTCGCCTCACGGACGCGACCCGCCCCCACGGCCTCTACTACGCTCCCGATCCGTCGTCTCAGAGCACCTGCACTCTCGG
Organism: Gemmatimonadota bacterium; assembly: GCA_013002885.1. Taxonomy (GTDB): domain Bacteria; phylum Gemmatimonadota; class Gemmatimonadetes; order Longimicrobiales; family Gaopeijiaceae; genus UBA2589. The sequence continues at coordinate 33,488 of JABDLS010000095.1, read as the reverse complement.
GGGCAACGTGGCCGAGAACTCGGGTGGTCCCCATTGCCTCAAGTACGGGGTGACCACCAGGTACGTCACCGGGCTCACGGTAGTTCTCGCCGGCGGTGAGGTGGTCAGGCTCGGGGGCGCCGGGAGAGAAGTCGCGGACGGTCTGGACCTCGTCGGGCTCTTCGTGGGCTCGGAGGGGTGTTTCGGCATCGCCACCGAGATCGAAGTGCGCCTGCTGCCTCTGGCCGAGGGTGTGCGCACCCTCCTGGGCATCTTCGACACGATGGAGGCGGCCGGCCATGCGGTGACGTCCATCATCGCGTCGGGTCTCATGCCTGCAGCGGTGGAGATCGTCGACAAGGCCACGATCCGCGCGGTGGAGGCGAGCGTATTCGCCGCCGGATACCCGACGGACGCCGGCGCCGCTCTGGTCATCGAGTTCGACGGCACCGAGGAAGGCCTCGACGCCGACGCCGATCGCGCCGAGGCATGCTGTCTCGCCGCAGGCGCCAGAGAGGTCCGCCGAGCGCGGTCCGAGGAGGAGCGGCTGGGGCTGTGGAAGGGTCGCAAGAAGGCCTTCGGCGCCATGGGCCGCATCGCACCGGACCTGCTTGTGCAGGATGCTACGGTACCCCGAACCCGTCTTCCCGAGGTGCTGGCGAAGATCACCGAGATCGGGGTCCGATACGATCTGCAAATCGCCAACGTCTTCCATGCCGGAGACGGCAACCTCCACCCCAACCTCCTCTTCGATAGAGCCGACCCGGACCAGATGGCGCGGGTCGAAGCCGCGTCCCACGAGATCATGTCGCTGTGCGTCGACGTGGGTGGGACCATCACGGGTGAGCACGGGGTCGGGGTGGACAAGCGCGGCTACATGACGTTGGTACACAACGAGGTCGAGCTCGACATGCTTCGCCGTGTCCGCCGGGTCTTCGACGCGGAAGGTCTCTTCAATCCCGGCAAGGTCATCCCCGATGAAGAGATCGATGCCGTTGCAGGGGTGGGTGCCTCGTGACCGTGATGGAGTCGTTGGCGACGATCTTGCCGGCCTCGGCCATGGCCGAGGAACCGAAGGACATGCCGGACGCCGATCTTCCCGGCAGCCGTCGTCCAGATGCGGTGGTGCGGCCCGGGGCCACGGAGGACGTGGCTGCTCTCATGGAGTGGGCGACACGGGAGGGCGTGGGCGTTCTTCCGATCGGTAGCGGACGGCGTGCCCATCCAGTGCGGGGAGACGGTCGTTTCGTCGTGCTGCGAACCGACGGCCTCGCCGGGCTCGAGACCTACGAAGCCGCCGACCTGACGTTGTCCGCTGGCGCCGGGACGCCGTTCGGAACGGTGGCCGCCGCATTGGCGGAAAATGCCCAGTGGGCCCCTTTCGACCCACCTCGCATCGACCAGCGTTCCTTGGGTGGCCTTGTCGCGAACGGCCTTTCGGGGCCACTCCATATGGGGTATGGCGAGCTCCGGAACCACGTCCTTGGTCTCACGGTCGTGACCGGCGATGGGCGTACTCTGCGTCTGGGTGGGAGGGTCGTGAAGAACGTCGCCGGCTTCGACCTACTCAAGGCGGTTGTGGGGAGTCGGGGCTCGCTGGCCATCATCACTTCGGTGGTCTTGAGGGCGTTTCCGGTGCCGCCGGTGGACCGAACCCTCTATGTCGAAGGAGCGACGGTGGGGGAGCTGCTGAAGCACGCTCTCGAAGTGGGCACAGCTCCCGTTCTTCCGGCGTCGTCGGTCATCGTCGACGCCCTGGCTGCCGCGGGCGGTCGCCCGGCGCTCGTCGTCCGGTTGCACGGTGCCGAGGCTACCGTGGCCGCCGACCAGCGGCGTTTGGAGGAGCATGTGGGCCTCACCTTCCGCGTCGACTCCGGTGTCGACCACGCCGGCGTCCGGGACCACGCCAGCCTTGGCGACGTGTTGCTCGCGGCGTCCGCTCGCCCTTCCCGCCTGGGCGCCGTACTGGATGCCCTCGACGCCCTGACTCCGACTGCGCTGAGCGTCGATAGCTACGGCGGACGCGTACGCGCGGCCTCGGCGGTCCCCACGGGAGAGGTCATTGACTCGGTGCGCAGCCGGATCGAGGACGTCGGCGGAGCACTCCGGCTCTTTGCGCCGTCCATGGACGGCCGCGCAGCCGAACTGAGCACTCGGCCGAGGCCTGGCGAGCAGGCGCTCGTCGAAGGACTTCGCTCGGCCTTCGATCCAGGCGGCGTGTTGTGGCCAGCCCGGTTCTGATGCGCGAGGGGCGGACCATCGAAGTCCGCAGCCCGCGGGACGGTCGGGTGGTTGCGACCTTTCCGCTCAGTGGATCTTCCGAGGTCGCGACTGCGGTTGCGACTGCGCGAGCGGCGGCGGCCGTGTGGGCGTCCCGTTCGGTCCTCCGCCGTGTGGAGGCACTGATCCGGCTGGCGCGGGTGCTCGAGGTCGAGGCGGACGAAGTCGCCGACGCCATCATCTCGGAGACGGGCAAGCCCAGAGCCGAGGCCCTGGCGGAGGTCGCGGTGTCTGTCGAGCTGCTTCGGTACTACCACCGCTACGCTCCGCGGCACCTGAGCCCTCGCCGCGTGGGAACCGGTTGGATGTTCTGGAAGAAGGCGTGGGTGGAGCGGGTCCCACTGGGTGTGGTGGGCGTCATCACGCCGTGGAACTATCCGCTGATCATCGGGATGGATGCCGTTGCGGCAGCCCTCGCCGGCGGGAACGGGGTGGTGGTGAAGCCTTCGGAGCTGACTCCGGTCACGGCGTCTCTGCTACCTGACCTGTGCGCACGGGCGGGTCTGCCGCAAGGTCTCGTCCAGGTCGTGACAGGTGACGGCTCCACGGGTGAGGCACTCGTGCGGAGCGATGTCGACAAGGTCTCTTTCACGGGGAGCACGGCGGTAGGGCGCAAGGTCATGGCCGTGGCAGCCGAGACGCTCACGCCGGTAAGCCTCGAACTGGGGGGCAAGGACGTCGCCATCGTCCTCGAGGACGCGGATCTTGCACGGGCGGTGAAGGGAATCGCCTTCGGAGGCTTCTTCAATGCCGGACAGACCTGCATCTCCATCGAACGGGTGTACGTCGTCGATGCGGTGGCCGCCGAGTTCACGAGACGGCTCGCGGAGGAGGCCTCCGCGTTGCGGTATGGTGTGGCTGACGACGTCGATGTCGGGCCGATGATCAGCGCGGTCCAATTCGAGAGGGTCTCCGCCCATCTGCGGGATGCTGTTGCAAAGGGTGCCGAGGTGGTTGCGGGAGGAGTGCCTGAGGCGGATAGCCCGCCTGGGGAAGGAGATCGCGCCCTCGCTCCGACGATCGTCACCCGCGTCGACGAGACCATGGAGATCTTTCACGAGGAGACCTTCGGACCTGTTCTGGCGGTGACGGCCGTCCGGGACGAAGAGGAAGCGATCCGCTGGGCGAGCGCCTCCGCCTACGGCCTCTTCGCCAGCGTGTGGACCGAGAACCGACGGCGCGGTGTCGACGTGGGACGGCGGCTTCGTACCGGCGGCGTCTGCGTCAACGAAAGCCTTGCCCACGCCGGGATCGGTGGGCTTCCCCTGGGTGGTGTGGGCGACAGTGGCTTCGGAAGCCGGAGGGGCCTGGAGGGCCTTACCGAGATGACGCGGCCCCGCGCCTTCCTCGCCGACAGAGCCGGACTGAGCAGAGAGCCCTGGTGGTTTCCGTACGACGAGCGTGTCGAGCGCCTCACCCGGTCGGTCCTGGCGCTCAGGGCTCGAGGAGGGCTGAGCGGCCTCGTTGTCGCTGCGCGGAGGCTGCTGGGGCGATGAAGGACGCCATTCGAGTGGACGCGGACACGGTGAGGGTGCCCCCCGCACGACTGCGGTTGGCCGAGGCGCTCGAGTCTCAGAAGGACCGCCTCCTGCCGTGTGTACACTGCGGCTTTTGCCTGCCCGCCTGTCCTACCTACAATCGGCTGGGCGACGAGGCCGATTCTCCCCGAGGCCGTCTCCACCTCATGGGTGCCGTGGTGGAGGGGCGCCTGGATCCCGCGTCCGACGCCTTCCAGACACATATCGACCGGTGCTTGGGGTGCCGGGCCTGCGAGCCCGTGTGTCCTTCCGGCGTCGAATACGGTGTGCTTTTGGAGGCCGCTCGCGAGACTGCCGTCGAGGCTCGGAAGCCAGGCATCCTCAGCCGTCTGCTCCTGACGATCATGGCGTCACCTGCCCTCAGGGGGCCCTTCTTCTTCGGGGGTCGGGTTCTGCGGGCGACCGGGCTGGCAGATCTGGCCGTTCGGCTGCTCCCGTCGCGCGGCCTAATGGGGAGTGGCCGAATGGCCATGGCCATGTTGGCGGCGACGAAGAGTTGGATACCGCCGGTCGCGAGCGATTCCGCTGCGGGCCCCGGCGAAGATTCCGACCATCCCGGTCACCGTGGCACGGTGGGCATCCTCCTGGGCTGTGTGCAGCAAGGTCTGTACGACCGGGTCAACAAGGCGACGGCCCGCACACTGGAGGCCAACGGATATCGTGTCGTGGAGGTCCGGGGCCAGGGCTGCTGTGGCGCCCTCCATGCCCATGCCGGCAGCCTGCAGGGAGCCCGGGACCTCGCGCGCTCCAACATGGATGCCTTCGAGTCGGCTGGCGTGGACTTCGTGGTCTCCAACGCCGCAGGTTGCGGGGCGGCGATGAAGGACTACCACGTCCTCTTCGAAACCGACGCCTCGCGTGCCCCTGCTGCCGCAGCCTTCTCTGAGCGGGTCCGCGACGTCACCGAGCTACTCGCTGAAGCAGGTCCCCTGCCGGGGGCCGAGGTCAAGTGTGCGGTGGCGTACGATCACCCCTGTCATCTTCTGCATGCCCAGGGTGTCGCCCGACCTCCCATCCAGGTCCTCGAGGCGGTGCCAGGCGTGGAGGTGCGGGTCGTGGAGGGAGCGGAGGAGTGTTGTGGCGGGGCCGGCATCTATGGACTGACGCATCCCGAGCTCGGGGGTAGCATAGGACGGGACAAGGTCGCGGCGGTCACGCGAGCCGGCGCCACCGTGGCGTGCTCTGCCAATCCCGGCTGCATGATGCAGATTGGAGCAGGACTCAGACTCGACGGCGCCTCTCAGCCGATCATCCATCCAGTTGAATTGCTCGACGAGAGCTACAAGAGAGCGGGTATCTACAAGTGAATGATCAAAGAGAGGACGGGGCGGCGGCAGAGCTGATTCGCCTCGGTGTCGACCACCGTGTATGGGATCGCTTCTTTCAGGTGAGCCCCCTCGTGGTGGTGGGCACGAAGGAGCTGGACGGAAGCTTCGATCTCGCTCCCAAGCACATGGTGACGCCACTCGGGTGGGACAACTTCTTCGGGTTCGTGTGCACGCCCGCCCACGGGACCTATGTGAACGCCCGACGTGAGGGCGCGTTTACGGTGAGCTTTCCACGACCGAGCCAGGTGCTCTCGGCTAGCCTGGCCGCCGCCCCGCGATGCGGCGAGGACGAGAAACCCTCGCTGGCTCTGCTGGCGACCCGGCCGGCGACGGTCGTGGAGGGGGTCCTCCTGAAGGATGCCTACCTGCACTTCGAGTGTCGGACGGAAAAGATCGTGGACGGATTCGGTCGGAACAGCCTCATCGCCGGTCGCATCGTCGAGGCCCTCGTCGAGGAGGACGCCATCCGGAGGTCGGATCGCGACGACCAGGAGCTTTTGATGGAGGCACCGCTCCTCGCCTACATCGCGCCGGGTCGGTATTCGGAAGTAAATCAGACCATGGCTTTCCCGTTCCACGAAGGGTCGTCGCGATGAAGCCGGACGCCTCGCCAGGCACTGACGTGTCGTCTCCGGAGCCCAGAACCGAGGAGGCCCACGAGCTCCTCGAGCACGTTCGCTCTCGGCGGGACGAGTTCGTCGACTTTCTCGCTCGCCTTTGCACCGTCGAGTCTCCGACGGATCACCCCGATACCCAATCCGCGGTCCACGCCATTCTCGGGCCGGCCTTCGAGGATCTCGGGTTCGACGTCCGTGTCGTGACCGGCAAGAAAAGCGGGAACCATCTTCTCGCCTTCCCCAAGCGGCGACGCGCTTCGGCGCCTCGTCAACTCCTCGTTGGTCACAGCGATACGGTATGGCCGCTTCAGACGCTGGAGACCATGCCGGTGCGGGTGGAGGAAGGCCGTCTTCATGGTCCGGGGACCCTCGACATGAAGGGCGGCCTGACCCAGATCGTTTTCGCTCTCGAGGCGCTCAGAGCCCTCGATCGAGATCCTGACGTGATCCCGGTGGTCTTCGTGAACTCCGACGAGGAGGTCGGGAGCCCCGATTCGAAGCGCCACGTGCGCCGTTTGGCTCGGAGGGCTCAGCGTGCCCTGATCCTGGAGCCCTCCCTCGGGCCTCGCGGGCTCATCAAGACGGCCAGGAAGGGAGTTGGCCGCTTCGAGGTCACGGTAAGGGGCAGAGCAGCACACGCCGGCTTGGACCCGGACGCCGGCGTGAGTGCCATCCTCGAGCTTTCCAACGTGATCCAGGAATTGAACCGGCTGAACGATCCCGAGGCGGGTACGACGGTGAACGTGGGCCGGATCGACGGCGGGACCAGGCCGAACGTGGTGGCTGCCGAAGCCAGCGCCAGCGTCGACGTGAGGGTCGCGAGCGTCCAAGCGGGAGAGGAGTTGGAGGCCCGGGTCCAGGCGATCAAGCCGACGAGAGACGGGATCGAGCTGAGCATCGAGGGCGGAATCAGGGTCGCGCCCCTGGAGCGGACCCCTCGGAATCAGCAGTTGTGGCGCACGGCCCAGGCTCTCGGCGGCGAGTTGGGGTTGAGCCTGGAAGACACGATGGCCGGAGGCGGCTCTGACGGGAATACCACCAGCCTCTACACCGCTACCCTCGATGGACTCGGCTGCATCGGCGACGGCGCCCACGCGGATCACGAGCACATCGTGATCGATCCGTCCGTAGACCGGTGCGCCTTCCTCGCCCGCCTTCTTCTGGCTCCTCCCATGGGTGAGGGTGTGGTCACGGGTGAGCGTACCGATCAGCGGAGAAGGGATCCGTGAGTGCCGTCCTGTTCGGATCTCTCACAAGGATCGCAGATCTCCCCTCTTGGCCCTTTCCTTATAAGGCATTGGACCGGGAGGATTGGGCGTCGGGCGACTACGTCGTCGCCGAGGTCCTGCCGAGGTCGTCCCCGATGGAGACCTTCGAGTTGGTCAACGGTCGATCGACCAGACCGCTCGCCGGAGACCTCCTCGTGGGCGCCTTCGCCCGTCGATTCGCCACCCTGGAAGCGACCGGTTCCTTCGAGGACATGGGCCCTGACAATCGGATGAGCTTGATGACCGGTGCAGGTTGCTTCGGGGCCCTGACGTCCTTGTCGAGGTTCTCCTCTGCCCCCGTGACCCTCGTCTACCGAGGGCATGTGGTGCGAGGGGGTCGAAAGGTCGTCATGACGGACTTCGTGCCGTCGCCGCCGGAGACCTCCTTCGGCCTTCCCGTCGTGCTCCTGGCAGGCACCTCCATGTCTTCGGGAAAGACGCTGTCCGGGCGGATGGCGATTCGGCAGCTCAAGAAGCTCGGGCACCGGGTCTTGGGAGCCAAACTGACGGGGGCGGGTCGCTGGCGCGACACCCTCAGCTTCCAAGATGCCGGCGCCGATCACACCTTCGACTTCGTCGACGCAGGGCTGCCCACGACGGTCGTCCCGGAGGACGAGTATCGCGCTGCGATTTCGGGACTGCTTCGGCAGATGGCGAGTACGGATGCGACGGTCGCGGTAATCGAGGCTGGCGCGTCTCCCCTCGAGCCGTACAACGGGGGAACTCTCGTCGACATGATCGGTGATCAGGTGGCGTTCACCATCGTCGCGGCCTCCGACCCGTATGCCGTGGTGGGAATCGAGGAAGCCTGGAAACGGCCCATCGATCTCGTCACGGGCCCCACCGCCAACACGAAGGCGGGCATCGCCCTGGTGCACGAACTGACCGGCTTGCCCGGCATGGACTTGCTCAACGGCGATACGCACGTACGCCTGCGGCAGATGCTAGAGGCCGCCGTCGGCGCTCGGGGATGACTCGGGTGTCACAGTCCGTCACCATCCGCCCCTTCTCCTCCGTGGAGGACTACCGGGCGTGCGTGGATCTTCAGGAGGCGACGTGGGGTGCTGGTTTCTCCGAGCGGGTCTCGCCGGCGATCCTCAAGGTCAGTCAGATCCTCGGGGGCGTCGCTGCGGGAGCCTACGACGAGACCGGAGCGCTCGTCGGCTTCGTCTTCGGTCTCACCGGCGTTCGGGACGGCGAGACGGTCCACTGGTCCGATATGCTCGCCGTCCGTCCAGAGGTGAGGGATGGGGGCTTGGGTCGCCGGCTGAAGATGTATCAGCGAGACGAACTCCTGAGCCGTGGCATCACCACCATGTACTGGACGTTCGATCCGCTGCAGTCGAGAAACGCCTACCTCAATCTGGCGAAGCTGGGCGTCTTGATTCGGGAATATCGGACGAACATGTACGGGGAGAGCGACTCCCCGCTTCATCGGGGCATCGGCACCGATCGCTTCGTGCCGGTGTGGCTCATGGACTCGGAACGTGTTCGACGCCGGCTGGACCGGGACGAGGCGTCCCCAGTGGGCGATGCTCCCTCCGCGCTCGCCGCGCGCGGCGACACGACTCTGCGACACCCCGAGCCGGGCCTCCCGGACCTGGATCTCCTGGGGAACGACGCGATCCGCGTGGCGATTCCATCGGACATAGGGAAGCTCATGGCCGATGACATGTCCCTGGCCGTCGCCTGGCGTGACGCCACACGGGCCGTGTTCGTCCGCTACCTGGACGAGGGCTTCGAGGTCACCGACTTCCAGCGAGGCGGACGCGTTTCGGCCTACCTACTGACCCGGGGAGCAGAAGCACGATCATGAGCGGTCCCGTCATCGCGATACTGGGAGCCGGTCCCATCGGTCTGGAGGCGGCAGCCGCAGCGGCCGAGGCGGGCCTCGACTTCACGGTCTACGAGATGGCGGAGAGCGTCGCCGGCAACGTCCGCGCCTGGGGGCACGTCCAGCTCTTCACTCCCTGGTCCATGAACGTCTCTTCCCGCGTACGGCGCCTTCTGGCGGAGGGTGGCTCGGAGCCTCCGAACGGTGACGGGTGTCCCTCCGGACATGAGCTGGTAGAGTCGGTCTTCGAGCCCCTGGCGCGACAGCCCGCCATAGAGGCACGACTTCGCCTGGGGACGGAGGTCGTCGAGGTCGGTCGGGAGAGGCTCCTCAAGAGCGACGAGATCGGAACGGGTGGGCGGTCTCGCCAGCCCTTCCGCATGATGGTCCGGGACGGCGACGGCGAGCGGGTGGAGCATGCCGACGTGGTTCTCGACTGCACGGGCACCTACCACCATCCCAACGCTCTGGGGTCCGGGGGTATTCGAGCCCCTGGCGAGGGGCATGCCGAGGAGTGGATCATCCGACAGATCCCGACGTTCGACGCGGCGAATCTGGAGAACGACGCGTCTGGGTGGAGAGGGCGGCGCATTCTCCTCGTTGGCGGCGGGCACTCCGCCCAGACCGCCGCACGCGACCTTCGTCGGGTCGTCGAGAAGGCTCCCGACACCGAGGTCACCTGGGCCGTTCGAAACCCGGAGCCCACCTTCGGCGCGGTTGAGGACGATCCGCTTCCGGCCCGGGCGGGTCTGGTCCGAACCGCCCTGGATCTGACTTCGGACGGATCTCCTTTCGACGTTCGCCTGGGTCGTACGGTGGAGAGGCTGGATGCCACGGACGACGGTATCGTCGTGACCCTCGCGAGCGGCGATGGCAAGGCGGAGACCGTGACCGTCGACTGGATCGTCTCACTCACCGGCTCTGTTGGGGATGCCCGGCTCTATCGTCAGCTTCAGGTGCACGAGTGCTACGCAACCTCCGGACCCATGAAGCTCGCCGCTGCCCTCCTCGGCTCAGCCGCCGGTGACTGCCTGACCCAGGAGAGCCATGGGGCCGAGACCCTGAAGAATCCCGAGCCCGACTTCTACATTCTCGGGAGCAAGTCGTACGGAAGGAACAACACCTTTCTGCTTCGCGTGGGCTGGGAGCAGGTCGACGAGGTGTTCTCTCTCATCGAGCCCACGACCTTCGCCGAACAGGTCACATGAAGATCGAACGCGCCACCCTTCGGGAGATCCCACTCCGCCTCAAGGAGTTCTTCGAGATCTCCAGCGGCGGCAGCCAGGACCGCCGGGTCGTCCTCCTGACGCTGGAAGGCGACGGTCTCGAGGGGTGGAGCGAGTGCGTCGCCTCAGCCGATCCTTCCTACGCCTACGAGACCACCGATACGGCATGGCACGTGCTCACGGACTTCATCTTGCCCCATGTCGTGGGTCGGGACTTTTCCGGGCCGGACGACGTGCTGGAGCCGGTCTCTTGGATCCGAGGACACGGGATGGCGAAGGCGGCGGTGGAGATGGGGGTGTGGGACATGGCCGCTCGGGCAGACGGCGTGTCGCTCTCGGCCAAGCTCGGCGGCACACGCGCCGCCGTCCCCGTCGGGGTGAGCGTAGGGCTCAAACCCGACGATGACGCCCTCCACGAGCAGGTGGCAGGCTTCCTGGAGGACGGCTACGCCAGGGTGAAGATCAAGATCAAGCCCGGGCGGGACCTCGAGATGCTCGCTGGCCTCCGCGAGCGCTTTCCCGACGTGGATTTCATGGCCGACGCCAACTCGGCGTACACCCTCGATGACGTCGAGCGGCTCAAGGAGTTCGACGCCCTCGATCTCATGATGATCGAGCAGCCCCTGCGCTACGACGACTTCCTTCACCACGCGCGGCTGCAGGAACGCATCGACACGGCCGTCTGTCTCGACGAATCCATCAAATCGGCAGCCGACACCGAGCTGGCCCTGGAGTTGGGGAGCTGCCGGATCATCAACATCAAGCCCGGTCGGGTGGGTGGGTTGGGCGAGAGCCGCCGGATCCACGACATGATGCGCGCCGAGGGGCTTGCTGTGTGGTGCGGTGGGATGCTCGAGTCGGGTGTGGGCCGCGCCCATAACGTGGCGCTCGCGTCGCTCCCCGGTTTCACGCTCCCCGGTGACATCTCGGCGAGCACTCGCTATTGGGAGCGTGACATCGTGTCGCCGGAGTTCACGGTCTCCGAAGGGAAGATGGCTGTACCGGTCGGGCCAGGCATCGGGGTCGACGTGGATGTGGAGCGGGTGGAAGCGCTGACGACGAGGGTGGCGACGTTCACGTAGTCGCGGGTCGGACACACGCCGGACAGAAGCGCCATCCTCTCTCCAGCCGCTGGCCACAGCTGCAGTTCCGTCCCCGCCGATGACCACATCGAGGGCAAGCGGCCGCGCCGAAGGGCACCGCGTAGGAGCACGATGGACACGGCACCCCGGCCCGAGCGGCGGCGTCCAGGTATCTGCCAACCTCATGTAGTGTCGTGAGGCCAGCGGCCACGGCCCGACGGGCGTCGGACGCCAAGGTGGACATCCCACTCTCCATGGCGAGGCGTCGCAGGCGGGCCGAGGAGCCGCCACCGGAGATCTCGTCCCGCATGGCGTCGGAGACGGTGAGAACCTGGTAGATCCCGGTTCTTCCGCTCAGCCCGTCGCGGCACAGGTCGCACCCGCGGCCTCGGCACACCGTGCAGCTGCGTCGGACCAACCGTTGGGCGACGATCCCGGCCAGACCTCCGGCCACGAGGAAGGGCGGCACCCCCATGTGCAGGAGTCGCGTCATGGCGCCGGGCGCGTCGGTGGTATGAATGGTGGAGAGGACCAGGTGGCCGGTGACGGCGGCCGCCATGGCGATCTCGGCGGTCTCCCGGTCGCGAATCTCGCCGACCATGACTACGTCGGGGTCCTGACGGAGGATGGCCCGTAGCGCTTCGGCAAAGCCGAGCCCCGCCCTGCGCTCGACCTGCACCTGGCTGGCGCCGGGCATCCGGTATTCCACCGGGTCCTCGACGGTGACGACGTTACGACTGGCCCGGTCCATCTCTGAAAGAGCCGCGAAGAGGGTCGTGCTCTTTCCGCTTCCAGTCGGGCCGGCAGAGAGGAGGACACCCTCGCCGCGGGTGAGGAGGGCTCGGAGCTGGGCGAGATCCGACGCTGCCATGCCCAGACCGTCCAGGTCGCGGGGCGCGGAGTCGGGGTCGAGGATCCGAACCACGGCCTTCTCGCCGCCGTTCACCGGAAGGGTGCTCACTCTCAGCGTCAATCGACGCCCCTGATGGCGAAGCGCCGCGCGGCCGTCCTGTGCCCGTCGCCGGACCGAGATGTCCATGCCCGCGACCACTTTGATGCGGGAGAGCACCGCCCGCCGCGCACCCGCCGGTAGGTCCAGCGTCTTCTGGAGGCGCCCGTCGATGCGAAAGCGGACACGTACGTCGGCTCCTGTCTCCTCCACGTGGATGTCGCTGGCGCCCTCTTCGATGGCGCTCCTCAGGATGCGATCGACAAGGCGCACCACCGGCGCCCGCCGGGTGGCTGCTTCAAGCTCCGTGTCCACCTCCTCCCGGCCCTGTTGGGCGGACGTCTGACGGAGCGCATCGGGGAGTGCCTCGACGAGGGCGGCGAAGTCCGTTGGAGAGCCGCTGGCCACCACGCTTCTCGCGGCCCTTCGCTCTGCCGTCCCGTCGTCCAGCCGAGCTCCACCCTCCCAGTCCGAAGCGCGGCCCGGGTGCGTTGCAGAGTCGGTGCCTGACTCGGTGCCCTCGCCCGGATCTCGACCGCCAGAGGTCGCCGCCCGTTCCTTCCCCTCTCCGGCGCCGGGTCCGAGGAGTCGCTCCAGCGCCTCTGCTACTGCCTCGGGAGTGGTGACCATCGGCTCCACCCGACGCCCCGTCTGGAACTGGACGTCATCGACGGCGGTCAGCCGCAGCGGGTCGCTCATGGCGATGCGAATGCTCCTCGCCCTGATGGCCAACGGTACGAGGTGGTGGGCCCGAAGAAGATCCGGACTGATGGCAGACAGAGCGTCGGGATCAGGGTCTAGCGGCGGGGTGGCGACTTCGAGCCCGAGCTGAAGCCCGAGAGACCGAGCCACGGCCGCTGGCGTCGCTGCTCCGAGGCGAACCAGGGTCTCACCGATTCGCTCCCGACCGCGGCGAGCCTCGCCCAACGCCGCAGCGAGTGCTTCAGGGCATACGCCTTCGTTCTCCACGAGGAGCTTGCCGAGGATGCGCGGTCCGGTGATGGGCATGCGGCATCATGGTGCCCCGGGCCGGGCGGTGGCATGGACGTCGGGGACGTCGTAGGCCACGGCGTGCTCAGAGCCCGACGCTCGACCCCGTGACGCCCAATCGACCGAGGACGAACCCCGCCGCCTCCCTGATGTCCGTCAGGCCGGCCGCCTCCTTCGCGCCCGGACCGTGGGCGATCCCCAAGGCCGGATTGGTAGTGTGACCCGCCCCGATGTCCTCGATGTTGCCGTGGTCGCTGGCGACGAAGACCAGCGTGTCATCGGGCAGTGCGGTGAGGAGCCCGCCGAAGAAACGGTCGACCCGCTCGAGAGCCGCGACCGCTTCTTTCATCGACTTCTTGTGCCCGGCGGTGTCCGTGGCGTAGTGGGCGTAGAGCGTCAGATGGTGACCTGCGGCGATCCTCGCCAGGTTTACGCCGGCATCCTCGGGTGTGACCTCGGGGAGCCATTCGTGACCCAGGTGTCGCCTCCATCCGTCGTTGACGATCTCGCTCGAAACGGCCTCCCCTCGACCGAGAGCTTCTTCATGACGTGTCAGCACTCCGGCGCCACGGGCGGCGAGGGGTGGCGCGGCAATGCGACGGCTCCCGCCAGGCCCGGGCCAACCCTTGGGGTAGGCGTTGGCGAACGTCACGTCGAGGCCATGGTCCCGGGCCCGACGGAGCACGCTCATCTCCTCGACGAGGGGACGGAGCTTCACGGGCGTCCAAGGCCCGAAGTGTGCTCCATGCATGCGTGCAGCGTCGGCCCCCGTGAGGAGAGCGACCTGGCCCGTACCACTCCTGGGCGTTCCATCGACGTCGAGGCGCGCGTTCAGGGAGAAGCCACATCCCGCACTCCCTGCCGACGAACTCGGGTCAGAGCCCCCCGACGCCCCGCCACCGAGGTGGGGAAGCGTTCCGCCTGCCAGCGTGCGTAGTGCGGTCAGCCGTGCCGCGAAGAGCGGATTGACCTCGGGGTCCCGGGTGCCGACCCCGACTCCGTCCAGGAAGACGAAGAGGACGCGCGGGACCTTACTCGGCGGGCCGTAGATCGACGGTGACCTGGACCTGGACGTGTCCCATGTCTGCCCGATCGCGAAGCGCGTCCTTCACCCGCGGCTCGAGCTTCTGATACGCAGAGAGAATGCCTTCGCGGAGCTCCTTGCGGAGGACCTTGAGGGCGTTCACGTCGGCCCGGCTCGTCTTGGTTTCCTTCTTCGCGTCGGCGACGTGGTACGGCTTGATCTCGAAGGGCGAGACACCGACGTCATCGTAGCGCTCGTGATCCAGATACTGGATGGAGATGCTGACGTCGCCACGGGCGTGGTGATGGTGGATGTCACCGACGGCCTGGAAGCGAGACGCCAACCGTCCGAGCTCGGAGCGCTGAGCGGCCTTCATGTAGGCGCGCTCGAGCGTCGCGAAGACCCTCTTGACCCGCTCCGTCGTGGTCGCGTCGACATCAGGCATCTCGGTCTCCAGCTCCCGTCCCATCGCTTGGCGCTCGACGTAGAGCCCCGCGCTCTCCGCGGCCCGATTGCGGGCGCGGTCGATGTTGTCGAGGATTCGGTCTGGATTGGTACGGAAGCTCATGGCGACAGATAGCGAGGTCGTTAGACTTTCTGGTTGCTACGCCCGAAGCCTTCAACAGGTTCGAGGGCAGATCAACAGCATATCAGGTCACCCAGAGGCGGCCAAGGGGTAAAGAAGTGCCCTTCGGGCGTCGTAGAGGTGGTATGTCGGCGTGCGCAGCCGCATCGGCGACCATCCCGGAAGGCCGACACCACCCGTAGCCGCCAGGAGCGGACATGTCCCAACGATCGATCTTCGTCGCCGCGCTCTCCGCTCTTCTCTCGGCGTGTGCCGGAGGTTCACCGGCTCTGGAGTACGGGGTCCCGACTCCCGATGCCGTGCGATACACCTATGGTGACACCACGACCGTGACGGTGTCCATCATGGGACAGAACCTGGAGATGGCCCAGCGCGGTGTGGTTGACTACGCCGTGGCCTTTTCCGCCGCACCTGCCGGCGTGAACGTCTCCATGACTGTGTCGGAGCTCGAAGGCGTTCTCAGCCAGCCCATGGGCGCTCCCGTCCGGATCAACACGGACGACGTTCAGGGCGCCCTCGTCTTTGCGCTGGACCGCGAAGGCAACGCGGTCATTGCTGAGCAGCTCACCGTGTCCATGGAAGCGAGCCAGATGGTGTCGGGGCTGGCCCTCTCCCACACCTTCTTCCCGGGCCTGCCGGGAAGGTCTGTCGCGGTGGGCGATATGTGGGTGGATACGGTGAGCTACCAGGGCTCGGAGGGCGCTGGAGACCGATCGGAGACGGCTGTCTACCGCTACACGGTAGTCGGCGACACCGTCGTCTCCGGCCGCAGCCTCCTCAAGATCGACGTTGCCGGCAATAACGAGCTCAGTGCCACCCTCGACGTTCAGGGAATGTCGGTCAGTCAGCGCTCGGAGGTGGAGGTCGAAGGCTGGGTCCTCTGGGACGCCCAGGCGGGTCTGATGGTGGAGCGACGGTCGGTGTCCTCGGGCAGCGGAACGGCGTCGGTCCCGGTTGCGCCGGGACCCATTCCCATTCAGGTCCGGTCTACCCAGGTGGTCCGGCTCGCGGGGATGTGACCGGTGGACGAGGTCGACTCGGGCCACGAGTCCATGGAGGGGGTCGAGGTGCCTCTTCCCCCTCTCCACACCCGCCTCCTCTGGGTATTCGTCAGCCCGGGTAAGCTCATGGAGCGCCTGGCGGAGACGCCGCGATGGCTCGCGGCGATGTTGGTTTCGGCAGCCGTGGTCGGAGTCTCCATGGCGCTCGTTCCGCCTGAGCTCATGCTCGAGGTCCAGCGTCAGGCCGCCATCGAGCGCGGCACCGAGTTCCCCGAGATGGGTGAGAGCGCGGTCAACGCCATGCGAGTCGTCATCCCGGTGGCCAGCACCCTTTCGACGATCGTCTTCTCCTTCGTCTTCGCCGCACTCTACATGGTCATCTTCGCCTTCATCCTCGGAGACGAGGGGAGGTACACCCAATACCTTGCGGCAGTCACCCACGCATGGTTCATTGCCGCTCTGTTCGGGCTGCTGGTGACGCCTCTGCGTATCGCGACCGGAGATCCGCAGTACACGCTGAACCTCGCCAGCTTCTTCTTCTTCCTGCCGGACGGATACCTCTACAACGTCTTCAGGGCGCTGGATCTGACGCAGATATGGTCGACGCTGGTCATCGCACAGGGTGTTCACGCCATCGACAGGCGTCGCAGCTTCAAGAGTGCTGCGGTGATCCTGCTATCGATGCTCTTCGCCGTCGTTCTCGTGGTCGCGCGCTTCATGTAGCGAGGGGCCTTTGAGTCCCGAGCACGGGAAGGGCGCCGGATTGCCGCGCCCGGAGCTGGATGAGTCAGAGGTGGACGAGTCGGACGAGGAGCGAGGTGCCGACGACGGCCCGAGCCGGGGGCGCGTCACCGGCCTGGTCATTCTCGCCGTGTCCGCGACGGCGGCCCTGTTCCACATGTATGCGGCGGGGGTGCAGCCCTTCACTGCGCTGGTCCAGCGACCGGTGCACCTGGCCCTCATGGGTATCCTGGGCTTCCTCGGCGTCGGGGTGCAGCAGACCCTCCGGGCCAGGGAGGAGGGCGGCGGCTGGAAGGAGCGCTTCTCCGGGGCTGTCGGGTGGTTCCTTGCCGGCCTCTCGGTGGTCGTCTGCGCCTACCTGGCCATGGAGAACCAGGAACTCGTCGCTCGGTCGGGGAGCCCGACCTCCATGGACCTGGTCATGGGAGCCATCGCCGTCCTTCTCGTCATCGAGCTGGCGAGGCGCGCTACAGGCTACGGGCTCATCACCGTCTGCGTCCTGGCGTTGGCGTATGCCTTCGCTGGTCCCTACTTGCCCGGCATCCTCGCCCATCGTGGATACGGCACGACCCGGCTCATAGAGCACCTCTATCTCTCGACCGAGGGCATCTGGGGCATTCCTCTCGGCGTGTCGGCCGACTTCGTATACCTCTTCGTCCTCTTCGGGGCCGTGCTTGAAGTGGCGGGGGGAGGTGCTCTCCTCATCGCCATGGCGAACCGCATCGCAGGCAACACCCGTGGCGGCCCGGCGAAGACGGCGGCCGTCGCCAGCGCCTTCATGGGCTCCCTCTCGGGGAGTGCGGTGGCCAACGTCGTGACCACGGGGACGTTCACCATTCCCCTCATGAAGCGGGCGGGCTTCAAGCCCTTCTTCGCCGGGGCCATCGAGGCGGCGGCGAGCACTGGCGGTCAGCTCATGCCCCCGGTGATGGGGGCCGGGGCGTTCATCCTGGCTACGTGGACGAACATCCCCTATTTGGACGTTGCGGTAGCGGCCATCATTCCGGCGGTGCTGTACTACGCAGCTCTCCTGTCGGCCATCCACTTCCGAGCAGCGCGGATGGGCATCGAGCCCGAGGGCATCGACGACGCCGAGCCCATCGTCGAGAGGCTCCATCTGCTTCTGCCTCTGGCCATCATCGTCGTGCTCCTGGGCATGGGTCGCTCTCCCATGCGAGCAGCCTTCTGGGGCGTGGCCACCGCGTTCATCATGGCTCTGCTCCGGCCAGCGACACGGCCCTCGGCCTCGGAGATGGGCGACATCATGGAGCGGGCGGGCAGAGGCGCCGTCCAGGTCGCGGCCGCGTGCGCGGCGGCGGGGATCGTCGTGGGGGTGGCGTCGCTTACAGGGATCGGGCTTCGGATGTCGGAGCTCATCATCACCCTCTCTGGAGGTCAGCTCCTTCCGGCCCTTCTCCTGACCGCGTTGGGCTCCGTGGTCCTCGGCATGGGCCTGCCTACAACGGCGGCGTACGTCGTGCTGGCGGCCCTCGGGGCACCGGCGCTCGTCCAACTCGGGGTGCCCCTCCTGGCGGCCCACCTCTTCATCTTCTACTTCGGGTGCATCTCCAACGTCACCCCGCCGGTCTCCCTCGCGGCCTTCGCCGCTGCCGGCATCGCGGGCTCTCCGCCCATCCGAACGGCAACGACGGCTGCCGTCCTGGCCGGGGCCGGTTTCATCGTCCCCTTCATGTTCGTCTACGGCCCCGAGCTCCTCATGGTGGGGTCCGCATCGGCCATCGTCGTGGCGACCACGACGGCTCTCATCGGCGTAATCGCACTGGCGGCCTCGGGCGTCGGATTCGCCCGGAAGAAGCTCGGCGGATGGGAACGGGCGCTGGCTCTGGTGGGCGCCATCCTGCTCGTCTATCCGGGCCTCGTCACCGACGGGGCTGGGCTGGTGGCCGTGATGGTTGTTTTTTCCAGGGCGGAGTAATCCCCACGGAAGGTCACAGGAAGAAGCAGATGACGATGCAGATCAGAAGAGCGTTCGCCGTCGCCGCGCTGTTGGCGACAGGTGCGTGCGGAAGCGAAGGTCGGACCGAGTTCCTTTCTCTGGGTACGGCAGGGACGGGCGGGATCTACTACCCTCTCGGGGGTGCCATCGCCAGCCGCCTCTCGGTGGCCGACTCTGCCCGCCAGTACACGGCGGAGGTCAGCGGCGGCTCGGTGGAAAACGTCAATCGGGTGGCATCGGGCCAGATGGATCTGGCCATGGCCATCGCCGTCACCATGTACCAGGCGTACAACGGAGAGGGCGACTTCCAGCAGCCGGTGACGGGGCTGCGCGCCATCGCACCCCTCTATCCCAACCTCACCCACATCCTGGTGCCGGCGTCGTCGGACATCCTGACCGTGGCCGACTTCGCGGGCCAGCGAGTGTCGGTGGGTGCTGCGGGAAGCGGGACGGAGCAGTTGGCCCGACACGTCCTGGAAGCCTATGGCCTCACCTACGATGACATCGACCCCCAGTACCTTTCCTTCGCCGAGTCTTCTGCGGCCTTGCGAGACGGGGCCATCGACGGGGCCATCATCTCGGTTGGGTATCCCGCGGCAGCGGTTCTCGAAGCGTCCACCACCGGCGACATCCGTCTACTCGCCGTGGAGGGTGAGGTCCTCCAGGGCATGCTCGAGGACCACCCCTACTACAACGACGGCGAGATCCCGGCGGGTGCCTATCCGGGCGTCGAAGAAGCCGTGCCGACGCTGGCGGTCATGAACTGGGTCTTCTCGTTGGAGAGCCTCGACGGCGATGTCGTCCGGGCGGCTCTCAACATTTTCGAAAACGATCGTGTCTCGTTAGAGCAGGTGCACGACATGGCCAAACAGATCGATCTCGGCCGTCTCTCCAGTGCGCCGATTCCGCTCCATTCCGCAGCAGAACAATGGCTTACCGAGAGATGAGGTAGGTGTCGTCTCTCGGGTAAACAAATGTTTTATCCGTGATCAGACGACAACTTCCGGTTTTCGCGGGCGCCCTCGCCCTCGCCCCTACCTTGCTGGCGGCGCCCATAGCCGCTCAAGTCGATCCCGATGAAGCGGGTTCGATCGCGGAGGCGTCCTCTCTGCCGGCGCCGGCAGAGGCGGCGCGTGAGCGGGCACCGCGAGTCGCGGCTCTCGACCCTTTCACCGATATAGCCGACATCCGGATCGATGGCGTTGCCGACGAGCCCGACTGGGCCGACGCTCGGGTGTTTGCCGGCTTCACGCAGCGTGAGCCCGTGGAAGGGGTGCCCGCCGAGCACGACACCGAGGTGCGCGTCCTCTTCGGGGACGAGGCCATCTGGATCGCGGCGCGGATGTGGGACAACGATCCTGGATCCATCGATCGGCGGCTGACCCGTCGGGACAACCACGGCACCTACGACCAGTTCAGCGTCCACCTCGACCCCAACCTCGATGGGCTGACCGGCTACAGCTTCCGGGTGAGCGCGGCCAACGTGCAGGGCGACACCTACTTCTACAGTGACGACAAGATGGACGGGGCTTGGGACGCGGTTTGGAGCTCCGCGGTCAGCGTCGATGCCGACGGGTGGAGTGCGGAGATCCGGATTCCCCTGTCGCAGATCCGCTACGAGGCGTCCGACGACCTGCAGACGTGGGGGATCAACTTCCACCGCTTCCGCGTCGCGAACAACGAGCGGAGCTACTACAACCTCGTTTCGCGCCTCCGGAAGGGGATCGTGAGCCAGATGGGCCGCCTGGACGAGGTGCGCGTCAGCCGTCCGTCACGCAGACTCGAGCTCCTCCCGTACCTCGTCACCTCGTACGACAACGGTCCGGCCGACGCCGGCGACCCGTTTTTCGACGGGTCGGACCAGGGTGCCCGGGTCGGGGTGGATCTGAGCTATGGGTTGGGTTCGTCGTTCACCCTGGACGCCACCATCAACCCGGACTTCGGCCAGGTCGAGGCGGATCCCGCGGTCATCAACCTCACCGCCTTCGAGACCTTCTTCCCGGAGCAGCGGCCCTTCTTCGTCGAGGACGCCCGTGTCTTCGACTTCGGGCTCTCCGGGGGCCGGAACACCCTCTTCTACAGCCGCCGTATCGGGCGCTCCCCTCACGGCGGTGCCCCAGGAGAGGCCCTCTATTCAGACGTCCCGAGCAACGCCACGATCCTCGGAGCCGCCAAGCTGGCGGGCCGGACCCAGAGCGGTCTCTCCCTCGGGGCCCTGGCCGCCGTGACCGGGAACGAGTTCGGTCAGGGTGCCTTCGCCGGCAACGCCCGCCAGAATTTCCTCGTCGAGCCGAGGACCCAGTTCGGTGTCGTGAGCGTCGGCCAGGACGTCAACGACGGGCAGACGCAGGTTCGGGGTATGGTCACGGCCATGAATCGGACCCTTCCGGATGACGGCGCTTTCGACTGGCTTCCATCGAACGCGTTCAACGGGGGCGTTCGGTTCGAGCACCAGTGGGACGATAGGAACTACGCCGTATGGGGCTTCCTTTCCGGCAGCTATGTGACCGGAAGCGCCGAGTCGATGGAGCGCATCCAGCGCTCCCCGACCCACTATCTGCAGCGACCCGACGCCACACGCTTCGCCGTTGACCCCACGAAAACGGCGTTGGGTGGCCGCGATTGGCGCCTCCAGGTAGAGAAGCGAGGCGGCGAGCATTGGACGGCGTCGATCTGGGCGGCCGAGGTATCGAAGCTCTTCGAGGTCAACGACGTCGGCTTCTCCACCAACGCTGAACGCCTCGACGGCGGCTTCCGTGTCGGGTACCGCGAGATCCAGCCGGGGAGCGTCTTCCGCGACTACAACTTCACCCTGAGCTCCTTCCACAACTGGAGCCACGAGGCCCTCGACGACATGTGGTCGGTGGATTCGTGGCACAACGCCCGGACGAACGGCAACTACAGCCTCCGCTTCAACGGGACCTTCCTCAACAACTGGGGATTCCGTACCAGCGTTCGCTACAGCCCGCAGAAGATGGACCGGCGGAACACTCGGGGCGGGCCGATGATGGTTGGTCCGGCCAACGTCAATTACGACGCCAACGTGAACAGCGATTGGCGAAAGAGGTTCAGCGGCGCCCTGAACGTGAGTGTCTCCGACGACCGGCTTGGCCGCGGAGGGAGCTTCAGGGTTGGAGGTCGTCTCAGCGTGCGGCCGTCGGACAACGTCTCGGTCTCCGTGAACCCGGGGTGGGAGACGGCCCGGTCGGGCGACCAGTACGTCACCGCCACGAACGTGCTGCCCTACTCGCCTACCTACGGTACCCGCTACCTCTTCGCCGACCTGGACCGCACGTCGTTCTCCATGGAAACACGACTGGACTGGACCTTCTCCCCGAAGCTCTCCCTCCAGCTCTTCGCTCAACCCCTCCTCTCGTCTGGTCAGTACCTGCAGTACAAGCAGTTGGCCTCGTCCGAGTCCTTCGACTTCGACGCATTCCAGTCCGGTACCGGGAACGAGGTGGGGAGCGAGGTACAGTGCTCGAGTGACATCTGCGAGGTCGACGGCCAGCAGTACGTGGACTTCGATGGAGACGGCACCACCGATTCGTCCTTCAGTGACCGGGACTTCAACGTGCGCTCCTTGGTCGGCAATGCCGTCGTCCGGTGGGAGTACCGCCCGGGCTCTACGATATTTTTCGTCTGGCAGCGCCAGCAGGCGGGTCGGACGAGCTACGGCGACTTCGACTTCGGCCGCGATCTCGGCGCCCTTTGGGGCGCGCCGGCGGAGAACCGCTTCATCGTCAAGGTGAACTACTGGTTGGGTCTTTAGGCGCGGCGGGGCCAACCCGCTGGACCTGAGGCGTACCGGCCCCCAACTTCGCGGGAATGATCGCCTCATCCCCCCTCCGAGGGGCGCCGGCCGCCCCGACTGCCTCGAGTTCTCGACTCCTTGCCGCTGCCCTGCTACTGGGCTGGGTGTTCGGCCCGGCCGAGCACGCCGGCGCCCAGGTGGAAGTCAGGGGCGCGACCATCACGACCCTTCAGCAGGCGATGTCGTCCGGGGCGGCGACGTCCGCCGACATCACCCGAGCCTACCTCGCGCGCATCGAGGCGTACGACCGGCAGGGGCCGACCCTCACCGCCATGGTCTGGCTGAACCCCGATGCCGTGTCCGAGGCGGAGGCCCTGGACCGAGAGCGGGCGAGTCGGGGGCCGCGTGGGCCCCTCCACGGTGTGCCTGTCATCCTCAAGGACAACTACGACACGTTCGACCTGCCCACCAGCGCAGGATCTTTGGCGCTGGCGTCCAACATCGCCCCCGACGACGCCTTCCAGGTGGCTCGGCTTCGGGAGGCCGGCGCCGTCGTCCTAGGGAAGACGAACATGCACGAGCTGGCCAGCGGCATCACCACCATAGGCTCCATCGGTGGCCAGACGTTGAACCCCTACGACCTCACGCGTAACCCCGGCGGCTCGAGCGGTGGGACGGGCGCGGCCATCGCGGCGAGCTTCGCTGCCGTGGGTTGGGGGAGCGACACGTGCGGCTCCATCCGGATTCCTGCGGCTCAGAACAACCTGGTGGGACTTCGGCCCACCAAGGGGCTCTCGAGCATCGACGGGATCATTCCCCTCTCGCATACGCAAGACGTGGGCGGTCCCCTGGCCCGAACCATGGAAGATCTGGCCATCGCACTCGACGCCACTGTCGGGCCGGATCCGGCGGACCCGGCCACAGCGATTCTCGGAGGCCGGCAGCCGTCTTCTTTCGTCGACGCCCTTGATGCCGATGCCCTGGAAGGCGCGCGGATCGGGATTCTCGCGGCCTACTTCGGCGATGCACCCGAGGAGCGAGCGGCGGGTCGGATCGTCCGGGACGCCATCGCGCGAATGGTGGAGCTGGGCGCGGACACCGTCACGGTGGAGATCCCGGACCTGGGCGACCTCATGGAGGGGTCGGGCCTGATTGGCCACGAGTTCCGCTGGGATCTCCAGGACTACCTCGCGGCGAACCCCGACGCACCGGTCTCGTCTCTCGCCGAGATGCTCGAGCTGGGCCTCATCCACGAGGCGTTGGTACCCAGAATGCGGGCGCGGATGGAGTCGGAGAGCCGCGATTCAGAGGAGTATCTCACTGCGTACGCGAAACGGGAGCCCCTTCGCCTGGCGGTAGAGGCGGCCATGGACGATGCAGGTGCCGACGCCCTAGTCTTTCCGACCGTGCGGACGGTGCCGGCCGTCATCGGTGATCCTCAGCGCGGCTCGAGCTGCAGTCTCAGCGCCAACACCGGGCTGCCATCTCTGAGCATCCCTGTCGGTTTTGCCGACGATCGTCTCCCCATCGGTATGGAGATGATCGGAAGGACCCTCGACGATTGGCGGCTTGTAGCTATCGGGTACGCCCTCGAGTCGGCGACGGACCACAGAAGAGAGCCTTGGAGCGCACCCTCCCTGGTCGATGGCCAGGCACCCCCTCAGGTCACGGTCGGGGTGCGCGCTGACGGCTTGGCCTTCGAACCCCCGGTGGCGTCCGGCGTCGAGGTGAGAGGTCGGGTGCGGTTCGACCCCACGACCCGACGGCTCTCGTACGAATACTCGGTGGATGGGGTCGATCCGGCCGACATCTTCGCGGTGGTGCTGCGCCGACCGGATCTGGCCGGGGCGGGAGGCTCCGATTCCGATGGTGAGCGAGCCGACGGAGAGGTCGCAGACGATGAGGAGGGCGCCGCCAGTCCGGAGGGTGCTCCGTCCGAGGTAGCATGGCTGGTCGAGGCGCGGCTTTCAGGACCCGGCGTGGCGAGCCATCAGGGCGAGCTGAGGGCCGAACAGGACCTCGTGGAGGCGCTGGAGCGGGGGGACGTGCGGCTGGAGGTATTCACTCGCCAGCATCCCCTCGGCGCTGCCCGGGCCGTCCTCGGTCTTCCCCGTTGATCCCGGCGGCTCCTTCCATCGGTGGTCGCCGGGCGGTCTTCTCCCTCGTCCTCCTCTTTTCCCTCGGTTGCGGCGGCGATCCCCCGCCGCGTGATCTGGACACCCTCGCGGTCCGCGACAGCCTCTACGTCGAACCCGAGACCGAGTCGCTCTACAACGGTCCGGTCTATCGCGACTTCGCTGACGCTCCGGGGGAGATCCAGCTCGCGGGGCGCCTCTCCGAGGGCACCTGGGACGGCGAGATGCTGGTCTACCATCGAAACGGCGCCATCCGCTACATGGGTAGCTTCCACGAGGGCTCACGCTGCGGGCCGTGGACAGAGAACGCCGACTCGGTACGGAACCAAAGCATCTATCAGGAGTTGGTGGACGAGATCGAGAGCCTGGGCGTGTACCCGCCCTGCCCCGAAGGCTGACTCCGACCCCGCACTACACCGAGGACTGACGATGGAGCTTTGGGAGATCTTGATTCTGGTGGTGATTCTTGTCGGCTTCTTCTGGCTCATCATGTATGCCGCGAACTACGCCCGCTCGAAGGACGAAGGCTGATGCGCGTGGCGCACCGCCCCCCGATCCGGGTGCCCTGAGTGTCCCAACTGACGTGCCGGCGCGCCGACTTCGCTCTTCCCCGGGACGAGCATTACCTCAACTGCGCCTATATGGGGCCCTTGCCTCGAGTCGCCGAGGAGGCCGGGATCGCCGCCATTCGGCGCAAGAGCGTCCCGACCCGGATCGTGCCCCCGGATGCCTTCTGGGAGACGGACAGGCTGCGCGAGCTCTTCGCCCGCCTGGTCGGGGTCGACGATCCGACCCGGATCGCCATCCAGCCGGGCGTCTCCTACGGCGTGGCTACCGCGGCTCGCAACCTGTCCGTCGGGGCGGGGGACAACGTCGTCATCACCCACGAACAGTTCCCGGGCAACGTCTACTCGTGGCGGCGGATGGCCGGCGACGCCGGGGCCGAGCTTCGCGCAGTCGGTCCAGGGGATGGCTCCGACGTCGGAGGCGGGCGCGGCCGCCGATGGAACGAGCGCCTTCTAGAAGCGGTGGATGCCCGTACCGCCATCGTCGCCGTGCCGGTCGTCCACTGGACGGACGGAACCTGGTTCGACCTCGATGCGCTGGCCGCCCGGTGCCGTGATGTCGGTGCCGCCCTCGTCGTCGATGCGACCCAATCGGTAGGCGCCCTGGCGTTCGACGTCGCGAAAGTCCGGCCGGACGCCCTCATCGTCGCCGCCTACAAGTGGCTTCTCGGACCGTACTCGCTTTCGCTGGCCTATTACGGTCCGCGCTTCGACGATGGAGATCCTCTGGAGGAGACGTGGATCGCCCGGGAGAAGAGCAGTGACTTCCAGAATCTGGTGGACTACCAGGATGAGTATGTCGGCGGAGCGATCCGATACGACGTGGCCGAGCGATCGAACTTCTTCCTCGCTCCCATAGCCGCCGCGAGTCTGGAGCTCCTCAACGAATGGGGGCCGCATCGAATACAGGAGTACTGCCGGAGATTGACCCGGGAGTTCCTCGACGAGGCTGGCGAGCTCGGGTACACCGTGGAGGACGAAGCGTGGAGGGGCGCGCACCTCTTCGGCCTCCGCATGCCCGCGAGCGTCGACCTCACGGCCCTCCGCGACGCCCTGACCGCCCGAAACGTCTCAGCGTCACTGAGGGGCACCGCCCTCCGCCTCAGCCCCAACGTCTACAACGACGAGACCGACATGGGCGTGCTCCTGGACGTTCTGAAGGGAGCCGTTCGCTAGGAGGTCAGCGACCCTGGACGCCGAAAACGATGCTGGCTTGGGCCCCAACGCCGATCTCCTGCTCCTCGAACCATCCCTGCCTCACTTCCAGCGCGAACATGGCCGAGGCTTCGCTGGGATAGGAGTCGGTGACGAGCGGTTCCATCGCGATGATGTCCACGATCCGGTACGACGGATCCATGTAGGCGACGTCGAGGGGCACGTAGGTGTTGGCCATCCAGAAGGCGCGCGGCTGACTGTCTTCGAACACGAAGAGCATGCCGGTTCCGTCGGGAACGTCGTCGCGGTACATGAGCCCTTCCGCGCGCTCTTCGGGAGTGGCGGCGACTTCCGCCACTACGGTGTCCGGTCCGAAGATGACCCAGGCGTGTCCGGGTAGCGGCGTAGGGGCGCGATTCGCGTCCGACGGCTCTGCGACGGAGGACCCCCCGGGGCCCGGGTTTCGCGCCTCTGCCGTGGCGTTTCCACCGTCGGCGCATCCCCCGGCGACGAGCAGTACCCCCAGAAGCCCGACGACGCCCCGCTGGCGGCGGGCGATCGGTTTGTGAAAAAATGCACGAATGCTCATCTCAAGGCTCCCATTCGACCCCAGACGTATGTAAGTTACGCGGCCCGACTACGGTTCCCCACCACCCACCGGAATCGCACGAACCGTAGGAGACTGGTAGAGTAGCTTCGGCGACTTGTTCCAGTCTCGAAAGAGCGCGCCACATGATCGAACAGAATCTTCTCGACATCCTCGTGTGCCCCGAGACGAAGCAGCCGCTTCGTGTCGTGGACGCGGGTGTGCTCTCCGAACTGAACGCCTCCATCGAGGCCGGCGCTGTTACGAACCGTGGCGGAGAGACGTTGAGCACGCCCCTCGTCGAGGCCCTGGTCCGCGAAGACGGGACCGCCCTCTACCCGGTGAGAGACGACATCCCGATCATGCTGATCGACGAGTCGATACCACTCCCAACGAAACAAGATGCGACGACTTCGCACTCCTAGGATCGCGGCGCTCGCCCTGCTTACCGCCGGGTTGGCCGCCTGTGACGCCACCCCGCTGCCCTTGGGGATGGAGCGGGGCACCGAGCTGTTCGAGACGTGTGCCCCCTGTCACGGAGCCAACGCCGCCGGCAATCCCGACATCGCTGCGCCGGCTATCGCTGGCCTCCCCCAGTGGTACATCGAAGATCAACTTCGTGGCTATCAGGAGGGGTACCGGGGCGATCACTACACCGATCTGGCGGGGCTACGGATGCGGCCCATGGCCCTGTCGTTGACTCGTGAAGGCGACATCGAGTCCGTCGCCGAGTACGTTGCGGGCCTCGATCCGGTCTACCCGGAAAGCACGCTGCATGGCAATGCCGGCGCGGGAGCCACGACGTACACCCAGATCTGCGTCGCATGCCACGGGGTCGATGGCCTCGGGATGCCCGAACTCCACGCTCCGCCCATCGTCCAGCTCAACGACTGGTATCTCTACCAGGAGCTTCAGAACTTCCGTTCCGGCGCCCGAGGCGCCGCGCCGGGTGACACCTGGGGTCTGACGATGCGCGCCAATTCTCTCGCTCTCTCGGACGAAGTGATGCAAGACGTCATCGCCTACGTCCAGACGCTTCGATAGGCGGACGCATGCTTGAAAAAGAGACCATCGACGAGAAGGCGGCCGGGGCGGTTCCCGAGATCGCGGACAGTGAGAACGAGGCGATCATGGACGCCTCCAAGACCTTCCTGATCACGGTGATCGGCGCCGTGCTCTTCTGCCTCGCGGCACTCTTCATCATTCTCCGCACCCGGATGGGTTAGAGAGATGGAACGATTCCTCATCCAGGCCTCGACGTACGCCGGGAGCATCGACGGCGTGATCATGCTGATCGCTCTCCTGGTCGGCTTCTGGTTCCTTCTCGCGGAGGGGATCTTCTTCTGGCTCATCTGGAAGTTCAGAGCCCGGCCCGGTGAGAAGTCCCAGTACCTGACGGGCAAGGAGAAGCACGTCAAACGCTGGATCACGATTCCCCATGCCCTGGTCCTTCTCTGCGACGTCTTCATCATCATCGCGTCGGTCCGCGTCTGGTACGACGTGAAGCAGCAGCTGCCCGAAGCCGACTCGACCATCCGCGTCATCGGCCAGCAGTGGGCCTGGACCTTCCAGCATCCCGGCATCGACAACGAGTTGGACACCGACGACGACATCTACACGGTTGGCGACCTACATGTGGAAGTGGAGAAGACCTACCACTTCCAGCTCCAGTCCCGTGACGTCCTCCACTCCTTCTCCGTTCCCGTATTCCGACTCAAGCAGGACGCTATCCCGGGACGGTCCATCACGGGTTGGTTCCAGGCCACCGAAACCGGCGATCACGACGTCCAGTGCGCCGAGATCTGCGGAATCGGGCATGGCATCATGGCGGCTCGGATCCATATCGAAGACGCTCAAACGCACGCTCAGTGGATCGCCGACGCGTCCGCTGCGACCACCCCGTAGGGACATAGACCGATGGCAGATACCGTAGTCGACGTCCACCAGCACGAACACGCTGGCCATGACGGCCATCACGATCCGCACTGGATCGTGAAATACCTGTGGTCGACGGATCACAAGATCATCGCCATGCAGTATCTCTTCACGGGGATGTTCATGGGGATAATCGGCGCCTACATGGCGTACGTTTTCCGCATGCAGTTGGCCTTCCCCGGGATCTCGGTACCGGGCTTCGGGCAGGTTTCGCCGGGCGAGTACAATTCGCTCATCACGAACCACGGCTCGATCATGATCTTCTGGGTGGCGATGCCCGTCCTCATCGCCGCCTTCGGGAACTACCTGATTCCGCTCATGATCGGCGCGGACGACATGGTCTTCCCGCGCATCAACCGCCTCTCGTACCAGATCTTCCTGGTCAGCGCCATCATCCTCCTGGCGTCGCTCTTCGTGGAGGGAGGCGGCTTCGGAGGTGCCTGGACGTCGTATCCGCCCTTGTCGGCGGAGGGCGACTACAACCAGACGAATCTAGGGTCGTCATTGTGGCTCCTTGCCGTGGCGCTGGAATTCGTCGCCTTCTTGTTGGGTGGTATCAACTTCATCACGACGTTGATGAATTCCCGGGCACCGGGGATGAAGGCGTACGACATCCCCATGGTCCTGTGGATGATCGTCATCGCCAGCATCCTCTTCATGCTGTCGGTGGGTCCGCTCATCGCCGGCGCGGTGATGCTCTTCTTCGATCAGACGATCAACACCGGCTTCTACGACCCGACGCGTGGTGGTGACCCGATTCTGTGGCAGCACCTCTTCTGGTTCTTCGGCCACCCCGAGGTCTACGTCGTCCTGTTGCCGGCCATCGGGATCACGGTGGACGTCATCGCGACCTTCGCTCGAAAGAAGATCTTCGGGTACAAGCTCGTCCTGTACACGGCCGTGGCGACGGGTGTGCTGAGCTTCTTCGTCTGGGCCCACCACCAGTTCATCGCGGGTATCGATCCGCGGATGGCCAACGTCTTCACCATCACCACGCTCCTCATCTCGGTGCCCATCGCCGAGCTGTTGTTCGTGATGATCGCGACGTTGTACGGAGGGTCCATACGCCTGACCACGCCCATGTTGTGGGCTCTGGCCTTCATCGCCGAGTTCCTCATCGGTGGTGTGACGGGGATCTTCCTGGGGGCGAGTGGCGCGGACATCTACTTCCACGACACGTACTTCGTCCTCGCCCACTTCCACTACACGTTCTTCCCCATAGCCATCATCGGGACCTTCTGCGGCTTCACGTACTGGTTCCCGAAGATGTTCGGGCGGATGATGAACGACACCCTGGGCAAGATCCACTTCTGGGGCACCATCATCCCATTCAACTTCATCTTCATCCCGCTCTTCGTGCTCGGGATGGGTGGTCAGCACCGACGTATCTACAACTTCCAGCACTTCCCCGAGCTCGCGGGCCCGGAGATGTACTCTCTCCGCCAGATCGCGACGATCTCACTCCTGATCATGCTGGCGTTCCAGGCCGTGTTCTTCTTCAACATGTTCTGGAGCTGGTTCAAGGGTGAGAAGGCCGGGAAGAACCCGTGGAAGGCCAACACCCTGGAGTGGACCACCGAGTCGCCTCCGGGCCATGGCAACTGGCCGCCGGATCAGATGCCCGTCGTGTACCGGGGACCGTACGAGTACGGCCATCCGGACCGTGAAGAAGACTACTGGCCCCAACACCTACCGTCCTGATGGCACACGCAAAACCGCTAGCAACGCTCCGCAGCGCGACCGGGATTCCCACCGGCCGTCTGGCCGTGTGGTGGGTGCTCGCCTCCGAGGTGGTGATCTTCGGTGGTCTTCTGGGCGTCTACCTCATGCACCGTATCGGACACCCCGAGTGGGCCGACGCCGCGGCGCACACGCAGACGTGGATCGGTGCGCTGAACACCTTCGTCCTGCTCACATCGAGCTTCACGGCGGTTCTGGCTCACCAGGCCGCCGAAAAGGGCAATGGCAAGGAAGCGGCCAAGTTCCTGTGCTTCACCATCCTGGGGGCGATGACCTTTCTCGTGGTGAAGAGCTTCGAGTGGTACAACGAGATCTCCCACGGCTATACCATCACCGCCAACACCTTCTGGTCCTTCTACTACACGGCGGCCGGGCTCCACGCCCTCCACGTCATCGCAGGGGCCATCATCATGGGCGTCGTGGCCTTCGATGCCTTCCGCGGCCGTGAGCTCCACCGCGTCGAGCTCATCGGCATCTATTGGCACTTCGTCGACGTGGTCTGGATCTTCCTCTTCCCGCTGCTCTACATCGCGAAGTAGAGGCGATAGGCGCTATGTCCGAGAACAACGAGCACGAGCACTCCAACGACGACGGTCACGGCCACGACGGCGGCCATCACGTCAACTACTTCAAGATCTACGTCGTCCTGGTCGTCCTCTTCCTGATCTCCGTGGCGGGTCCGGAAGTCGGCGAGATGACGGGGCTGAGGTGGATCACCCTCATCACGGCGTTCGGCATCGCCGTGGTGAAGGCCAATCTGGTGATCCAGAACTTCATGCACCTGAGGTGGGAAAAGAATCTCATGAAGTGGGTGCTCGCCACTTCGCTGATTCTCATGTTCCTCATGGTCGCCGGCATCTCGCCAGACGTCATGAACCACGAGGGCAACAACTGGGAGAACGTCGCGGCCAAGGCTGCAGTCGAGCGTGGTGTCGACGGTGAGGCCGAGGAGGAGACCATGGTGGTGGCTGCACCGGTGGGCTTTACTCCGCAGGGCGCGTTCCAGACCGTCTGCGCCACGTGTCACGGCACGGCCGGCGACGGCAACGGACCGGCGGGAGCCGCTTTGGATCCGCCGCCGGCGAACTTCACCGATGCCGCGTTCTGGGCCGACCGGGACAAACAGCGGATCATGACCGTCATCCAGGACGGCGCGGCCGCCGTGGGCGGGTCGTCGCTCATGGCTCCTTTCGGCGCGCTGTATACCGACGAACAGGTCTCGGAACTGGCGGACTACGTTATCTCGTTCGCACCCGACGGAGCCGCGCCGGGCGGCGAATAGAAGCTTGGAAGACCAGAGGTACCCATGAGTTCATCTTCAGCGACGTACCCGATGGAAGGCCGCTCCATTCCGGAGCGCCGGGAGCCGTTGATCCCCAACGGCGTCCTTGGGATGCTCATCTTCATCTTCACGGAGGTGATGTTCTTCTCGGGGCTCATCTCCGCCCACGCCATCGTGAAGTCGCAGGCGGCGGGACAGATGTGGCCTCCCTACGGTCAGCCTCGCCTGCCGGTGGAGGAGACGGCCCTCAACTCGCTTGCCCTGCTGGTGAGCGGAGTCGTCCTCGTACTCGCATGGTTCGCCTTCAAGCGTGAGAAGCCGGCTGCCCGGATTCCTCTCTTCATGGCCATGCTCCTGGGGATCGCCTTCGTCGGGCTCCAGGGTGTGGAGTGGGCGGCGCTCCTGGCTGACGGGCTGACCATCCAGTCGAGCACCTACGGTGCCTTCTTCTACCTCATGGTCGGGGCGCACGGCGTTCACGCCATCGGGGCGCTGGGCGGGCTGGCGTGGGCCTTCCACAAGCTCGACCGGGAAGAACTCACCTCGGCCCAACTCGCCACCGTGTCGGCCTTTTGGTACTTCGTGGTTCTGGTGTGGCCGGTGCTCTACTGGACGGTGTACCTCTGATGGGCCCGCTCACGAACTCCGGCGCGGGGAGGGTGTTCGCGGCCCTGAGTGTGGCTGCGCTGGTCCTCGCCCTCTTCCCCGAGGGCGTCGCTGCCTGCCCCGTCTGCTTCGACTCCTCCGACGAGAACCGGATGGCGTTCATCGCCACCACGGCGTTTCTGAGCCTCATGCCGCTGGGCATGGTGGCGGGGGCGGGTCTCTGGCTCCGCAAGAAGGTCAAGGACCGGGGCGACGAGCCCGTCGATCCGAACCGGCCCGAGCCCTAGAGGCCGCTTTCTCAGAGCAGCTCGGCTACCCGCTCTCTCAACGCCGGTAGCACTTCCTCTTCGAACCAGGGGTTCTTCTTCATCCACCTCTGGTTCCGTGGACTCGGATGTGGCAGGGGCAGGACGTCCGGCCATTGGTCCCGCCAGCTTCGAACCACGTCGGTCACCGTCCGTGATCCCGCTCCCAGGTGCCAGTCCAGGGCGTAGCGCCCGATGACGAGGGTGAGCTGCACGGCGGACAGGTGCTGGAGGAGCTCCTCACGCCAGGCCGGGGCGCACTCCGGTCGCGGGGGCAGGTCTCCTGACGTCCCGGTCCCGGGATAGCAGAACCCCATGGGGAGGATGGCGAGGACGGTGGGGTCGTAGAACTGCTCACGGCCGAGACCGAGCCAGTCCCGGAGGCGGTCGCCACTCGGGTCGTCGAAAGGGACGCCCGATTCGTGGACTCGCCGGCCGGGCGCCTGACCAGCTACGAGGATCCGGGCCTCCGGGTGGAGCTGCACCACCGGGCGCGGGCCGTTCGGGAGGTGGGGAGCGCAGAGTGTGCAGGCGCGCACCCTGAGCAGCAGTTCGTCGAAGTCGGTCATGGCGGACGGTAGTCGGATTCGAAGCGCTCGGCATGCGGGTACGGGAAGTCTACTTGCGCCGACGGACATATAGGGTCACGAATGGACCTCCCCGATCCCATCGCCAGCGAGCGACTTCTGGACGACACCACCCCAGTGCACGCCGCGTGGCCGGAGCCAAGGGCACCGACCACGTGATTCCCGAGCCCGGCACGCCCATAACGCCCAAGGGCTTCGCTCGCTTCTACCTGCCTCTTGTGGCGACGAGCTATCTGCTCACCGCCACGAACCCGCTCTTGGCGGCTGCCTTGGCCCGGACGTCCGATCCGGCGACGGCGTTGGCCGGCTATGGTGTGGCCTTTGCCCTCATCGGCGTCATCTACGCTCCCCTCCTCGTCGTCCAGCAGGTCGCGGCGCAGAGGCTGCTCAGCGTAGGCGACCTTACGCCGGTGCGCCGCTTCACCATGGTCGTGGCG
>JABDLS010000054.1 GCA_013002885.1 Gemmatimonadota bacterium | reverse complement strand
GTCCGGCTCCGTCGAAGAGGGCAGTGAGTTCGAGGTTGTCGGCGATCTGACCATCCGCGGGACCACCCGTGAGGTCACGCTCGCGGCGACGTTCGGTGGCACGGGCACGGACCCGTGGGGTGGAAGCCGCGCGGGCTTCACGGCGAGTACGGAGATCGATCGCCGTGACTTCGGTCTCAAGTGGAACCAGGCGCTGGAGACCGGCGGAATCCTGGTCGGCCACGCCGTCGGGATCTCTCTTCAGGTCCAGGCCGTGAAGGAGGTCGTCGAGGAGGAGGCCCGCGAGGCCGCGCTCGGCTGACGGCTACCCGCGGAGTCGAGGGGGGAGCTTCCACGGTCCCTCACCGTGCCCGACGCCCACCCCGCCCGGAGCTACCTCCGGGCGGGGCTCGTGTTTTCCCGCTGGGCCCCGTCCACTACAATGAGCCATGATGAATTTCGTGATCCGACTGTTCGTGAACGCTCTGGCCCTGGCCGTGGCCGCCTGGCTCATCGACGGGATACAGATGACCGGGGGCTTCTGGGACATCCTCGTCGTGGCGCTCGTCTTCGGGATCCTGAACGCGATCCTGAAGCCTGTGCTCCTCTTTCTTTCGCTGCCCTTCCTCATCGTCACGCTCGGGCTTTTCGCCCTGGTCATCAACGCTGTCATGCTGCTGATCACGGCGAACCTCCTCGACGACTTCGCGGTCTCGGGCTTCTGGACCGCGGTATTGGGCAGCATCGTCATCTCGCTGGTGACCATGGTCCTGGGAGGCTTCCTCAAAGACGGCGAGGAGAAGGGCTGACCCCAGCCGGGGCCCTCGAGGGGACGGGCTCCGCATGAGGCACAGCTAAAGGTGTTGCGTAGGAGTGCCGATACTCAACAAGGTGACGTATGCACTCGTCTGGAGATCGGTCCGTGTTCATGCCTTCGAAAGCGATCAAGATCCTTCTGGTCGAGGACAACCCGGGGGACCAGGAGCTTGTTCGGAGCTACCTCAGGTCCTCGATGGACCGACCGGTCGAGCTACAGTGCGTGACCAGCCTTTCGGCGGCTCGGTCGGCCGTCGACACCGTGGGGTGCGACCTCGTTCTCCTGGACCTCGGCCTCCCCGATGCCGACGGCCTCGAAGTCGTGGGTGCCCTCCGCAGGGTGGCCACGGACGTGCCCATCGTCGTGCTCACCGGGTCCACCTACGACGGCGCCGGTGAGGAGGCCCTTGCTCTCGATGCCCAGGACTACCTCCGCAAGGACCAGCTCGACGGGGCTTCCCTCGGTCGATCCGTCCGCTACGCACTGGCCCGCAGCCGCTGGCAGCAGCAGTACCGACAGCAGCTGAGCGCGAGCCCCGACGGGATGCTGGTCCTCGACGAGCGAGGCGACATTCGATTCGTGAACCGGGCTTGTGAGGCGCTTCTCCAAGGAGCGCCTGGCTCAATCGACGAGTTGCCCGGGGCTGTGCGACTCGCTCGGGCTGCGCCCGTGGACGTGACGCTCGAATCGGGCCGCATCGTCGAGGTCCGCAGCGTCGGTACCGACTGGCAGGGGCAGGCCGCTCAGCTGATCACGCTCCGCGACATCACCGACCGTCGGGCGGCGGAGCGAGCGCTTGCGCGCCTTACCGCTGAGCTACGCGAGGCCAATCAACGCCTTGCTGCTCTCGTGAGCACCGACCCTCTGACCGAGGTTTTGAACCGGCGGGGCATGGAGGACGCCCTGGGCCATGAGCTCGATCGCGCGGACCGGAGCGGCGACCAGATCGTCGGTATCCTCGTCGACTTCGACGACTTCAAGAGCGTCAACGATCGTTTCGGCCATGCGGTGGGCGATGCCGCGTTGAAGGCCCTTACGAGCGCGCTCAAGAGCGCACTGAGAGGAGGGGACCACGTCGGGCGGGTGGGAGGCGACGAGTTCCTGGTGATCCTCTCCGATGCCACCTTGGCCGAGGGGATGACCGTGGCGGAGAAGCTCCGTCGAACCGTGGCCTCGTCGACCCTGCCCGTCGCCGACGGCACCATCAAGCTCTCCGCGAGCTTCAGCGTGGGCGTCCTCGAGACGAACATGGTCAGCGTGGAACAGGTGCTCGCCGCCCTCGGCAACGCTCTGAAGAGAAGCAAGGTGGGCGGAAAGGACCGGGTAACCGCGGCGCCTGCCGCCGGTGGGGCCGTGCGCCATGACCTCCACGACCTCGAGGACCAGCCTCTGGATCCCGAGGCCGTGGAGCTCCATTCGGCACTGCAGCCCATCCGCCGGACCGATGCCCCGGAGACCGTGGGCAGCGAGGCCCTCACGCGAGGGCCGCCGGGTGGCCTCGAAATGCCCGGCGACCTCTTTCGGGCGGCCTTCGAGCACGACGTCCTGACGGCCCTGGATCTTCGGGCCTTGAGGCACAACCTCGTCTCCATGCAGACCTGTGACGTGCCCGGCATCCGGCATGTGAATCTCTTTCCTTCGACGCTCCTGAACACGCCCATCGACCGCCTGCTCCGTCTCATTGGCGAGGAAGTCGAGTTGGACCGCGTCTGTATCGAGCTCAGCGAGCAGCAGTTCCTGGGCGACCCCACGTACCTCCGCGAGCCCCTTCGCCTGCTTCGAGCTCAGGGGATCCGAATCGCGATCGACGACGTTGGCTTCGGGCGCAGTTCCATCGAAGCTCTCCTGGTGCTGGAGCCCGACGTGATCAAGGTGGACCGACACTGTGTCCAGGGAATCGAGCGCGGCACCGGCGAGCGCCGACAACTCGAGCGCCTCATCGCCATGCTCGGCGCCGTGAGTGCCGACGTCATCGTCGAGGGTGTCGAGAGCGAGGCAGAGCTCCTCGTGCTCCAGGAGATGGGCGTTGAATATGCCCAGGGCTTCTACTGGGGGCGTCCGACGCGTATGTCGGCGCACGGGGCAGCATGAGTCACCAGAGCTTCGAGGTCCTTCTCGTCGAGGACAACCCGGGCGATGTCCACCTGGCTCTGGAGGCCTTCAAGAGCTCACCCACTCCCGCCAACGTCCATGTCGTGGGCGACGGCGAGGCGGCCCTACGCTTTCTCGAGGAGCGTCTGGAGGTTCAGGCTGCTGGCCTGGACCTCGTCGTCCTGGACCTGAATCTGCCCCGCATGACCGGCCAGGAGGTGCTGGCACGTATGCGCGAAGAGAAGCGCTCCGAGGGCATCCCGGTGGTCGTCCTCACCTCTTCGGATCGTGAGGCCGACATCACGGAGTCCTACGGGCTCCGGGCGAACTGTGTCGTGACCAAACCCGTGGACGGCCGCGACTACATGAAGCTCGTCCGCTCCATCCACCAGCATTTTTCGCGGGTACGCTGAAGGCTCGAGTGAATGCGATGAGCCCGGTCAGGGCTCGTCAGCCTCAGTGTATCACCGGACCAACCGACCAGGATCTCTAGGCAACCCGAGCGGCCCGCGCAGGCAGGGTGAAATAGAAGCAGGCGCCCTGGTCGGCATTCGAGTCGACCCAGATGGCTCCGCCATTCGCCTCGACGATCTTCTTGCAGATGGACAGGCCCATGCCCGTGCCGGAGTACTCGTCGAGGCCGTGCAAGCGCTTGAAGATCTGGAAGATCCGGTCGTGGTATACGGGTTCGATCCCGATTCCGTTGTCCTGGACGCCGAACACCCAACGGTCTCCCCGACGAACCGCCGAAATGTGGACCGCAGGCGGCGTTTCGCCGGAGAACTTGATGGCGTTGGAGATGAGGTTCTGAAAGACCCGGGTGAGTTGGCTCTGGTTCACCACCACCTCGGGCATGTCGTCGACCGTCACCGAAGCGCCGTGCTCACGGATGGCGGGGCCCATGATTTCCAGAGCGGCGTCGAGGGCCCTTCCGCTGTCGGTCGGGACGGCCTCCTCGCGATCACCCTCCACCCGTGAGTACTCGAGGAGAGCCTTGATGAGGTCGTCCATACGCTCGGCGCCGCCCCGGGCGAAGGAGATGTAGCGTTCGCCTACTTCGTCGAGCTGGTCGGCGTAACGCTCGGCGAGAAGGCCCGTGAAGCTGCGAACCATGCGAAGCGGCTCGCGCAGGTCGTGGGACGCGACGTAGGCGAAGTTCTCGAGCTCGGCGTTGGAGCGAGCGAGCTTCTCGGCGTAGCGAGCCAGCTGCTCCTCCTGTCTCTTACGGGCGGTGATGTCGTCGCATGCCAGTATTCGCCCGTCGATGCGCCCGGTGGCCGAATACGTCGGTGCCGCGGCGATGTAGAGATCCAGTATCCGGTCGTCCTTCGCGCGGACCCTCGCCTCAACCCCTTCCGATCCTGATCTCCCTTCGGGCAGCTCGAGGGGTGTGTCACCCATGGCCCGCAGAGGCATGGGTGCGGACAGGACCTCCTCGCGGGACCAGCCGAAGGTCCGCTCGGCGGCGCGGTTCCACATGCGGACCTTGCTGCTGTTGGAGAGCACGATGATGGGCAGCGGCGCGCCGTCCAGCATGGTCCGGAGAGAGGCGTTCATGTCCTCCATGGCCCGCTGGGTGTCTTCGATCTGCTGCGCCATCGAATTGAACGAGCCCGCGAGGCGTCCGAGTTCGTCGTTGCCGCGTACCGGGACCCGGTGGCCTTCCTCGCCTGCCGCGATAGCTTCGGCCGCCAGAGTCGTTTCCCTCAGCG
Organism: Gemmatimonadota bacterium; assembly: GCA_013002885.1. Classification (GTDB taxonomy): domain Bacteria; phylum Gemmatimonadota; class Gemmatimonadetes; order Longimicrobiales; family Gaopeijiaceae; genus UBA2589. Next base: position 17,772 of record JABDLS010000054.1, on the reverse strand, counting down.
AGCGCGCGATGGTTATCCCCAGGAACCAGGCGCTCAAGGCCACAGCCAGGACGGCGAACGGCGACAAGAGGAGCAGCTGGATGAGAAACGACTGGGCGGGAGCCAGCACCGTCTCGGCCGGCAGGTCCACCAGCAGGATCCAGGGCACCCCTTCGATGTAGGCCGCGACACCGAACTTCCGCGCTCCGTGCCACTCGTAGTCCACCATGGACGGGACGTCGTCGCCGGCCCGGGCGATGGCCTCGGCGGGCGGGGGATCGATGCGTCCTCTCAGGTCGGTCCAATCGGTACCCGGTGAGCCGACGTAGATGCCTGTGCGGACGCCCATGAGGTCCTGCAAGGCCTGCAGGGTGGTCTCGTTCAGCTGGGCCGTGTTGCGCCAGACGACCAGCGACCCCAATTGCTCTCCTTCAGCTTCAATGGGGACCGACATGGAGAAGGCCAATCTGCCGCCCCACGAGACGTATTCGCCTACGGTCGACACCGGACCGAGGGCGGGCTCAAGGGGCTCGGGGTCGTCCGCAGATCGGAAGACGACGCTTCCGTCGGCGGATACGATGCGGTATGCGAGGAACTGGGCGTCAGCCGCGAGTGCCGAGTCGACGGCAGCGGCGACCGCGGGGGGTGAAGACGTGGGGTCGGCGCCTCCTCTCGCTCCGGGCGAAGTGACCAATGAGACTACCGAAGGATCGTCGGCGAGGGAGTCGTACAGCGTCAGCCGGTTCTGGTTGGCGTTGGCGGTGAGAGCCACCAGCTGGTTGGAGACTCGCAGGAGCCGCTCGCTGGCGATGTCGAACTGGGCCTGGCGGACCTCCCGATAGGCCAGTCCGGCAAGCACCACGATCACGATGGTCATCGTCGCGGCGACGACGATGGGGAGCTTGACCTTCAACGACAGACGTTCGCTCATGGGTCCTCCAGGAGGACGGGGGGCGATGCCTGATCTATTATCGGTCCAGGGGCGTGGGTTCTGAAAGGAAAATCGTGCTATTCCTCCGGCGAAACCGTCAGTGTATAGGGCCCCGAAGGGGTGGGATCGAGGGCGCTGGCGATGACCCGGTATGATCCGGACTCGGGGAAGGTCAGGGTGATGCGCGCGTCGAGATCCCCGGCCGAATCGTCATCGGAGTAGTGGTCGACGAGGCCCGGACCGGCCACGTAGAGGAAGGCATCGAAGGCGTCGGAGCGAAGCTCGATGGCCACCCTCTGGCCCGCGACGCCTTCCAGCGACCAGACCTGGCCACGGCGACCATCCATGACGATGGGTTCGTCTCCGGCCATGAGTCCGATCATCTCGCTGCCAAGGGTCAGCGTGCCCACTGCGGGTACGCTGGCTAGATCCAGCGGCGCCTCCACGCTCACCGTGTAGGCGCCCGAGGAACCCTCACCGAGGGCGCTGACAACGACCGTGTAAGGGCCACCCGTGCCGGGGGTGAACTCGATACGGCTGTTCAGCTCGCCGGCTCCGTCGTCATCGGCCAGCGCGCCCTGAATGTCGGGGCCGAGAACGTAGAGGTAGGAGTCGAAGGCGTCAGACTCCTGGACGACGACCAGGGGCTCGCCTGGCACGACTCGGAGGGTCCACGCTTCTACGGGCCGGCCCTGAGAGGTGGCGCTGAGGAAGTCGAGACTGCCGTTGGCCGTCTCGCCCATCATGAGCTCCCTCCCCTCGGTGGGAAGGCTCGTGAGCTCCTCGGGATCGGGCTCGCCACAGCCATAGCTCAGGGCGCCCGGTGCGATGTCGTGGACGCTCAGAGTGTAGGTGCCCGTAGCGCGTGGGCTTACGGAGCTGGCGACCACACGGTACGGGCCGTCCTCGAGAATCGTGAACTGGATCCGTGCATGGCAGGCGCCGGCTCCGTCGTCGTCGAAGAGGGTTTCGCCGAGGCCCGGCCCGACGACGTACAGGTATGAATCGAAGGCGTCGGAACGGAGGTCGACGGTGACGGAGGACCCCATCGGGCCTGTGAGCTCCCACGCGTCGAGGTAGGCCTCGGACGTCGAAATGTGGTCGGCTGCCGAAAGCGTTCCGGTCTGCTCGGAACCCACCTGGAGTGTGCCGCTCTGGACGGGTAGCAGGGAGAGCACCGAAGGGCTCTGGGCGGCGACGGGGCTCGGGTTGGCCATAAGGGTGGCGGCGGCGGTGACGGCGACAGCCAGTGAGGAAAGGCGTTGGGGCTCGGACACGTTGAACTCCGTGAGTGGTCAGCGGTGCTGCTGCCAAGTTGTCCAACCAGGCGGGCAGGCTCCAAGGGCTTTCTCACCCACCCCTGAATCCGATAGCTTGCCGGTGCCGCCAGGGGCACCCGAGCTTCCCGCTGGCGCTGTGTCCTCAAAAGGGCCGGCGCCGCGGAGAGCAGACGGTTGAGAACGACTCTTGGAACCTGATCCGGTTGAGCCCGGCGTAGGGAGCGCGGCGAAGTCACGAGGCACTTTCTCCGGCGGCCGCCTCGAGTCGCGCGATCCTGCTCCGTATCATCCGGACGCATCACACGCAGGCAGCGCACATGAGCGAGACCAACGGCCACCGTAGCCGAGTCGCCCCCCATACCGAAGACGTCGGCACCGACTACCCCGGCGCCTTTCCCAATTCCAAGAAGGTTCACGTCGAGGGCACCCGCGGCGTGCGCGTACCCATGCGGGAGATCCACCTCACGGGTGGAGAACCTTCCCTGCGGGTCTATGACACCAGCGGCCCCCGGGAGATCGACGTACGCCAGGGGCTGCCGGGCCTCCGCGACGAGTGGATCCGTGGCCGTGGTGACGTCGAGGAGGTCGCCCGTACCCGCACGCCCACCGGCGCGGTGGAGATGCCCGAGGGGCTGGCGCGCCGGACACTTCGCGGTACCGGGACGGTGACCCAGATGCAGTACGCGCGTCGAGGCGAGGTCACGCCCGAGATGGAGTTCGTGGCTCTGCGCGAGGGACTCGAGGCCGACTTCGTCCGCGACGAGGTCGCCCGGGGCCGAGCCATCATCCCGGCGAACATCAATCACCCCGAGCTCGAGCCCATGGCCATCGGGCGCAACTTCAAGGTGAAGATCAACGCCAACATCGGGAACTCGGCGGTCTCGTCGTCCATCGAAGAAGAGGTGGACAAGCTTCGGTGGGCGACGCTGTGGGGTGCCGACACCGTCATGGATCTGTCCACGGGTAAGAACATCCACGAGACCCGAGAGTGGATCCTCCGCAATTCCCCCGTGCCCATCGGCACCGTTCCCATCTACCAGGCGCTGGAGAAGGTCGACGGCGTGCCCGAGGAGCTCACCTGGGAGATCTATCGGGACACCATCATCGAGCAGTGCGAGCAGGGCGTCGACTACTTCACCGTCCACGCGGGCGTGCTCCTGCGCTTCATCCCCATGACGGCGGACCGCCTCACCGGGATCGTGTCTCGCGGTGGCTCCATTCTCGCCAAATGGTGCATGGCGCATCACAAGGAGAATTTCACGTACACCCACTTCCGTGAGCTCTGCGAGATCATGGCGGCCTACGACGTGTCGTTCTCCCTGGGCGACGGACTCCGCCCGGGGTCCATCCACGATGCCAACGACGAGGCTCAGTTCGCCGAGCTGAAGGTCCAGGGCGAGCTCACGAAGATCGCCTGGGAGCACGGCGTCCAGGTCATGAACGAGGGGCCGGGTCACGTGCCCATGCACATGATCGAGGAGAACATGGAGAAGCAGCTCGAGTGGTGCGACGAGGCACCGTTCTACACCCTCGGGCCCCTCACCACCGACATCGCACCGGCGTACGACCACATCACGTCGGCCATCGGAGCGGCCCAGATCGGGTGGTACGGCACCGCCATGCTCTGCTACGTCACACCGAAAGAGCATCTGGGTCTGCCCAATCGAGACGACGTGAAGCGCGGCGTCATCACCTACAAGATCGCCGCCCACGCCGCGGACCTGGCCAAGGCCCACCCCCGAGCCAAGGAGTGGGACTACGCGATCTCCAAGGCTCGCTTCGAATTTCGCTGGCGCGACCAGTTCAACCTGGCCCTCGACCCGGTCACAGCCGAGGAGTACCACGACGAGACGCTCCCCGCGGAGGGGGCGAAAGTCGCCCATTTCTGCTCGATGTGCGGACCGAAGTTCTGCTCCATGAAGATCACCGAGGACATCCGTCAGTTCGCTAGGGAACAGCAGCTCGACGAGGAAGACGCGGTGGAGGTCGGCATGGAGCAGATGGCCGAGGAGTTCCGCGAGAAGGGCGGGGAGATCTACGTGGAGTCGGGGGACTGAGGCTCTAGCGGTCCTTCCGACTGTGCCTGAAACACCGCCACGAGATCTACGTCTTCGTGGCAGTGTTTGACGTATGGCGTTTCCGCCGCGCGTCGGCCACTGTTGCGCCTGGGGAGTTGCCGAAGGGCGACCCCCGCTCCGCTCTTCATTGGAGGCGCAATGGTCCGGGCTGGCCCGCGTGGCAGGACACTGGTCGTGCTCGTCCTCTTGGGGTTCTTTTTCTTGCTGGATGTCGTCGCCGTCGGGGCCCAATCCGCTCCGGCCGACGAGTCGGCCAGCGACACGATAGAGACGCATGTCCGGGCCGCGACGGCCTTGGGCGGCTTCCTCCTCCTCGACCAGGAACGGCGCCTTCCCGTGCACTACGAGGACGGAGAGGTCATCCCGTACGAGGAGATCCAGGCGCTCGTCGATCCCTCGGGGAGCAAGGGGGCCGCTTGGGGGACCATCCTAGGTGGCCTCGCAGGGCTCACCCTGGGGGCGGCGATTGGGCAATGTGGCGGGGTGCGGAATGGTTATCGGTACTATTGCTCGCCCCGGGACGAATCCCTTCGGTCGGTTCTTCCCATCGGCCTGATGCTGACCTTCGGCTTCGCTGGGGGATGGATCGGGTGGAAGGTCGATCGGGTCACTTTCGATGAGGCCGTTGGTCGACTTCGTCGTGAACGGCGGGTGGGCCGGTGAGGAGCCAACGGAGGCCGGTCGCGGCGCTCTGTTCGGTCGCCTTCCTGGCCTCCTGCGGCGCGAAGGAGATCCCAAGGGAGGACTGGGGTGCCATCACGCCCGACGCCGAACTCCGCGTGACGACGGTCTCGGGCGCCGAGCACGAGATGACCCGGGTGACGGCCTTCACCGACCGCCTGGAGGGAGCGGTGGAGGTCAGGGAGGGCGCCCTCGTCGACAGTGTGACGATCCGCATCCCCCTCGACAGCATCGACTTCGTCGAGACGCGGTCGGGGAACGCCGCCTGGCCCGTCCTCACCGCGCTGGCCGCCACGGCCACGACCATCATGATCATCAACGCCAGGGGGAAGAGCGATGTGGAGCCGCCGCCGACGGCGGTGGGATCGTGCCCGTTCATCTACTCCTTCGATGGCAACGAGTACCGTCTGGATTCCGAGACCTTTGCCGGAGCCATCACACGGGGCCTCGCGCGGACCGACCTCGACAATCTCGAGCAGCTGCGTGCGGTGGACGGCCTCTACCGGATGCGGCTCGCCAACGAGCGGCCGGAGACGCAGCATACTGACGAGCTCACGCTACGGGTGGTGGACCACCCTGCGGGCACGACGGTCCTGCCCGACCGTGACGGCGAGCCTCGGGTGCTTGTCGACGCCACTGGCCCTCGCGCCGCCACCGGCCTGCGCGGTGCGGACGTCCTCGCCCAGGTCATGGCTCAGGACGACGTCTTCTGGCAGGGCGACCCGGTCTTCACCATCGACGAGACCGACCCGTCGTCGTTTCGTGACGGGGTGGAGCTCATTTTTCCCCGGCCCGCCTCGGATCGGGGGCTCCTGTCGGTGCGCGCCCAGAACACCACCCTCGCCCCCTTCGTGCTGGAGCGGTTCCTCGAACTCTTCGGAGAAGACCTGACGGAGTGGTATCGCCGTGTGGACCGAGATCCCGCCCTCCAGTCCGAACTCAAGGAGTGGATCCGACGGGAGGGCATGCTCCACGTATCGGTGTGGGTCGGGGACGGCTGGGTGCGCCAGGCCGCGCTACCCGACGTAGGACCCCATTTGCCCAAGTCCCAGGTCGCCGAACTCGATCTCGCTGGCGTGGAGGGCGATGTGGTTCGTGTGAGGCTCGAGGTGCCCCGGGGGCTGTGGAGCTTCGATCACATCGGCCTGGGGACGGAGTCGACCGCGTCGCCCGTCGTGACAGAAGTGCGGGCCATGGAAGCGTTCGATGGTGAGGGGCGGGACGTCGCGCCTCGACTCATGGAGACCGACGGGTCCCACGTCACGGCCCTTCCCGGCCACACCGTCGATCTCGTCTTCCAGGCACCCCCCGATCCGCCGGCCGGGAACGAGCGCACGGTCCTCGCCCGTACCCACGGCTTCTACCACATCTGGGTGGAGCAGTCCGGGACGGCGCAGCTCGATCAGGTCGAGCGGATTCTCCGCGAGCCCGGATACGTAAACCGCTACATGCTCGAGCTCTTCCGCGGCACCATCCAGTAGCGGACGCCGACGGCCAAGCAGCGGACGCCGAGGGCTCAGCGGTCCTCGGAGATGGGATTGGAGCTGAGGAAGTCCACCGCCAGACTCGCCATGGCCCGCACGCCGATAGGCAGGGCCCGCTCGTCGGCATAGAAGTACGGCGAGTGATTCGGGTGGACGAGGGCCGGGTCATCGGCACCGACACCGAGACCGATGAACATTCCCGGGACCTCTTCGGCGAAGTAGGAGAAGTCCTCGGCGCCGGTGGTGGGCGGCATGATCACCACGCCTTCGCCTGCCACCCGCTCCAGGGAGGGCACCATGCGGCGGGTGAGTGCCGGATCGTTGACCGTGACCGGATAGCCGAGATCGATGGTCACCTCGGCTTCCGCCCCGTTCGCCTCCGCGATGTTCTGGGCCATGCGGCGTACACGCTCGTGCACCATCTCCCTGGTGTCCGGGTTAAGCGTCCGGATGGTCCCGATCATGAGCACGGTATCGGGGATGATGTTGCCGCGGTTGCCGCCCTCGATCTGACCGACGGTCACGATAGCCGGCGAGTCGGTGAGGTCCACCTGACGGCTCACGACGGTCTGGAGTCCCACGACGATCTGGGCAGCGGTGGCGATGGGATCGACCCCGGCCCACGGCATGGCGCCGTGGGTCTGGACACCCCGCACGACGATCCGAAGACCGTCGCTGCTGGCGAGCATCCCGCCGGTACGGTACATGATGGTGCCGGCCGGCGAAGGGAAGACGTGAAGTCCGAAGACGGCGTCGGGGCGAGGGTCCTCGAAGGCGCCGTCGGCGAGCATGGGCGCCGCGCCGCCTGGCCCCTCCTCAGCGGGCTGGAAGATGAACTTCACCGTGCCCGGCAAGTCGTCTCGCATCTCCGCCAGAATGCTCGCTACGCCCATGAGGATAGCGACGTGATTGTCGTGTCCGCAGGCGTGCATGACCCCGACCTCGCGACCCTGCCACGTCGTGGTGACCTGAGAGGCGAAGGGGACGTCGGCGAGCTCCGTCACGGGAAGGCCGTCCATGTCTGCCCGCAGCGCCACCACCGGTCCCGGCCGGGCACCCCTCAGAGTCCCTACCACGCCGGTGCCACCCACGCCGGTCGCCACCTCGATCCCGAGCGATTCCAGATGCTCGGCGACGAGCCCGGCGGTGCGGAATTCCTGCATGCCCAGCTCGGGATTGGCATGGATGTCCCGCCGCCACTCGACGACCTGGTCGTTGATGGCCGCCGCGAGCTCGTCGACGGTCCGGTGGAGTATGTCGGCGTCCTGGGCGGACGCCGGTAGGGCCGAGAGGATCAGAAGGAAGGAAGCAGCGAAGGCGGCGCGGCGTAGGGCGGGTGTGAGGGTGCGGGGCATGTTGGACGGCTCGTAGTGGCGACGACACGAAGAAACGAACCAGAACCGTAGGCCGCGAGCACGCGAGCGACAAGGCGCTCCAGCCTCACACGCGTTTCCGCTTCCGGGCCCGACCGGCTCCGCTTCGCCCTCAGCCTCACCGACTCCGCTTCGCCCTCAGCCTCACGGGCTCCGCTCCGCCCTCAGCCTCCCCTTCGCCTCCAGTCGATGATACGCTGGTCCGCCAGTGCCGCGTCGCCGATGGGCAGATGCGGCCCCACCATCCCGCCACGGTCACGACGCATCATGCGGCGGACCCGGTCGATGGCCTCACGGGGCGGGACGCCGTCGCGGATGAGTCGGCGCACCCGAGCCGGGATGTCGAGCATGCGGCGGTCTTGAAGACGCTGCTGCATGGCCTGCTGCACCGTTTCCAGCGCGCGATCTGCGGGCACACCCGTCTCCATGAGCTCGGCGAGAATCAAAAGCGCCACCGGCGAATGGGGTCGATCCCGGGGGAGGGAACGGAGAGCGTCGGCGGACACCCCGCGCTGGAGGGCGTCGGCTCCCGCCACCAGAAGGGGAGCGTTGGCTGCGGGACCCAACGCTTCGCGGGCCAACTGCAGCCGACCGGCATGGGCTCGCACCCCGGCCACCAGACGATCCGGGGGCACCCGCTTCACGGCCCCTTCCAGCGCCTTGGCGAAGAGGGGCTCGGAGGGGACGCCCGCGGCTTCCATCTCGGTGCTCAGTCGGTCCAACTCCGAGAAGACGTCAGGCGGTAGTGTCTGCTGGGCCCGGAGTCGCGCCGTCGCGGGCGCTGTCTGCACCCCCGGGCTGGCCGTCGCCGGATCCTGTCCTTCGAGCCCGAGGGCCGACGGGAGGAGGACCGGCGCGGTGGCGAACACGGCCGAGAAGGTCAGGGTGACGCCGATGAGTCGGCGCCGGCTCACGTATGTATTCATCATGATGCTCCTTCAATCACGAGGGTCGCGCTCTGGCGCCCCCACTCGTCCGCGACGACATCTGGAGCGTCGTCGGGCACAAACCATTCATCGTCCACCAGGAACCCGAAGTGGTGGACCCCATCGGGCACGAGGACCTCGAGGGTCCACGAACCACCGTCTGCGGGAGTCATCGCTTGGGGCTCCCACAGGTTGAAGTCCCCCAGGAGCTGAACCCCCTGCGCGCCTTCCGGCGCCGCCACGACGAAGCGCACACGGCTCCTGCCGGCGTTCTCGTCGACGATCTCATAGATGGCGTTCCCGCCTCTGAAGTCGTCGGCGATTCGGAAACTCCGTCCCGCCATCATGCCGCCGCTGGCTGATCCGGGCTGAGCCAGGGTCAGCGGATCGGGCTCGGTGCGTCCGAAGAAGCCTCGGAGAGTCCACGCCGAGCCGATGGGGATGACGATGGCGAGGCCCGCCACGACCTCCGTGTCGATGGGTGTCGTCCACCGGTCGGCGCGGAGCTCGGCGATGCCCCAGGACCCGGCGAACACCGCCCGGGCACCTACGGATTCGTAGTCGCCCTCGGGCGTGTGGTGCCAACCGCCCACCAGACCGAATTGGGACGTCGGCGGACCGAAGAGGACTTCGGCGGTGCCTCCGGCGCGTCGAAGCTCGTTCTCGAAGACCCGTGTGGGGCCGTCGGCGACGCGCCACAGCTCGATCTGCGAGAGCCCGATGCCTGCAAGGCCGGCAACCTCCACCGACACGTCGGAGTTGTACCACCGCAAGGAGGGACCCCCCTCGATGGCCGTCGAGCGGTAGGGGAAGGGCGTCACTGCATCGAACCCCATGAGCCGGCCTTCCAGACGGGCTTCGAGGCCGGGACGCCACCGATCGACGATCCGGCCCTCGAGGAGGCCCGACACGAACCGGGAGTCCGATGTGCCGAGGCCCGTGCCCACCAGGACCGAGCCCACGAGGCCCGTCCCCGACTGGCCGTACCAGCTTCCCCGGAGTCCCGCCATGGCAAAGTGGGCATCGTCGCTGGCGACCCCGATGGCCGGCCCGATCTGGGACGCGCCTGCCTCCACCGTGATCTCGGCCTGGGCGACCGCGGTCTCGGCCCACGTCACCAACGCGGCGAGCGCCACCAGGCACGACGCCGCGCGCCGGCCCGACACGGGGGCCGGTCGCTCGAGGGCCAGGCCAGAGGTAACGTCCAGGCGAGTCATGGCCGTCAGGTCCCTGCCGTCACTGCGAGCACGGCGTTTCGGTTACCGAAGCCGTCGTCGGAGTAGCGCTCCGCACGCGGATCGGTCTGCCACTCCGTCCCATCAATGAGGAACATGTACGTGTGGACGCCCGGCCTCACAGGCACGCGGCCCGTCCAGACGCCGTCGCCGTCCACGTCTTCCAGGGTGTACTCGGGCTCCCACTCGCTGAAGTCGCCGGCGACGGCGACGCTGTTCGCGCCTGGAGCCTCCAGAACGAACTGCACGTAGACGACCGCCTCCATGCCGTCGCTACCACCGCCGGCGGGGCGGACGTCGGAACCGTCCACCACAGCCCCGTCGACCACGCCCCCGTCGACTACGCCTCCCGGGCCAGGCTCACCACCCCGGGGGAGCGCGATGAGCAGAGCCAAGCCAGCGGCCACTGCCAGTCCCGCCAGTGGCGGGATCCGCACCGGGGCGGGGCGCACGAGCCACTGCAGCAGGCGCGCGAATGGCCCGGATTCCGGAAGCGCCTCGATCTCCGCCATGACTTTTTGCTCCAGCCACGGCGGGGCCCCCGTCGACCGGGGCGCCGACTGGCGGAAGGCGGCGATCATCCGCTCCCACTCGTCGTAGTCACGGCGCTCGTCGGCGTCAGGCCGATTCGCTGGGCCACCCGAGGAGGCCTCGATATGTCGGTCGTCATTCATGCGAACTCCTCCAGGAGTCCTCGGAGCGCCTTTCGCGCTCGTTGGACCCGCATCTTCAGGGAGGCGACCGACAGATCCATCACCGCGGCCATCTCCTCGTACGATCGACCTTCGACGTGCTTCAGAACGAAGGCTTCCTTCTGCTCCGGCGTCAGGGCGTCCAGCGCTCCCCAGATCCGGCTTCTGATCTCGGCGCCGACGGCGTCGGCTTCCGGGTCCGAGTCATCGGGCAGGACCTCCTGCACCTTGGCCAGCGGTATGTCCGATCGCCTGCGACTCCGGACGTGGTCCTTGCACATGTTGGCCAGGATCCGGAACAACCAGGCGCCTACCCGCTCGGGCTCTCGGCAACTCCCGAGCTTCCTGTAGCCCTTCACCAGGGCTCGCTGGACCAGGTCCGCGGCTTCGTCGGCCGAGCCGGTCATGCGGAGCGCGTGCCCGTGGAGCGTGTCGCCGTAGCGCCGAACCAGAAGGCGGTACGCGTCACGGTCTCCGTCGAGTACGTCTCGGACGACCTGCGCATCGGTTCGCTCCACCCGTGCATCCATGCCGCAAGATAGGAGAGGACGCGCCGCTTCCGCATGGGAAACGACGCGCCCCTCCCGGCGGACATCAGCCTATGAGCCAGACCGACATGGTCGCCGACCGCCACAGCTGGGCGACGCCCCGCTTGTGGCCGGCTTCCAACCGCCGGATTCCGATCTCGAAGAGCTCCGCCGCCCGGTTCAGCACGCGCTTTCGGATCTCCGTGTCGTCTTCACCTACAGCGGCTCTCGCCTGCTCGAGGAGTTCTCCGGCCACGCGGGCCATCATCTTCAGCTCCTCTTCGGTTATTCCTCCGGGCAGGATCACGGCCTTCAACGCCGACCACTGGGCATGATGGGCGAAGTGCACCGCCCGGCCATAGTTGCCGTTGCCCAGAGCCCGTTCAGCGAGCTCGAGCATGCGGTGGGCGTGCCGGAGCCAGCGGTTCTGCCGGTCGGTCACCGCGACGTCGGTCACGGCGGCGTCGGACTCGATGAGCCGGGTCGCCAGCCCGATGGACGAAGCGGCGAAGGCCACCTCGAGACGGGCACGGTCCTGACCGACGTGGAACGGACGGTCACGATGGCCGCGACGATGGCGTAGACGCTGGTCACCCAGAATGGCACGCGCGGCGGCCTCCACCGAGTCTCCGGCCTCCAGGAGGGCCTTGGCCTCCGCGATGACGGCTTCGAGCTCGGCCCGTAGGGCATCGGGGTCGTCCACGACCTCGGCGTCGATGGTGGCGAGGAAGTCCTCGAGTCGCTCGATGAGGTCCTCCACCGCCGGGACGCCGCCGGTGGCGATGAGGGCCCGGGCGACGAGACGCCGCGCCAGGCGCGAAAGGCGAAGGGCTTCAGCGTGGTCATTGGCCAGCCAGGCCGAGCGGGCCTGAGCGAACGCTGTCCGGGCCTGGGCGTTCAGAGCCCGTGCATCGGTCGCCATGGCGTTGCCGTCATCGGCCGCCACGTCGGTGCTGACCATCGCCACTTCGGTGGCTACGTCGTACGAGCCCTCGTCGGCGAGGACGGCGAGCTCCAGCTGCTCGGCTGCTGTCAGTTCCTCGAGAGCGGGGTCCGTCGCGACATCATCGCAGGCGGCGACGGCAAAGAGCGCCAGAAGCGCCGTGAATCGGAGATTCTTTAGCGGTTGCATCGGTTGTCCTCCGTGGTTGTCTCGCCCGCCGAAACGGGCCTGTACGACAACCAGACGGCTGGAGGGGCGAAAAGGTAACGCGGTTCATTTCCAGAGCCGGTGGGCCGGGCCGGGCGCCCGCCGCCGCGGTGCTCGCGGGCCGTGGTCCTCCGGGACCCACGTCTCGCGCCAGGCGCTCTCGCCCGCTCCCCACGAACCCTTGTAGATTCGGGCGTTCGCAGGCGGCCCGGGCCGGCAGTCCGGGTATCGATCCCCCCGAGAACCGACACCGGAGCGCCCTCGTCGTGAACCGCATCGTCTCGTCGTGAACCGCATCCTCGTTACCGGAGCCGGCGGCCAGATCGGCTCGTGGCTCGTGCCCCGACTCCGTGAGCTCTACGGTGAGGCCAACGTCCTGGCCACCGACGTCCGCCACCTCGGTCCCGACTTCACCGAGGCCGGCCCCTTCCAGGTGTTGGATGCCACGCAGCCGAAGGCCGTGGGGCAGGCCGTCATGCGCCACGACGCCGACACGGTTTATCATCTGGCAGCCATCCTGTCGGCCATCGGAGAGAAGGACCCGCGGCTGGCGTGGCACGTGAACATGGTGAGCCTCGAGGCCGTTCTCGAGGTGGCTCGCGACCAGGGTTGCGCCGTCTTCACGCCGTCGTCCATCGGGGTCTTCGGGCCGGACACGCCGAAGAACCCGACGCCCCAGGACACCGTCATGCGTCCCACGACGATGTACGGTATCACGAAGGTCGCCGGCGAGCTGCTCTGCGACTACTACCACACGCGCTTCGGCGTCGACACTCGGGGGGTCCGCTTTCCCGGCCTCATCTCCTACGGCGCGCCACCTGGAGGCGGTACCACCGACTGGGCCGTGGAGATCTTCTACGAGGCGGTGGCCGAGGGCAGCTACACCTGCTTCCTCGAGGCCGACGCCCAGCTCGACATGATGTATATGCCCGACGCCGTCGACGCTCTGGTCGCCATCATGGAGGCAGACGCCTCGAAGCTCGTGCACCGCAACGCCTTCAACGTGACGGGGATGCAACTCACGCCGGAGGGTCTTGCCGCCGAGATTCGGAAGCACATGCCCGACTTCCAGATCGATTACGACGTCGACCCGGTGCGCCAAGCCATCGCCGAGTCGTGGCCCGACCGCATCGACGACACCGCGGCAAGGGAGGAGTGGGGGTGGGATCCCTCGTATGATGCCTCCGCCATGACGGCCGACATGCTGAAGCACATCGAGGCGCCTGCGTGATGCGGTATCCAGCAGCATCCGTTCAATCAAAGACAGCAAGACGACTAGATAGAGGAGTCACACCATGCCGGTGGATCGCCTGACGCAGGTACTCGAAGATCACGTCGCTGGACTCGAGGATGCCGGCACCGCCAAAGGTGCCGAGAGCGTCGTCGTCGGCGTGAAGCGCGCCGAGGGGGACCGTGGCCCGCGCTTCCTCCTCGACGGAGAGGGTCACAAGGAGTTTCTCCGCATGAACTCCAATTCGTACCTGGGGATGGGACTCCGGCCCGAGGTCATGGAGGCCGAGGAGAAGGCGACCGCCGAGTTCGGCGCCGGCCCTGGTGCTGTTCGGTTCATCTCCGGAAGCTACGAAGCCCACGTCGCCCTCGAGGCCGAGCTGGCCGCGTTCCACCGCCGCGAGGCGGGGATGATCTTCTCGTCGGCGTACGCCGCCATCGTTTCGACGCTGACGCCCCTCGTCACGAAGGACACCGTCCTCATTTCAGACGAGCTGAACCACAACTGCATCATCAACGCCATGCGTCTGGCCCGGCCGGCGGGCAAGGCCATCTACGCCCACAACGACATGGCCGCCCTCGACAAGGCGCTCGAGGAGTGGAAGGGAAAGGCCAAGCGGGCCCTCGTCGTCACCGACGGGATCTTTTCCATGCGCGGCGACCACGCCCCTCTCGATGAGGTCATGAAGCTCTGCACCCGCCATGACAGCGGGTACGAGGAGAACGCCGTCTGCCTCGTCGACGACTCCCACGGCGTGGGAGCCTTTGGCCTCACCGGGCGCGGCGTCGAGGAATACACCAACGCGCCTCCCGTCGACATCCTCGTCGGCACACTGGGTAAGGCCTTCGGCGTGAATGGCGGGTACGTCGTCGCCAACGCCGCGACGATCCGGTTCCTCCGCGAGTCGTCGCCCATGTACATCTACTCCAACCCCATCACCGTGGGGGAGGCCGCCGCCGCCCTGGCGTCCCTCCGGATCGTGGCCAGCGCCGAAGGCGAGCAGCTCCTCGCCCGTCTCCGCTCGCTTACGAAGCGCTTCGAGGACGGCCTCGAGCGCATCGGCATCGAGACGATTCCAGGGGAGCATCCCGTCGTGCCCCTCATGATCCGCGACACCGCACGAACGCGGGATATGGTCCGCCACCTCTACGATCACGGCGTCCTCGTCACCGGGCTGGCCTACCCCGTGGTGCCCCAGGGGGACGAGGAGATCCGGGCGCAGGTCAACGCCGACCACACCGAGGCCGACATCGACTATGTCCTCGGTGTGCTCGAGGCGTACGACGGCTAGCCCGCGTACTTTGACGACTTCACCCCCGCCATCGGAGTCATCTGTGCCGTCCAACACCCCCGTCCCTCCCGAGGAGGACCGTCGGTCGGACTTCGCCGTCCGGCGTCACATCAAGCAGCTTCTCGAACTCATCCGCGACTTCTATTCGACGTGCCACATGGTCGCCGTAGGTCAGCTCTCGCCCGCCAAGGCCAAGTCCAAGGCCCGCCACGTGGAGGAGAAACTCAACGAGATGATGAACGACATGCTGGAACGTCTGGATGAATACGAAGGCGCGACCGGGACCGATCAGGAGGAAGAATGAAGCGTTACGATATCCGCTCCTCCAGGGACTCCGCGTCCACCATCACCCGGCGTGAGGTTCTGCGCGGCGCCGCTGCAGCGGCTGGCCTCAGCCTCGCCGCGCCCTTCATCAACCTCGGCCGATACAGCCTGCGCGCCGGGGGTCGGCGAGAGTACTCCCAGCGCTGTATCGACCTCGTCACCGGCTCCCTCGTCATCGACATGCTCGGCCTAACCACGCTCAACAGCGAGGTGCGCGCGCGGTGGGGTCCGGACTTCTCCGGTCTCACCGAGGCCGACGCCCAGGAGTTTCGGGATTCGGAGATCGACGTCTTCCATATTGCCCGGGGCGTCGGCGGTCGCACCACCGAGGCCGCGTACCAGAACGTCCTCTCCTTCGTTGCTTCCTTCAACGCCATCATCGCCAACCGGCCCGACGTCTTCGTCCGCATCGACACCGCCGAAGACCTGGCTGCGGTTCACGGATCCGGGCGGGCCGGCATCCTCATCGGCCTTCAGGACTCGACCCACTTCCGGTCCCCCGGGGATGTGGCCCAGTTCCACGCCCTCGGGCAGCGGGTAAGCCAACTCACCTACAACAGCCGCAACATGATCGGTAACGGCTCCACCGAGCGTGTCGACGGTGGTATCAGCGACTTCGGCGTCGGTATTGTCGAAGCCATGAACGGAGTGGGCATGGCCGTCGATGTCTCGCACTCTGGCGACCAGACGACCCTCGACGCATGCGAGGTCTCCCGAGCGCCGGTCCTCTACACCCACTCCAACGCCCGGGCCCTCAACCCCGGCCACCCGCGGTGCAAGACCGACGAGGCCATTCGACGAATGGCGGAGACCGGCGGCGTCATGGGCATCACCGGCGTGAGGAACTTCGTCACAGGCAACGAGCCCACGACCGTCGAGCACTACATCGACCACTTCGACCACGTCCGAGATCTCATCGGCGTCGAGCACCTCGGCATCGGGTCGGACATCGACCTCCACGGGTACGACGACATGCCCGCCGCCGAATACGAGAGCCTCAAGGCCAACTACAAGGGGTCGTATGCCTTCCGGGACAAGATCGACATCGACGAGATCGCCCACCCCCAGCGGATGTTCGACGTCACCGAAGGCCTCATCCGCCGGGGCTACACCGACGAGCATATCCGGGGGATCCTCGGCGGCAACTTCCAGCGGGTGCTCGGTGAGATCTGGGCGGGGGTCCAGTCGCCACCCTCGCGATGAGGGACATGAGGAGGTCCAAGGTGAGGACGTTGAAGGTGAGGACGTTGAAGAAGCGGCAGTCCGGGCGGACGAGGCGAGAGCTACCTGCGGCCAAGTTCAGACGCGCCCTCACCGCCCTCCTCTTCTTCGCCCTCGCTGCCTGCACCGAGCCCGAACCGCCTGACTACGGAGCCGTCTTCGACGGGAGCGCTGGCCGGTGGATCGACCTCACCCACGCCTTCGGACCGTCGACCGTCTACTGGCCCACCGACACCGCAGGCTTCCAGCTCGAGGAGCTCGCCTACGGGCCCACCGAGGGCGGGTGGTTCTACTCGTCCTACGCGTTCTCGTCCGCCGAGCATGGCGGGACCCACCTCGATGCGCCCATTCACTTCGCCGAGGGGCGCCTCACCACCGACGAGATCCCGCTCTCCGGTCTCATCGGGCCCGCGGCCGTCGTCGATGTAACCGAGCAGGTACACCCGGACTACCTCGTCACCGTCGACGATCTCACTGCCTGGGAGGCGGTGCACGGCCCGCTGCCCGACGGCGGCATTCTCCTGCTGAGGACGGGGTGGGCCGAGCGCTGGGATGATCCGACCGCCTACCTCGGCACCGATGAGGTGGGCCCCGATGCCGTGGCCCAGCTCCACTTCCCCGGCTTCTCGCCCGACGCAGCGGGTTGGCTGGCTGCCGAGCGCGGTATCGTCGCCGTCGGCATCGACACGCCCAGCATCGACTACGGCCGGTCCGCAGACTTCGCCGCCCACGTCGCGCTCTATTCCGAGAACATTGCCGGCTTCGAGAACGTCGCGAACCTCGATCTCCTGCCGCAGGCCGGCGCCTATGTGGTCGCGCTGCCCATGAAGATCGAGGGCGGGAGCGGAGGACCCCTCAGGATCGTCGCGTTCGTTCCGTCCGGCTAGTTCGCCGGACCGCCAAGGGCGCCACCGGGTTCAGTTGGCCGGACCCCGGTAGTCCGTGTGGCACCCCCGGCACGTTCCCTGGACCGCTTGTAGCGCAGCACCTACCGCTTCCGCGTCGCCCGTCTCCGTGGCGTCCACCAGTTCCGATGTCGCGGCCTGGATGGCGGTGACCTTGTTCATGAAGTCGTTGCGGTTCTCCCAGATGCCTGCCAGGGCGCGGGAGTCTGTGGAGGTCGAGCCCTGCGGCCAGACGTTGGCCAGCGACAGAGCCATCTCGTGGAACGCCACTGCGTGATTACCCGCATGGTCCATCGGCACCGTGTTCGCCATGGCCGCGCCCACGCCACCCATGTGAGTCCGGAAGGCGTTCATAATGGACTGGCGGTACTCGATGATCGCCGAGTGGTCCTGGGCCTGGAGAGCCGAGGGCGCTGCGAGCAGAGCGAGCCCGAGGGCGACGGCGAGCAGGCTGCGGTGCGAAA
>JABDLS010000033.1 GCA_013002885.1 Gemmatimonadota bacterium | reverse complement strand
GGATGACAGCCCGGATAGCAGCGTGGAGCCGCCCGAACTCACGATCTCCGTCGAAGGGGAGGTTGAGGTGGGTACTCTGGAGGTTGGACCAGCCGTGTCCGGAGCAGCCGAAGATCCTGTCGAACGTCTCGTATACGACGTTGTACTCATGGGGCCACAGCTGCGTCTCCTTGGCCGGATCCATCCACGGGTGGACCCCACCGGGCAGAAGGCGGCAGCCGAGACCGCCGAGTGCGGCATCGGCAGTGGCCACCTCGGCTCGGAAGTGCTGCCCGAGCCCGGTCAGCGAAGTCGCCGGCCCGTTGGTCTTCAGCTCCAGCACATGGAGGACCAACTCGTTGGACCACGCGATCTCACCGCGCTCGAGCTCGGATACGGGCTCGCCGGCCATCGCCTCCATGAGTCGGTCGCACACCGGACGGACGTCCAGCGTCTCTTCGTCGACGATCATGTACTCGATCTCGACGCCGTAGCCGTCGAAGAGGCCGAGACGACTCACCTGCGTGTCCCCCGCGCCTCGAGCCGTCGGGCGAAGAAGTCCATGACGGTGTCGTAGAGGGCATCGCCGATGACCCGATCCTCCTCCCCGCTATCGAGGTTCGGATTGTCGTTGACCTCGGTGACGACCACGCGGCCATCGTCGAGCTCCTTCAAGTCGACGCCGTAGAGACCGTCGCCGATGAGGCCCGCCGCCCGGAGGGCGAGGTCGAGGACCTGGGCCGGCACCTCGTCAACGGGAACAGCCTCGACCCGCCCATAGCGCCAACTCTTCGGCGCCCCTTGCCGCACGATCTGCCAGTGTCCGCGAGCCATGTGGTACCGGGCAGCAAAGAGCGGTCGACCCTCCAGAATGCCCACGCGCCAATCGAAGGCGCTGGGCGTCCACTCCTGTGCGATGACCAGTTCCGAGTCCTCGAGGAGCTGATCCAGCGCCGCCGACAATTCTTCCTGCGTCTCGGCCTTCGTCACTCCAGACGAAAAGGCGCCGGTGGGATCCTTCAGGACGCAGGGCAGCCCGAGGACATCGGCGACGGTGTCGCGGTTGCCGTCGTGCACCACCAGCGTCTCCGGGGCACTGATCCCGTGGCGGTCGAAGAGCTCCGCCTGGTAGACCTTGTTGGTGCACCGCACGATGGACTCGGGATCGTCGACGACGACGAGGCCCGCAGCCTCGGCCCGTAGGGCGAAGCGGTGGGTGTGGTGCCCAATATGGGTCGTCTCGCGGATGAAGAGGGCGTCGTAGATCTCGAGACGGCCGAAGTCGTCGGGCTCGATGACATCGACCTTGATCCCGATCCGCTCGGCGGCCTTCACGAGCTTCTTGATGGCCCCGGCATTCGATGGAGCCTGGGGGTCGTCCTCCGACCACAGAATCGCGAGGTCGTATCGCCAGTCCTTCCGCTTCGGGCTTCCGTCGCGACCGTGGCGGAAGAAGCGCGAGGTGGTCTCGATGACGAAGTCGTGGTGGGCCTCGGGAACGTCGCTGGCCGAGATCGCCCGGACTCCACTCAACTGCCACGCGCCATCGGCGTCCCTCCGAAAACGAGCCCTGAGGTACGGGACGGGAAAGTGCCCGTACAGAGCCCGCGACAACCTTGCATAGCGCTTGGCCAGGTTGCGGCCGAAATAGACACTGAGCTCGAAGTCGTCCGACTTGAGAGGCTCGAGGCTCGTCTGTACGAGATCCCCTAGATCGTCCGCCGCAACGCGCACCACCGAGTCCACGGAAAGACCTTGCACGGTCGTCACCGACGGCAGCGGTCGGTGGCCCCTGGCTGCGGCGAGTAGGGAGACGTAGTAGCCCGTGGTGTTCTTGGCGTAGCTGCGGCAGAAATTGAGAACGGTCGCCCGGGGTCCGTCGGCAAAGCGCGCCGCCGTGAGGTACTCGCGCGCGGAAACCACCTCCACGCCGGGAATCTGGAAAGGCCAACGCTCGGGGCGCTCGACGACGATGAGACGGTTCACGGGTCACACCCCCCGGGGGCGTACGATGAGGAGGTTGCCGTCGTACGTGGTCACCCCCAGGAAGATGGCGCCGATGAGGCGGTGGGGCTTCACCCAGTACGTCCCCGACTGGTGGAGGGGGTTGTCCTGGGACGGGTCCGAGATCCGGAAGTCACCCGTGGCCGGGTCGAAGCCCGAGATCACGACGAAATGCCCGACGGGCTCTCCGTGAACATCGTCGTAGCGACTCTCGGTCCCGTCGAAGACCTCTCGCCGACAGCCATAGAGATACGTCGCGCTGAGGCCCGTGATGGGTGGGCTGCCATCCCGGACGATGTCCGCCAGGAGCTCGGGCGTGAGCGCCTCGTGGCGGAGTTCACCCCCCGCATCGAGAAAGTCGATGTACGCCTGGATTGCCGCCCGGAGCTGCTTTCCCTCCCGGATGTCGAGCTGCCGCATCAGCTCGGCCTTCAGGTCTCGCCGGGGTTCAATGAACCACGACGGATCGAGCACGTGGAGATTGTAGCTGTAGAGCGTGGCGTCGTAGCCACGCTCCAGAGCGTCGATGCCCAACAGCACGCCGAGTGTGCCGCCGTGCGCGAGGGAGCGCACCGAGGCGATGACCTCGTCCAGGGCGCTGGGCTCCCCATGGAAGGCGTAGAGCGCCTGAAGGCAAGTCGGCCCGCAGGTGACGTCGTCGGGTTGTTGGCGAACCTCGAGGTCCGCGAACTCGAAGACCTCACCGCGCGGAGAGGTCGTATTCAAAGGAGGGTCGTTGCCTGGGAGAGATCTGAGTGGACGATGAATATCGCGGCGCCCCGTCACGCCGAGAAGAAGTCCCTCGCACCCACCGATCAGAACGTCGGTCCCACCGTCTCCCTGATCGACTCCAACTCCGCCACCGCCTCAGAATCGGCCTGCGTGAACAGGCTCACCAGCCAACACGCCAGGAGCCCCGCAAAGAAGCCGGGGATCATCTCGTAGAGGTCGTAGAAGTCGGCCTTGAAGGCGCGCACCCAGATGACCGTCGTGGCGAAACCGACCACCATGCCTGCGACCGCTCCGGCCTTCGTCGTCCCCTTCCAGAAGAGCGAGAGGAGAACCACCGGCGTGAAGGCACACGCAATCCCCGACCAGGCGAAGAGAACGAAGTCGAAGATCATGCGGACTTCGAGGAGGGCAACGACGAGCCCGACCGCTCCGATGACCACCGTCACACCCTTCCCGAGGTTCGAAAGGGCCCGCTCCGAGGCGTCGACCCCCAGCGCCTTCTGCACCACGTCCCGCACCACCGAAGACGACGCCAGGATCAGGAGCGAGTCCACTGTCGACATGATGGCCGCCAGGACCACCACCAGGAAGATCCCGGTGAAGAAGTCGGGGAAGAACGCGGCGCTCATCTCCGGAAGGATCGTCTCGGGGTCTGCCAACCCCGGGGAGAGGGTGCGGCCGGCCATCCCCCCGAACACCGCTCCGACATCGAAGCCGATTACGCAGAGGACGGCCCAGAAGCCTCCGTTGACGATCTGCTTCTGATCGCGAGCTGCCATGAAGCGGGTGAGGAGCTGGGGCGACCCGAGGAAAGCGAGCCCGATGGCCACGGATCCAGCGGCG
This sequence comes from Gemmatimonadota bacterium, assembly GCA_013002885.1. GTDB lineage: Bacteria > Gemmatimonadota > Gemmatimonadetes > Longimicrobiales > Gaopeijiaceae > UBA2589. The sequence goes on along the minus strand of JABDLS010000033.1, from coordinate 65,103 downwards.
CTGAGCACGCCCGCCACAGTGAGGCCGTAGGTGCCCATGGGCTGGAGCAACGCCGGATCCTGTGCCCGGAGGGCATCCATCATCGGGTCCCACCCACCTGCCTGCACGATGCCTACGATGGGCAGCGTAATCAGGCAGCCCAGCATGAGGACGCCCTGGAGGAAGTCGGAGTAGGCGACCGCCTTGAAGCCGCCGACGGTGGTATAGAAGAGGACGATAGCCAGCCCGATCCACACCCCCGCAGTGTATCCCGTCCCCAGGAAGGAGTCGAAGGCCTTGCCCGACGCGGTGAGCTGGGCGGCGGTGTACGCCATCACCATGCTCAGGATGATGAGCGCGGACAGCCATCGGAAGATGCTCGACTCGTCGCGAAACCGCTCGGTGAGATAGTCGGGCACCGTGATGGCGCGGTAACGGTCCGTGTACTCCTTGAAGGGGCGGGCCACGAAGACCCAGGCGCACGCCACGCCCAGCACTTCGCCCATGATGATCCAGAAGGCGTGGACACCGATCGCGTATCCCATGCCGGTGAGACCGAGCAGAAGCCAGGCGCTTTCACCGGTAGCGTTCGACGAAAAGGCGATGACCCAGGCCGGGAGCTTCTTACCCGCGACGTAGTAGCCCTCGAGGTCGTGGGAGTCGCGGTTCCCCCAGAGCCCGATGAGGAGGAGTACGAGGAGATACCCGACGACGACACCGACAATTACGGGCGACGTCACGGATGACGGTCCTCTCGCGTGCGCTCGTCGCCACTCCGTCCCCGCCGCCCCGTATCTCCCCGCCGCCCCATGTGTCCCTCACGCCGCCTGGCTCTCATGTAGACGAGCTCCACGCCGAGTCCGAGTCCCACCGATACGATGAGGAGCAACCAGGCGTCAGCTGGCATGAGCCCCTCAGCCCACCCGATCCACGGCCCGCTCCAGCTTCGAGATGCCCTCGGCCATCTCGTCTTCGCTGATGAGCAGCGACGGCCCGATCCGGATGACGGTGCCGTGAAGCCCGCCGAGCCCGATGAGAACGCCTTCTTCGCGGGTGGCTTCCATGAGCCGCGACGTGCGTTCCTTGTCGGGCTCCTTCGTCTCGGGGTCCTTCACGATCTCGATGGCCTGCATGAGCCCCATTCCCCGCACGTCGCCCATCCAGGGATGCCGCCCCTGCATCTCCAGGAGGGCAGATCGGAGTTGCTCGCCCCGGGCGGTGGCATTGTGGGGCGCGTCGTGGTCACGAAGCTCGTCTTGCGTCGCACACATGGCGGCCATCGAGATGGGATTCCCCCCGAAAGTGGAGATGGTCTTGCCCTTCCACGCGTTGGCGACCTCCTCCGTGGCGATGGTGGCGCCCACCGGCCATCCGTTGGCGATGCCCTTGGCCATGACCATGATGTCCGGATCCACTCCGTGGTGCTGGATGCCGAACCAGTGGTCGCCGCAGCGCCCGAAGCCGGCCTGGACCTCGTCGATGACGAGGAGACCGCCGTAGTGGCGGATCACCTCCGCCGCCCTCTCGAAGTAGCCCGCCGGGGGCACGACGTAACCGGCCACGCCCATGATGGTCTCCGCGATGAAGGCCGCCGGTCGACCATTCGTCGTCGTGACGATGACCTCTTCCAGGTCGTCGACGAATTTGTCGACGCATGTGTCGTCGCAGGGCTGCTTGAAGGGGCACCGGTAGGGATTGGGCGACTTGGCGTGCTTGATCCCCGCCACCGGTGTCGCAAGGGGCCGCCATCCCGAATGGGCGGTGACGCTGGTCGCCATGAACGAACGCCCGTGGTATCCCACGCGCAGCCCGATGATCTCGCTACGCCCCGTGGCCAGGCAGGCCATCATGAGGGCCGTCTCGATGGCCTCCGTGCCCGAATTGGTGAAGAAGCTCGTCTTCAGCGCACCCGGCGCGATGTCCGCGAGCTTGCGGGCCGCCTCGACCTGGGGCTCGGTGGCGTAGAGTGTGGAAACGTGACCCAGCGTCTTCATTTGCCGGGTCACGGCATCGACGACCTTCGGATTGCAGTGGCCCACCGACGTCGTGAGGATACCGCTGAAGAGGTCCAGGTACTCGTGGCCCTCGGGATCGCGGACCCGGACGCCCTGACCCTCGGACAGGACCAGCGGCTCCTTGTAGAGATGAAGCATGGATGGAAGGAGGAGCTCCTTCTGTCCGTGGATGGTCTCTGCGCTCGTCGGCCCTTTGGCCAGCGTCGTCGTGGTCATGGCTTGGGAATGAGATGGGGGTCGGGGGGATCGGTGGACCAGCGGGAGATGACCACCCGTTGGTCGGTATAGAACGAGACGGCGTCGCGGCCGGCAGCCTTGAGGTCGCCGTAGAACGACTGCTTCGACCCGCCGAAGGGGAAGAAGGCCATGGGCGCGGCGACACCGATGTTGATGCCGATCATGCTGATGCCGGCGTGATAGCGGAACTCCCGGGCCGCCCTACCGCTGGTGGTGAAGAGGGAGCAGGCGTTTCCGTATCGGCTGCCGTGCATCATGGAGATGGCTTCCTCGACGGTGCTCGCCTTGTTGATGGCCGCCACGGGGCCGAAGATCTCCTCCGTTCCGATGGACATGTCCGGCGAGACGTCCTCGAAGACGGTGGGGCCGACCCAGTAGCCATCCTCCAGGCCCTCGACCGTGGCGTCACGGCCGTCCAGGCTGAGGTGTGCGCCCTCCGACACACCCTTGTCGATGAAGGCCTTCACGCGATCGCGGTGGACGGCGGAGATAACCGGCCCCATCTGCGTGTCCGGTTCAAGACCGTCTCCGATCTTGATGGACGAGGCGTGATCCAGGAGACGTTCACGGATCTGGGCGTGGGCATCGCCCACCCCCACGACGATGCTCCCCGCCAGGCAGCGCTGGCCCGTCGAGCCGAAGATGGACGAAGCGCACGCGTCGAGCGTTGCGTCCATGTCCGCGTCGGGCAAGACGATGAGGTAGTTCTTGGCACCGCCCAGCGTCTGGGCTCGCTTCCCGGCAGCCGAAGCCCGTCGGTAGACGATCTCGGCGACGTTGCTCGAGCCGACGAAGGACACACCGACGATGCCCGGGTGATCGCAGATGGCCTCGACCGTCTCCCGACTCCCGTGGACGACGTTCAGGACGCCCGGCGGAAGGCCCGCCTTCTCGGCCAACTCGACGATCTTCTGATGGGTGAGGGGATCCTGTTCACTCGGCTTCAGCACCACCGTGTTCCCCGTGGCCACAGCGTAGGGCCAGAACCAGAGAGGGATCATGACGGGGAAGTTGTAGGGTGTGATGATGCCGAACACGCCCATGGGCTGACGCCACGACGCCGAGTCGATGCCGCGGCTGATCTCCTCGACGGTATCTCCCATCATGAGCGTGGGGACCCCGCAGGCGTGCTCCACGTTCTCGATGCCACGCTGAACTTCGCCTCGCGTCTCGGCGAGGATCTTCCCGTGCTCGCGGGTGAGCTGGACCGCCAACTCCTCCTTGTGCTCTTCCAGGAGGGCCTTCAGTCGGAAGAGGACCCGGGCCCGTTCAGGCGACGGCGTCGCTCGCCACATCGGGTAGGCCTCGGAAGCCGCCTTCACTGCCGCGTCCACATCGACAGCCGTGGAGACGGGCACGCGCCCGATCTCCTCGCCCCGGGCCGGGTCGCTCACGGGCAGCGTGTCGGAAGCGGACGCCTGTCGCCATCCGCCCCCCACGTAGTTCATGACGTCGGCCATCTACTGCATCCTCGGAGAGTCGGAGGAACGCCGCACGGCCGGCTGACACGCCGGCCAGTCCACCGGACGGCCACCGCGGGTCATGACCTCACGTCGCGTGCGGTCGGTGAAGTTCGGGTCGTCCGCCGCCAGGTACGTGAGGGACGCCGTCAGCACCGCGTTGTTCATGAGATCGTCGAAGACGAGCTTGTCGAAGGTATCGCGATGGGTGTGCCAGGTGTGTGAGCCGTAGTCCCACGACAGCGCTCCCAGGCTGAACGCCGGCGCTCCGTAGCAGACGAAGGAGGCGTAATCCGAGCCACCGCCGCCGGGCATTCCGGGTAGCTGAAGCTCGACGTGCTGGGAGACCTCCGCCGGCACCTTCTGCATCCACGAGGCGATGGACGGCGTGGCGCCGACGATGCCCTGCGCCGACAGCCGCACGATACGGCCAGTCCCGTTGTCCTGGTTCCATAGGGCCTGCAGCCCCTCGACGACCTCGGGATGGTCCTCGGTGAAGGCCCGGGACCCATTGAGTCCCTGTTCCTCACCGCTCCAGAGTCCGATGACGATGGTCCGCTTCGGATTCGGATACGCCGCCTGGAGGATGCGCATCGTCTCCAGCATCAGGACAGAGCCCGAGCCGTTGTCGGTGGCGCCCGACCCGCCTTCCCACGAGTCGTAGTGGGCGGAAAGCACGACGTACTCGTCCGGAAGCTCCGTTCCGGGGATCTCGCCGATGATGTTGAAGACGGGTACCTCGCCCCGATTCTCCGACTCGGCCGTCAGGCGGAGGACGGGCTCCTGCCCGTTGGCCGCCAGGCGGTAGACCAGACCGTAATCCTCGCACCCCAGCTCGAAGGTGGGCGACTCCCGGTTGTAGGCGTTGAAGACGCGTGTGGTACCGTAGGAGCCCGGCCACTGGGAGGTGATGATGCCTGCGGCGCCGGCTTCTTCCAGCTGGGCGTGGAGGTCACGCCCCCGATTGTCCTGCGATCCAGTCGAGGCGAGGCTGCGATTCCATGCCTGCTCGGCCTGCTGGCGCCGGGCGTCCATCTCCATGGCCGACTCGGGCATGGCGAACTCCGCCCACTGCTCGTCGGCCCGGCAGGTGGGCTCGGGGAACGAGAGCATGACCCACTTGCCCGTCACCGTCTCGAGGAACGCCTGCCAGTCGCCGGGATTGCGGATGTTTCCCGGGTAGGTGATCCCGCCCTCCACAGGACGGCCGCCGGTGCCCGGACTCCAGGCGAGAATCCGACCCTCCAGGGAACGGACCCGTGGGGAGATCAGGTCGATGTGGCTCGGCCCCCGGTCCCATCCTTCCCAGGTTCCGTATTCCTCGAGACGCGCATCGATGCCCCAGCTCTCCAACGTCTCCACCGCCCATTCCTGGGCCCGCTCCATCTGCGGCGACGCCGTGAGGCGCGGGCCGATTTCGTCCAGGAGGACCTGAGCCAGCGGCTCGATCTGCGAGCGCTCCATTCCCTCCACCCAGATCCTTTCGAGGACGGGGTCGGTGGTGACGAGCGACTGGGCGGCCGCTCCAGCGGGCGTACCAGCCACCATCGGAAGGCCCACCACGGCCAAAGCCATGAGGCCCGCCTGGAAATACTCTGCGAATCCACTCTTCACGACATCATCCTCGTTGTCTCGGTGTCTGTCTGGTTGTGTGTCCCACGGACCGTGCAATGAAGCGTCACCGGCGCCCACCCTCCATGGCGCCGTTGTAGCGACCCATGATCTCCTGAAGTCGATCGTGCGGCAGCGCTGGCACCGTGTATCCGTTGATGCCGGTCATGGTCACGGCGGCGAGCATGGCGTTGAGGATCGCCTCCTCCGTGGCGTGCACCGACGCCGCGATGAAGCCATTGATCTCGTCGTTGGGCAGCATCGCGAGAGCCACCCGTCGTCCCCGCTCCGCTGCCGCCTCGCGATTCGCCGTGGTGAAGCCGATGAAGATGTCCCCCGATCCGTTGTATCCCATGCCACCGATTCGGGCCAGTCCGAGCGACGTGCGGGTGACCAGTCGCTTGATCTGCGTCGGCAAGAGCGGCGCGTCGGTAGCGAGGACGATGATGATTGACCCGGCGCCCTCTGGCAGCGGATCGAGTCGCCCGTCACCCCCGGACGCAGAGTCCCCACCCGGAGCCTCCGCCTCGTCACACCATCCGACGCCCGACCATCGGTTCTCGGCGGGAACCGAGCGATCGGCATAGCAGGCGCTGGGCTCGGGCATGAGTTCGCCCACCGGAGCCCCGGCGACCCGCAGGTCGCGCCGCGCCCCTTGATTGCACTGGACCAGGACACCGACGGTGTAGTCGCCCACCTGGCGCGACGCTGTTCCAATCCCGCCCTTGAAGCCGTGACATCGCATGCCCGTGCCTCCCCCGACTGCGCCCTGCTCCACCGGACCGCCCCGGGCACCGTCGAGAGCCTCGAAGGCGTGCTCCGGCCGCACATGGAAGCCGTTGATGTCGTTGAGGCCCCCGTCGTACGTCTCCGCCACCACGGGCAGCGCCCAAAGGAAGGTCGGATCGCGCTCCTTCTGCCAAGCGATGACGGCGTCCCGGACGACGCCCACGCTGTGGGTGTTGGTGATGAGGATAGGCGTCTCCAAAACGCCCGAGTGTTCGATCCAGGTGGTTCCGGTCATCTCGCCGTTGCCGTTGAGGCTGAACCATGCGGCGAATACCGAGTCGCCGGCCTCTCGTCCGCGTGGGAGAATCGCCGTGACCCCGGTGCGGACAGGCCCCTCGCCCACGACGAGGGCGCCGCTGCCTTCGATGATCGTCGAGTGCCCGACCTCCACTCCCGCGACGTCGGTGATGGCGTTGTTGGGGCCCGGCTCACCCGTGAGGCGCACGCCCAGGGCGCGAGCGTCCGGCACCTTCTGGGCGGAAGCCGTCAGTGGAGTCACCGCCATGGCCGAGGCCATAGCCGAGGCCGAAACCACCAGGAAAAGGGCGGCGCCCGACCACGGAGACCGCGGTGGCGCCCGGAGCAGCGTTGGCGTGCGACCGGTCACAAGCCGCCCATCTTCTTCACCCGCTCGAACTCCTCCTTCTTCACCGACTGAACGGAGAGCCGCATGTAGCGGACCAGCTCCATGTCCTCGAGCTTCTTGTCGTCTTTCACGTCGTGGAGGCTCACCATGTCCGGAAGCTTCTTCACGAACTCGATGTCCACCATGTACCAACGAGGATCGTCCGGATCGGACTTCTCGTCGAAGTACTTGTGCTTCTTGTCGAATGCGAAGTGGTCGGGGTACGCCTCCTTGCAGACGCGAGCGATCCCGACGACGCCCGGGGGACTCTGATTCGAGTGGTAGTACAGCACCTCGTCGCCCTTCTTCATGGCCTGCATGTTGTTCCGGGCCTTGTAGTTCCTCACGCCCTCCCAACACGTCGATCCATCCTTCTTCAGATCGTCGATGGAGTAGACGTCGGGCTCGGACTTCATGAGCCAGTATTGCTTCGCCATGCCGTTGTCGGTCCTCTTTGCGATTACTCAGGAATACGGAAGCCCATTATGGGCGAGGCGAAGGTCGCTGGCGAGGGGAAGAAAGCGGCGCCCCACGACGTCCAACCATCGAGAAGCCCACGAACCCGATCGGGGAGGTGAACGATGGACGAGACACGAACACGGATGCGGAGGGGGAGTAGTCGACGCTCGAGCAGGCGCCCATCGGCCAAGCGACGGTCGGGCGCCGGCCCCGCGGCGGCCGTGACGATGGTGGTAGTAGCGGGTCTCGCGTCGCAGACGCTTTCTCCGTCGCCGGTCGCTGCCCAGGAGTACACGGAACTGTCTCGCACCGAGGAGATCCGCCTCGCGATGAGCGCCGGCCCCCTCTCGGTGTCGAAGGAAGCCGATGTCTATGTCCTCGGATCCCGGGGCTTCGAGAAGGCCGTCGAGGGCACGAACGGCTTTTCGTGCATGGTCATCCGGTCCGCTGCGGACAGGACGATCCTGGCGCCCCACTGCTTCAGTCCGGACGCCTCCGCGACGGTACTGCCCGGTAAGCTCGCCGAGGGCCGGCTCCAAATGGGAGGGATGAGCCAGTCCGAGGTCGAAGCCGAACTGACGAAGGCGTTCGAGGACGGCAGCCTGCCGTTGCCCGAGGGCGACGCCTATGCCTACATGCTCTCGGCCGGCCAGCACCTCGGTCCGGCGGGCCAATGGAGGCCCCACTTCATGCTGTACATGCCGTACGCCACGAACGAGGACGTCGGCGGAAGTCCGGCGACCCCGGCCTTCCCCTTCGTCGGGCCGGAGATCGGCCATCCCCATTCGACCATGGTCATCGTCATGACCGAGTTCGTGGACCCTGCCGACGTCGTGCTACCGCGTTGAGCGCCTCCGGCGACCTGGTTGCCCGGGCCGTCCTCGGCGAAGCCGAAGCCCTCGCGGCGTTGGCGACCGAGTACCGGCCCGTGGCACGCCGGATCGCCATGGGGATTCTCGGGGACGAGGACGCCGCCGAGGACGTGGCCCAGGAGGCGATGATTCGCCTTCACTCGTCCCTTCCCGGTTTTCGAGGTGACGCCCAAGTCGGCACATGGCTTCATCGGGTGACGCTGAACCTCGCCTACGACCACCTGAGACGGGTGGGTCGGCGTGAGCTTCGGCCCATTTCAGAGGTCCGGGCGACGCCCGATCCGAAGACGCCCGACCCTATCGACGCCGTGGACGCCGAGCGCGCACGCGAAGCACTCGAAGAAGCCCTCGCGCGCCTCCCGGAAGATCAACGACGGGCCGTGATCCTCCGATTCGTGTCACAGCTGTCGTACGCCGAGATCGCCCGCGTCACCGATTCCGCCCCGGGAACCGTGGCATCTCGCATCTTCCGCGCCCTCCGCCGTCTCGGTACCGACCTCGAGCCAAAGCATCTGGAGATCCTTCGATGAGCCGCCCATCCGACGAACTACTCCTCCGATTGCTGGAAGGAGACATGACCGATGAAGAGCGAGAGCGCGTTCTCGGCGCCGTGGAAGCGTCACCCGAGCTCGCAGCGGAGCTCCGAGCCGCGGCCCGAGGTGTGAGCGCGGTGCAGTCCTGGGCCAACGAAGTGGCCGGGCGCGAAGGACCGGGCCCTTCGTTGGACGCGGCGGACATGGCGTCGACCAGGGCGCGAGGAGCGCCCTGGTGGTCCCTCCCCGTCGTCGCCGTCGCAACCCTCGCTCTGGCCGTCCCCACAACCTTGGCGCTGACCTCGAGTGGAGCGGGTCCCGAGGGCGTCGGAGCCGAGGGGTCCGGCTCCATGCCCACGGGCACACCGACCGTGGCCTTGCCCAGCCCCGGCCCCGTGGCCTTCGCCGGAGCACCGGAGGCCGCTGAGCCCAGCTATGTCGTCGTCCTTCACGGCCGTTGGCCCGACGCCGCCACCGTGGACCCGGAGGAGCGAGCACGCCGGGCAAGGGAGTACTGGGGATGGACGTCGGAGCTGGCCCAGCGGGGCGTCCTCGTCGCTGCCGGCGACCTGCAGTGGGAGCCCGGCCGCCGCCTGGCATCCGAGGACCAGGTTCTGAACCTGCCGCCCGAGATCGTCGCGGATCCGGACTTCCTCGTAGGCATGTTCGCCGTCCGGGCGACGTCGTACGAGGAGGCAGCTGCCATCGCAGCCGAATGTCCACACCTCGACTACGGAGGCTCGGTCTCGGTGCGAAGGGTGGGGACGGGCTTCGTCACCGTGCCCGGAATGGACGACTGGAGTGGCGAGTAGGTTCAGGCCGGCCGCCGCTCCGAGATATCCACCTCGATGTCCCGCCACTTCCCCCGGCGGAAGACGATGACGCTGAGGGTTGCCCGGGTGAGGTGCCCCAGTACGATGGCGAGCCAGATATCGTGGGCCTCGAGCGTGGAGAAGGTCTGATGGCCGAGACAGATGCCGAGCGGCACGACGATCTGCGAGATCATGGAGATGTACATGGGACTCTTCGTGTCGCCGGTGCCCTGCAGTCCTCCCGTATACGCCAGGGCTACCGTCACGAAGAGTCCGGAAATGGCCAGATAGCGCAGGAGCTCGACGCTCAGGTCGATGACGACGGGATCCTCCATCCCGAACACCCCGAGGAGGTAGGTCGGGATGACGAGAAAGGTCGAGCCGATGGCCCCGGCGAGAAGCAAGCCGAACCCGGCCGCGACGTGGACGGAACGAGCCGTGCGGTCGGGTTGCTCCGCGCCGAGGTTCTGCCCTGCCACGGCCGCGGTGGCACCCATGATACCAACCGAGGTCCAGGTGATGAACGAAAAGAGCTGGGTGTAGCTCACAACGTAGGCGGCCTGGGCCTGGGCGCTGGCCGCCAGCGACCCGATAAAGGCGAGGAGCAGGACCCCCCCGACGTTCATGGCCACGCCTTGGATGCCCGTAGGCAGACCGAACTTGAAGATCTGCTTGATGACCTGAAAGTCGGGTCGCCAACCCATCCCCTTTTCGAAGGCCACCACCCAATGACCGCCGAAGAGCTTGTAGAGGGCGTACACACTGATGATCCCGCCGGAGATGACGGTCCCCATGGCGGCGCCCTGGGTCCCGAAGGCAGGAATTGGACCCAGGCCAGCGATGAGGACGACGTTGAGGACGATGTTGAGGACCGTCAGCACGATGCCCAGACGAAGAGGCGTCTGGGCGTCACCCGCCGAGCGTAGCGCCCCTCCGAGCATGAAAAACATCAGCATGCCGAACGAGAAGACGAAGAGGATCCTCATGTACGGCAGGGCCTCGGCCTGCACATCGGGCGCCGCGTTGACCAGGTCAAGGAGATACGGCGAGGCCAGGAAGCCGATGGGCGCCAGGACGAAGGCCACCAGCAAGATGGACGTGAGGAACGCCTGGTAGACCGTCCGGTTCACCTTGTCCGGCTCGTCCCGTCCGGCGAAGCGGGCCACCAGCACGCCCATCCCCGTGAACAGGGAGCTGATGAATACCACCACCACCAGGAAGATCTGCCACGACACACCGATGGCTGCGTTGCCGACGTAGCCTACGTAGTGCCCCACCATGGCGTGGTCGACGAGGCCCTGGAGACCGCCGATGATGTTCTGCAGCATCGTGGGCCAGGCGAGCTTCCAGACGGCTCCCCGGATGGGCCCCTCGACGATGGAACGGTCGAACTTCCGCCCCTTCCGCCCGCCGGCTTTGGGTGGGCGCGCGCTCACCGTTCTAAGAGCCCGGAACGGCCTGAGCCGCGTCTACCAGACGAGATGGAGTCGACTCTGCCGCCGGAAGACCCAATGTCGGTCACCGTCCTCGTCGAGATAGGCCTCTTCCTCCTGTCGACACGAAGCCGGCTTGCCTCCCCACTCGGGGATGGGGGTCGTGGCCTGGAGCTCGATGGAGTGCCAGCTGTTGGGCAGAAGGACGGCATCCCCTCGCACAGGCACGCCCTCCTGGGCATCCCAGCGACCGATGAGCGGTCCGGCGCCGTGGCCGTGATCGCCGATGGGATGGGTGTACACCGTACCGTTGATCCCCTCGGAGCGCATCTGAGCGAGGGTCGCCGCGAGGATCTCGTTGCCCGTCAGTCCTGGCTCCATGTTCTCCAGGAGGATGTCCTGGAGTCGGTTGGAGTTGGCCAGACATTGGAGGAGCCCCGCCGGTGGTGCCATCTCGCCGTCCCGCAAGACGTATCCCAGGTGTTGGGTGTCGGTGTGGAGGTTCTGCGCCACCACACCGTAGTCGGTCCAGAGCAGGTCGCCCTCCTGGATGACGACCGGCCCATCGGACGGCATCTCCCCTGCCCGCTGCACGTCCACCGACGTCTGGAACCAGGTCGTGTAGCCCAGGTCCCGGAGCTTCTGGCGCATCCACCACACGACGTCTTCGGTGGTCGTCTCGCCCGGGGTGATGACCGAATTGGAAAAGGCCTCGGAGATGATGGCGTGCACGCTCTCCATGATCTTCCGGTACCGGGGCATCATCTCGGGAAGGCGCAGCGATATGTAGTTCATCGCCAGCAGCGGCTCACGCTTCACCCGGCTCGCATACTCGGGCCCCAGAGCCTCGAGCAGCGCCTCGGCCTCTCCGGCGTGGAGTCCGTCTGAGAAAGCCCACACCGGATCGATGTTCAGGGCGATGTTGCCCGGGTCCCGGTCCTCGACGAGCTCGCGGAGGAGGTTCCACTGCTCGTTGCCAACCAGCTCACCCGTAGGCTGGGTCGGCGCCGGCCGGGTGGAACGAAACGCCTGGAAGACGCCACCCTGGCTCGTGCCCCCCAACGCCAGACGCTCGAGGCTACCGTCTGGCTGACGCGTAAAGACGTAGATGGAGCGCCGGCGGGCGGCGAAGGTCGTCGGCGCCGTGACGGACCAGAATACGGGATCCTCGGCGTACTCCCGCATGGAGAGAATCCACATGTCCACGTCGTACTCGGCCATCAGCGCCGGCAGGACACGCTCGAGGCGCGCTTCGAGCCACGCCTGCTGCTCTTTGGCCTGCTCCCGGAGGGGCGGGAGGGGGTGGTAGCGAGCAGGAGCCTCTTCGGGGACGGGCGCAGGCGACTGGGCGACCAGCCCCGCCGGGAGGACCGCCAGAGCGAGCACCAGCCCGGAGGTCCTAGCGAGGGGCGTGGAAAGGAGAGGAACGGTGAAAGAGCTTCGGTTCGGCATCATGTCGAGAGCGAGGCGAAGATGATCCACGCGCTGGCCATGACCCACGCGATGCCGATGAGGCTCAGAAGGAGCCACTCGAGCACGTTCGACTGCTGCCTGCCCTTCTCGCCATGGAACCACCCGAGCACCGTCGCTGCCATGACGCCACAAGCGGCCAACGGTAGAGTCAAGAGAAAGACGACCCGGGGGAGGACATCCAGATCCGCCAATGTCCCGGACAGTCCGATCAGTCCGAGGCCGGCTGCGCCGGCGACGCCGACAATGCGCGGGACGTTGCGGGTGAAGAGCTCGTCGATGGTCGCCGGATCTTCGATCCCTCCGGTGCGCGCCTGGGATTGACCGCCGGTCCGACTCGGGTCACCCGAGAGAACCCGGGCCGCATCCGCCGCCGACGGCCGGTGCTTCGGCTCACGGTTGAGGCACCGCACCAGGAGGGCTGCGACTTCCGCCGGAATGTCGGGCCGCATCCGCGTCAGATCCTTCGGGTCCTGCGTCAGATGTGCGGTGATCCACTGGGTGTTCGTCTTGGCCTCGTAGGGCCCGTCGCCCGTGAAGAGCTCGTAGCCCAGGATGCCCACCGAGTACATGTCGGAGAGCTCGCTCAGATCCTGATCGAGCAGCTGCTCGGGACTCAGGTAGCGCGGGTTGCCCACCATCTGGCCCGTCTTCGTGATCCGAGTGGCCTCCTCGCCCGAAGTCTCCAGGAGGGCGGCGATACCGAAATCCGTGAGGTGCGCGGCCTCGGTCTCCGGATCCCACAGGATGTTCGCCGGCCGCACGTCACGGTGCACGATCCCACGGGCATGCGCCGCCGCGAGCGCTGAGGTGACATCGGCGAGGACCTTGCGTGCCTGGCTCGCCGGGAGCTGGCCTTCGGCCTTCAGGCGCTCCTCCATGGTCCGTCCCTTCACGAACCGCATCACCAGATACGGCGTCTCGTCGGGGAGCCGACCGAACCGGAAGACCTGGACGATGTTGGGGTGGACCAGGGACGCCGAAGACTTGGCTTCGCGCTCGAAACGACGCCTGGCCTCCTCGTCGTCGGCGAGGCCCGGGAGAAGGACCTTCACAGCCACCAAGCGACCCAGCGACCGCTCCTTCGCCAGGTAGACGGTCGCCATGGAGCCGCGCCCCAGGCGACGCATCACCTCGAAGTCGTCACCCAGCGCCTTCTGAAGCTCGTCGGTGGACTGTCGATCCGCGTCGGACGAGGCCGCGGCGGGGGAGGCTGGTTCGCTGTTCACGCGGCCACGTTAGAGAAAGCACCCGCCTCCGACAAGACGAACGAAACTCTTGCGCAGAATTTCCGGACTGTTTTAGTGTGCTAGTTGACTAGTACACCGACACACAGACAAGGCCGACACCCACCGTGAAATCAACCCGAGGATGGACGGGTGCCGCGCTGGCACAGATCCTGGCGCAGGCGCTGACGAGCTGGGCTCTGCTGGCCCACGTCACCGACTGGGAGAACGTCTCCCCCTTCGTGGCGGTGCCCCTCCTCGCCGCCATCGCCGTCCCCTTCCGTCACGACGGGGGTGCCAGGGACCGGGCCATGGCCAACTTCGGCGCCGCCGTCGTCGCGTCGGGCATCCTCTGGTGGGAGATCCTCCTCGGTGCACTCGACGGCCTCACCGGCGGCCCCGGTTCCGCGCTGGGGCCCATCTCGCTTCTTCTCCTCGTGGCCACCGTGCTTTTCGCCTTGGCCGGGGGACTGTTCTGGCTGCGGCGTGAAGAACACCCGTGACGATGTTCGACGAGATCGACCCGCGGAGTCCGACACCGCTCTACGAGCAGATCGCCGCCCGCATACGTGTGGCCGTCGCCGCCGGCGACCTGGCTGCCGGTGAAGCGCTGCCCTCGGTCCGGAAGCTGGCCAGGGAGCTTCGCGTGAATCCCGCGACCGTGGTGCAAGCGTACCGCGACCTTGCCGCCGACGGCTTCGTGGAGATGCGTCACGGTCAGGGGACGTTCATTCAGGAAGTCTCCCCCTTCCTGAGGGACGAGGAGCGGGCGACGAGAGCTCAGGAGCTGGTCCGCAAGCTCCTCATCGACGCGGCACGACTGGGCATCGGGGCGGATGAGATCGCGCGTGCATTCCACGCAGAGATAGGAGTCGAGATCCATGAATAGCGCCATCGAACTCAGCGGGGTGAGTTGGAGAGCGGGGAAGTCCTTCGAGTTGAAGGACATCTCGCTCAACGTCCCCGTGGGCTCGATCTACGGTTTCCTCGGGCCCAACGGTTCGGGGAAGACCACGACGATCCGCACCTTCATGGGGATGCTGAAGCCCGACCGGGGTGAGATCTCCGTCCTCGGCCATACGGTGCCGAAGGACATGAAGCGGATCCTTGCCCGCATCGGCTACGTGCCCGAGCGCCCGCACGTGTATCCCGCGCTCACAGTGGCCGAGCAGGTGAAGGTCCACGCGTCGTTCTTCGAGAACTGGGATCCGGGATGGTCGGCGGAGCTCATGGCTCGGCTGAGCGTCGATCCGAGCCGCAAGATCTCCCGAATGTCCAAGGGGGAGACCGGGAAGCTGCTCCTCCTCCTCGCCCTCTCACAGCGGCCGGACCTCCTGGTCCTCGACGAGCCCACCGACGGCCTCGATCCCGTCGTCCGTAGGGACGTCCTCAGCGCGGTCCTCGATTACGTCTCCGAACGCAGCGCGACGGTGTTCATCTCGAGCCACCTGGTGCACGAACTCGAACGCATCTGCGACTGGGTCGGTGTCATGGACCAGGGCCGCCTCGTGGCGGAGCTCCCCATGCAGCGCTTCAAGAACGGCATCAAGCGGCTGCGCATCGCCGACGCCCCGGAGGCGACCGACGCCGCTCCCTTCACGCTGCTGAGCCGCCGACGGGACAACGGCGCCGGTTCGCTCGAAACGTGGATCGTCCGGGACTGGGAGCCTCCCATGCGCCACTACTTCGACGGCGTGGGCGCCACCGTCCGCGACGTCATCGACCTCGATCTGGAAGAAGGCTTCGTCGAGCTGCTCCGCTCGTCGCGGCCCCAACACACGAACGGGAGCTGACCATGTATCAGTCACTGCTCTTCCTCCACTGGAAGCAGATCCGGCACGTTCTCGCGCTCCTGGTCGTCGCGTCCTTCGCGCTGCCCCTCCTGGCGGTACACGGCCTCGGGAGCGCCGTGCCCGGAATGGACGTCCCCAGTCTCGAAGCCTATCGCTTCGTATCAGGCTTCCAGGCCTGGTTGATCTTCTATCCCCTCCTGGCCGCCGGCATCGGAATCACCCTGGCGCTCTCGGCCTGGAACTGGGACCACCAGCTCAAGCACGTCTACGCCTTGAGCCTCCCCATGACACGATGGGAGTACACCCTCCAGAAGATGCTGGCCGGGGCGACGCTCGCCGTCGTGCCCGTGCTCGGGATGTGGCTGGGATCGCACGTGGCGGTGGCGTCCATCAGCCTCCCCGAAGGCCTCAACGCCTATCCCAACGAGCTGGCCGTCCGCTTCCTGTTCGCGATTCTCCTGGCGTACGCCGCCTTCTTTGCCGCAGCTGCCGGAACGGTCAAGACGACGCTGTGGGTCGTGGGGAGCATTCTCGGCCTCCTGGTCTTCGGAGCCATCGCCAACGACGTCCTTGGTTACTACGTCGTCTATTTCTCGCGAGTGCACGTCGTGGAGAGCGTGATCCAGTGGATGGCCTACGCGCCAGGCCCCTTCGAGGTGTTCACCGGCAGCTGGTCGCTGATCGATGTCTAGGGTCATGAAGAGCGTGATTCTGGCCGCGTTCGTAGCCGCCTCGGCTGGAGCCACGGCACAGGTCTCCGCTCAGGCTGCGCCCGACTCCGCCGAAGTCCTTCGGGCCCGGATCGACAGCCTCACCCCCCTGCTGGAGAAGGCGCGCAGGGCAGTGGACGAGCGACGGGCCTTCGAGGATGACGCCCGACGGCTGGCCG
Organism: Gemmatimonadota bacterium; assembly: GCA_013002885.1. Taxonomy (GTDB): domain Bacteria; phylum Gemmatimonadota; class Gemmatimonadetes; order Longimicrobiales; family Gaopeijiaceae; genus UBA2589. The sequence continues at coordinate 48,900 of JABDLS010000033.1, read as the reverse complement.
CAGCTGCCAATACACGAGTGGACACTCTCCGGATCGCGGACCTGACGGTGCTGACGCCGGCCGATCAGGCCGACGAGACATCCGAACTCTTCCGCGAAGTCTGGGAAGAGAGCTTTGCCCACCTTGGCGGGAGCGCGGCCCTCGCCCGCTCGGTCTTCGCATACCAACAGGTCTGGGGGGAGCCGCTGCCCATCCACCTAGAGGGGGGTGGTCATGTCCTCTACAAGGACAGTTGGATTCCTCGGGCACGGGTGAAAAGGGACGTCCGTCGGCTGATCGCCGGAGCGGCGAGTCATGATCTTCGAGCCAACCGCTCCTACGTCGGCCAATGGGTACGGGGAAACGCGCTGGACCCTGTGCCTTGGGAAGATATCTATCGGCAGGTCGCCACCACGTCGTCCATGGTGACTCGTGCGTGCTTGGCCGGAGAGAGCGAAGCCTGCGGCGTGGCGATGGCACTGACGGTCTACAACGAAGCAACGCGGGAACGAAACCTCGAGCTACTGGCGGAATGGTACACGCCGGAGGAGCGTCGAGCTCGGGTCACCGGGCGGTTCTTCTACCGCCGCGATGCCGCGGCACTGCGGTCTCGTTGCACCGAAACGGATGATATCTCGGCCTGCGACCAGTTCCTGCTTCAGTTCTCCTACGATCTCGCGCCTCTCAGCTTCGAAGTTCGGGAGTCTCTGGTGGCTCTGGCGCTGACCGAGGGTGGAGAGGGATCCTGGCAGCGCCTCGCCGAGCATCCGGGGATGACGCCGACCGAGGCCCTGGAGTATGCCTCTGGCTCGTCCATCGACGAGCTGCTGACCCGATGGCAGGCCGAGCTGGTAGCCAACCGGCCCGACGCGTTCGAACCCCTGGTTCCCAGCTCTGGGCGCGCTTTTCTGTGGACGCTGCTTTTCGCAGCCCTGGCCATGAGGAGTACGAGATGGCGTTTGGGATGAAGAAGTGGTTGGCCTCCATGGCCGTAGGCTGCCTGGTGGTGGCGGCTTGGCGCCTGCCTCCGGAGCACGTGGAAGGGCGTGACGCGAGCGTTCGCACAGCGGAGGAGATCCGCTTCCACGCGCTGGAAAGGGAGGTTCGGGTCGCCTCCGGGGTCCTGTTCCGGTCTTTGTGGGCGGATTCCCTGTCGACGCGAGTGGTAGACGTGGCGGAAGGGGGCGTGGCCGTCCTCGCACCCTCAGCGGGTGACGCCGTCGACGCCCAGCTCCGGCGCATGCACCGGCGCGTCGCCGACCAGGTGGAAGGTAGAAACCGCGCCGGCATGACCTTCGGCTACGTCGTGCAGGCGCACGATCACCGGAGGGAAGACGGGGCCTTCTCACCGCGGGACAGAACCGAGACCTACGTAGGGACACGGGACGGGGTCGACTACTGCATGCAGGTACGCGTCGGCGACTCGGGGTACATGGCCGATGTCCTCGGCCGACGCCTGGTGGGTACCGACAATCGGACGACCCCCTACGGCGACGACCTCGGCCCTTGCCGTTTCTACCTCGCGTACGGTTTCCCCGGTGAGCGCGTCCAGGAGTGGCTCGAGCGCGGCGCCATCGAGTTCGCCTTCGAGCCTGCCACATCGCACCTCGCGACGCTCGAGGGATGGAGTTTCACTCTCTCGGACTACGAGATGCGCCGCCGGGGCCCGCTGGGCCTCGACTACCTCGCGAGACGAGACATCGGCAACACACTCGATCGCTGCCTGGCAGGCCTCGAGGACGCCTGCGGCGCCTTCCTCTCGGACCCTGTAGCGAGCACGCTCATCACCGAGCAGCAGGCCGAGATCGTGCGGCGATCGCCTGCCACCGGTGTGGGCTCGATCTTTGGAGTACGCACCTGGGTGCAGGGACTTCGTTCCCTCCTCTCCGACTTGGAGGAGGAGTTCGGCGAGAAGGCCTTCGAGGCGTTCTGGACCTCGGACGCCGAGGTGGATGTCGCCTTCGAAAACACCTTCGGCGTTGCGCCAGGCGCATGGATGGTCAGCAGGATCGAGCGCCTGCAAGGCATCGACGACCCCGGACCAGGCGTTCCCCGGCACGCCAGTTCGGCGTCGATGCTCACCATCGCCGCCTTCCTGGGGCTGGGCTACTGGCGGAGGCGGGAGCGGCGGATTCCGGATTGACGGCGATTGGGGTGGGCGCTCAGCCGAACAGCGCCCGCCCCACACCGAAAGCCAGCCCGACGCCCATGAGCCAGAGCGCCGGCACCTTCTTCCAGACGGCGGCGACAAACGCCATCAACGCCAACAAAGCGGCCACCGGATCTCTCACGCCCGCAGCTACAAGGGAAGCGCCGACCCCGAGCACCGCGCCGGCGGCTACCGGAACCACACCACGCAACGCTGCCTTCACCACCGGCACATCCCTCAGGCGTTCGAGTCGGGGCGCCGTGAGCAGAACGGCTGCGAAGGCCGGCAGGTAGATGCCGACCGTGCCCAGGATGGCCCCGGGTACGCCCGCCGCGGCATAGCCCACGAAGGCCGACAACGTCGAGATGGGACCCGGAACGGCCTGGGTCAGCGCAACGCCGTCGAGGAACTGTGCCGACGTGAGCCAACCGTACTGATCGACGGCGTAGGGCTCGAGGAGCGCCACGAGGACGTAGCCGCCCCCGAAGAGGACGGCACCGATCCAGAGGTGGGTGAGGAAGACCGTGAGGGCGGTCGCCGGGAGCGCCGCCGTGGCGGCCGTGGCGCTTCCAGCGCTGGCCTGGAGGGCGAGGGCCCCGATCGTGTTGCGAGAAGACTGCCCTTCCCGCCGCCCACCCATCCCGGCGAAGAGCACCCCTGCGATCACCATCGCCACAATGATGGCGGGGCCCGACACGAGACTCACCGCCGCCCCCACTCCCGCCAGGGCCAGCTGTCCCGGCGTATCGATGGCCGCGCGTCCGATCTTGATTCCCGCCGACACGACGATGGCTACGATGACCGGCTGCAGCCCCCAGAAGATCGACTCCACTTCGGGCAGTGTACCGAAACGGAAGTAGAGGGCCGCGAGACCCGTCACCATGAAGAAGGTGGGCAGGAGGAAGGCGAGCCCCGTCGCAAGCGCTCCCGGCCATCCCCGCTGAGTGTATCCCACATGGATGGCGACTTCGCTGGAGTTCGGCCCCGGCAGAAGGTTGGTCACCGCCATGAGCTCGACGAAGCGCTCTTTCGTGAGCCACCCTCTACGCTCCACCACCTCGTCGAGCATGAGCGCCAGGTGGGCGTTGGGCCCCCCGAAGCCCATGAGGGAGATACCCAGGTAGACCCGGGCCAGCTCGAATAGCGAAGGGGCCGACACGTCGGACGTGTCGACCCCCTCGGGAAACCGCTGGCTCATCGGCTAGTGGTCAGTTCGGTCCTGCGGCCTTGATCTCGTCGGAGACCTGCTCTTCGAACTGCTTGAAGTTCTCCTTGAACATCCCGGCCAGCTTCTCTGCGGCGGCGTCGTACGCCGACGCATCGTCCCACGTCGCTCGGGGCGTCAGGACTTCCGACGGCACGCCAGGCACCGCCGAGGGCACCGCGATACCGAAGACGGGATCATCGACGAATTCACCGGTATCCAGATCGCCGGCCAGGGCGGCATTCACCATGGCCCGGGTGTAACCCAGCTTCATCCGACTACCCACGCCGTGGGGCCCGCCGCTCCAACCGGTGTTCACGAGCCAGACCTTCGCGTCGTGCTCCCGGAGCCGCTCACCGAGCATCTCGGCATAGACGCCCGGGTGCCGCGGGAGGAATGGCGCGCCGAAGCAGGCGCTGAACGTGGCCTTGGGCTCGGTGACACCCCGCTCGGTGCCGGCGACCTTCGCCGTGTACCCCGAAAGGAAGTGGTACATGGCCTCTTCGGGAGTGAGGCGGGAGATGGGAGGCAGCACCCCGAAGGCATCGGCCGTCAGGAAGACGACATTGTTGGGGTGACCAGCGCGACTCGGGAGAACGGCGTTGGGGATGTAGTGGATGGGGTAGGACGCGCGGGTATTGGCCGTGATGGAGCCGTCGTCGAAGTCGATCTCACGCGTCTCCTCGTCGAGGATCACGTTCTCGAGGATCGTGCCGAACATCTGCGTCGCCCGGTAGATTTCGGGTTCCCCTTCCCTCGAGAGCTTGATGGTCTTGGCGTAGCAGCCGCCCTCGAAGTTGAAGACTCCAACGTCGCTCCAACCATGCTCGTCGTCGCCGATGAGGCCACGAGACGCGTCGGCGGAGAGCGTCGTCTTCCCCGTTCCGGAAAGCCCGAAGAAGAGGGCCACGTCGCCGTCCGGCCCCACGTTGGCCGAGCAGTGCATCGGCAGCACCCCGGCCTCGGGAAGCATGTGGTTGAGGACCGAGAAGATGGACTTCTTGATCTCGCCGGCGTACCGGGTGCCGGTCACGAGGACTTCCCGGCGCGTGAAATTCACCATGATGGCTACGTCGGACCGGCAGCCGTGACGGTCCGGACTCGCCTTCAGGTGCGGCGCATGCAGCACGGTGAAGTCGGGCGCGAAATCGGCTCGCTGCGAACCATCGAGCCGAAGGAACATGTTGTACGCGAAGAGCGAGTGCCACGGGCTCTCACTTACGACGCGGACGTTGATGCCGTGGACGGGATCCTCACCGGCCCGGGCATCCCGCACGAAGAGATCCTTGCCGTTGAGGAAGTCCACCACGTCGGCTCGCAGGGCCTCGTAGTGCTCGGTGGAGACGGGCACGTTCACCTCGCCCCAGTCGACCACCTCCTCCGTCGTCCCATCGCGGACGACGAATCGGTCATTGGGTGAGCGACCCGTGTGAGGAGCGGTCACAGCGCAGATGGCGCCCATATGGACGATCTGACCGTCACCCCTCTCGAGCGACTCCTCGTAGAGTCGGGCGGGGGAGAGATTCCAGTGCACGGTGCCCTTGGGATCCAGACCGTGACCGGCAAGGCTCTGCGTATCGGGTGCGGTATCTACCATCGGTATCTGAACGGCTGACGGGATATCGGATGCGGCGACTCGAAGAACGAAATGACCCGCCGCTAGTCGCGAGCGGGACAGACTCTAAACTTGGCCGCTTCGAGCCTGCCAGTCCACCGAAGCCACTGTCGCCAGGTTCAGCACGTCCATGGTGGACGACCCTCGCTGCAGGATATGCACCGGCTTTTGCATGCCCAGAAGCACGGGTCCGATGACGTCGGCCCCACCGAGCTTGTCGAGGAGCTTGTACGAGGTGTTCGCCGCCGACAGTCGTGAGAAGACCAGAACGTTGGCCGGACCGGTGAGGTTCGAAAACGGATAGATGTTCTTGAGCTTCAAGGCGTCGACCGCGGTGTCGGCCTGCATCTCCCCATCGATCTCCAGCTCGGGATCAATCTGGCGGACCATGTCCACCGCTGCCGCCGCACGGCGCGCCTCATCGTGGGGCACCGACCCGAAGTTGGAGAACGTCACCATCGCGATGCGCGGGGTGATCCCCAGCTCGCTCACGAACCGCGCGCTCTGGACTGCGATGTCGGCAAGCGCCCGCGCGTCGGGCTCGATATTGACGGTGGTATCGGCAAAGAAGAGGAGTTCCCTGTTGGGGAAGGCGAGCATGTAGAGGCCCGCCACGCGATCGGTACCTCCTTTCACGGGGCCAATGACCTGGAGGCAGGGCCGGAGCGCTTCGCCGTAGTTCGCCTCGACGCCCGCAACGAGTGCGTCGACTTCGCCGTCCTCCAGAAGGCTGGCCGCGAAGTAGATCGGCTTGTACAGGTTCCACTCGGCTTCGGCAAAGGTCAGGCCCTTCCGACCGCGCTTCTTGAACAGGCGCCGCGCGTACTCTTCCCGCTCCTCCTCGCGTTCGGCGGCATAGATGATCTCGACACCGTCGAGGTCCACGCCGAGCATCTCTGCCTTCTCCGCGATCCGGGGAGGTCTCCCCAGGAGCACCGGGTGACAGACTCCCTCCTCCACCATCTGGGACGCGGCGCGGATGATGGTGTCACTGTGTCCCTCCGGAAAAATGACCCGCGCGCGGCGACGACGAGCCCTCGTCGTCATCCACCGCATGACCTCACGACCAGGGCCCAAGCTCGCGCGTAGCCGGTCGCGATACTCGTCGAGTTCGATGTCCTCGCGCGCCATCCCCGACTTCATGGCCGCCTCGGCCACGGCCGGCGACACGTGGAAGAGAATTCTGTGGTCGAAGGGCTTGGGAATGAGGTAGTCCCTCCCGAAGAAGATCTCCGATCCCTCGTAGGCCCCTCGCACTGTGTCCGGCACCTCCTCCCTGGCGAGCTCGGCCAGGGCATGGGTCGCCGCCAACATCATCTCTTCGTTGATGCCCTTGGCGCGGACATCCAGAGCGCCCCGAAAAATGAAGGGGAATCCCAAGACGTTGTTCACCTGGTTCGGATAGTCGGACCGGCCGGTGGCCATGATGGCATCGTCGCGGACCTCCTCCACCTCTTCCGGGAGGATCTCCGGGTCAGGGTTGGCCAGCGCGAAGATGATGGGGTCATCGTTCATGGACGCCACCATCTCCTTGTTCACCAAACCCTTGATGGAGAGCCCGACGAAGACGTCGGCGCCCAGGAAGGCATCGGCCAGGGTGCGCTTCTCGGTTTTCACCGCGAAGGGCTCCTTGTACTCGTTCATCCCCTCCTCGCGCCCCTTGTAGATGACGCCCTTCGAGTCGCAGATGAGGATGTTGTCGGCGGGCACGCCCAGCCGCCGGAAGTGCTCGGCGGTAGAAAGGGCCGAGGCTCCGGCCCCGCTGAACACCACCTGCACTGCTTCGATCTTCTTGTCGATGATCTCGAGGGCGTTGATGAGGGCCGCGCCCGCGATGATGGCCGTGCCGTGCTGATCGTCGTGGAAGACGGGTATGTCGAGGCGCTCCTTCAGCGTGCGTTCGATGACGAAGCACTCGGGCGCTCTGATGTCCTCCAGGTTGATGCCACCAACCGTGGGCTCCAGAAGCTCGCAGAACCGAATGACATCCTCGGCCTCCTCCGACGCGACCTCGAGGTCGAAGACGTCGATACCGGCGAAGCGCTTGAAGAGAACGCCCTTGCCCTCCATGACCGGCTTGGACGCCATGGGCCCGATGTTGCCCAGACCCAGAACGGCGGTACCGTTGGATACGACGGCGACGAGATTGCCCCGAGCGGTGTACTTGAAGACATCCAGGGGGTTCTCGTGGATGGCGAGACAAGGCTCGGCTACGCCCGGTGAGTAGGCGAGGGTGAGATCGCGAGCGGTCGCCACGGCCTTCGTCGCGACGACCTCGATCTTGCCCGGTCGGCCTTCGGAGTGGTAGTCGAGAGCTTCCTGGCGTCGGTCGGCCATATTGAAGCGGCGCTCCGTTCGAAGAGATGAGGGCGTTGATCCTGACGAAGGCGAAAGCCGGTGTCAAAGGAGCGACATGGTCATGAAACGAAGCGTGGTCGTCACCGGGCTGGGTCCCGTTACCGCTGCAGGCGTGGGGGTAACCGGGCTGCGAGCGGGACTAGCCTCCGGCCGGTCGCCCGTCCGTACGGTGACGCAATTCGATGCCTCTCCCTTCCGGAGTCGGATGGCCGCCGAGATCGTCGACTTCGACCCCGCCGACTTCATGGATTCGGCTACGGTCAAGCGCACCGACCGATTCGTCCAGTTCGCCATGGCCGCCGCCAGGCTCGCCCTCGAGGATGCCGGGATGCTGGACCGCGAAGCATCGGTCGACGCCACCGAAGCGACTGTGGGCGTGGCCGATGTTATTCGCTCAGGGGCCAGTTCGGTCTCAACGCGAGCCTCGTGGGCGGCCGAACTCGACCTGGACCCGAAACGCACCGCGGTACAGCTCGGATCCGCCATGGGTGGTATCGCCCACGCGGAGAACCAGCTGCGTCGCTTCCTGGAGAGCGGCGCCCGCGCCCTCGACCCTCGACTGGCCACCACGACCTTCGCCGGCGCGGCCAGTTGCCAGATTGCCGTCCGCCTGGGTATCTCCGGGCCGAACTCCACCAACGCCATGAGCTGCGCCGCCGGCACGATGGCCATCGGGGAAGCGGCGAGACTCATCCGCGAGGGTGTCGTCGACGTGGCCCTCGCCGGGGGCGCCGATGCTCCCCTCGCGCCGGTGTGTTACGGCGCGTTTGCCGCCCTCCGGGCCATGAGCAAACGAAACGACGACCCGGCCGCAGCGTGTCGACCCTTCGACAATGAGCGTGACGGCTTCGTCATGGGAGAAGGCGCGTGCATCCTCATCCTCGAGGAGCGTAGCCGGGCCGAAGCCCGCGGCGCTCGCATCTACGCCGAGATCTCGGGCTACGGAACCAACAACGACGCCCACCACATGGCCGCGCCAAGGCCAGACGGTGCAATGGCCGTGGCCGCCATCGAAGCCGCCTTGACTCAAGCGGGGCTACCGGCCACAGCCGTCGACCACGTCAACGCACACGGGTCGTCCACCGTGCTCAACGACCGGACGGAGTCGTTCGTCATCCGTGGAGCCCTCGGTGGTCGTGCGGACAACGTATCGGTCTCGGCGACGAAGCCCTTCCACGGCCACGCTCTGGGAGCGTCCGGCGCCATCGAGGCGGCGATCGTGTGCCTGGCGGTGGCGGAAGGGTGGGTCCCACCGACACTGAACTTCGAGGAACCAGGGGAAGGCTGCGACCTGGACTATGTCACGGAGGCCCCGGTTGGCAAGGTGGTCGGTCGGAGCGCGGTCGTGAACGTCGCCCTCACAAACTCCTTCGGCTTCGGTGGGATCAACGCCGTCCTCTGCCTCGCCAGCTCGGGGGTGAGTGGGTGACCGAGTTCCCCATCGAGCTTCTGGCGCTGCCGGCGCTGGCGCTGGCCTCCGGTATCGACCTCTACCTGACACTCCTCTTTCTCGGAGCCGCCCCCACCACCGGGCTGTGGGAATCGCCCCTGCCCGGGGCGCTGGGCGATCTGGACTCGCCCTTCGTGCTCATCACGGTAGGTGCTTTCTACATCGCTGAGTTCACCGCCGAACGTCATCCTCTCGCCGCGCTGATCTGGAACGCCCTCCACGCGGTGATCCGACCTGTGTCGGGTGCTCTCGTCGCTCTCCTGCTTCTCGACGGTCAAGGGCTGGCCGTGGTCACCCTCGGCGCCGCGCTGGGGGGAATCCTCGCCTCGTGGGCTCACTCGGTCCGGACCGGCGCCTGGGTCCTTCGTGACTTCCGTGACACGAGAACGTCCACCGCCCCGTCGCCGCTGCTCGTATCCGTCGCCGAGGACGTAGTGGTGCTGGGGACCGTGTCTCTCGCGCTGGACCTACCCAGATGGTCCACGGTGCTCGCCGCCCTGCTCCTCCTCGTCACCGCGCCCATCGCCCGATCGCACGGTCGAGCCTTTGCCCACGCCATCCGCCTCGGCTTCAGTCGCATCTTTCGCACGCTGGGGATCCGGCGGTGGAGGCGCAGCGACGAGTTGCCCGACTGGGTGGCCAGCTCGTTCCGCGACGGTGACGCACTGCGCGGATGCTCTGCTGGAGCCTGGCGACTACCCGGTGCCCCCCGATTCGTAAACGGTTGGATCATGGTCCGAGGGGGCCGACCACTCTTCCTCTTCCGAAGCAGGAAAGGCCCACGCCGAGTCGATCTTGGGGACCAGGCCGCGGCTTCGGTGCGGGATCGTGACCTCTACCGCAGGATCGACCTGGGGGGCAAGGAAGGGTCGGGTATTCTCGTGGTAGGCTGGGCCGGGCCGAGCACCGAGAGTCTCGAGGCGGAGTTCATGCCTGAGGCGACCGCTTCAGAATCAGGTGACCCCGACCGATAGTTCCAGGGGTCGATGACCCCCGGAAAAAAAACCTTTGACCCCGGAAACACGCATTTATACCTTCATTTTCACCCTGAAGTATTTTGCACTGGTCCCCCCACGGCCCTGAATAGCCAGTCCTCAAGCGGACGGTAGGGGTGAGCGTCTTCCGGATCAGTCCCTCATCGACCCGCAGACCGAGGATCGGAAAAAACGAATGTTTTCTTCCTCTCGTGGCCTCGACTCGTTCGACCAGTACCTGCAGGACGTTGAGAAGTACCCCCTCATTCAGGACCCCCGCGAAGAGCGCGAGCTGGCTCGACGGGCGCGTGTCGGCGACAAAGAAGCCGCCGAGCGCCTCGTTACAGCGAACCTCCGCTTCGTCATCTCCTATGTGAAGAAGTACCAGGGACGGGGACTTGGACTCGCCGAGCTCGTGTGCATCGGCAACGAGGGACTTCTCAAGGCCGTCAAGAAGTTCGATCCCGACAAGGGCGTGAAGTTCATCAGCTACGCCGTGTGGTGGATTCGACAGACCGTCCTGCAAGCCCTCGCCGAACAGACACGCTCAGTTCGCATTCCGCTCAACCAGAATTCGAACCTGGCCAAGCTGGCCCGGACGAACACGGCGCTCACCCAGTCGTTGGGTCGGACACCCACCGACCAGGAGATCGCCGATGAAATGGACGAGCCCGTCGACACCATCCGGGCGCTTCGCCGCGTCGCAGCCTCGGAGTTGAGCCTCGACGCACCCATCGACCGGGGCGATCGGGACAGCGCCAGCTTCGGGGAGCGTTTCGCGGGCGCCGCCGCCGCAGACATCGAGCAGGACGTGGAGGCCATCGCCAGGCGCGAGTTCCTCGAGTCCATGTTCGAGAGCTACCTCACCGAGCGCGAGCGGAAGATCCTGTATCTGTACTACGGACTCGATGATGGCGAGGAGCGCACTCTCGAAGAGATCGGATCGCTTCTGGGAGTGACGCGCGAGCGGATCCGGCAGATCCGGAACCGGGCCTTCGAAAAGCTCAGAGAAAGCCCGCACGGTGAGTCCCTCTCGGGCTTCTGGACCGCGCACTGACCGAGAAGCCCCGGTAGCTCGATGAAAGAGGCCTCGCCGCGACGGCGGGGCCTCTTTCAGTTTCCGCGGAAACCGGGGACATGCGCGAGTTTGCGAGGCGATCACATCCGTGGCGCCCCGTCGTCGAGGGAACCGCCCTTCCCAAAGCCACGTACCAGACACCGATGAGCACTCTCGCACGTCGCAGAGGTCTGAGGGGCTCGGCGGGCTTCAACGGCCTGACGGGTCGGGCGGTTCCGAACGGCCTGACAATTCTGAGCGGCCTGGCGCTCATGGCTTGCCCGTCGGTCGTCGCAGGAGCCACGCCCATCGACCTCGTAGCCCAGGAACCTCCCTCCGCCGGAACGCCTGCCCCCGCCGCTGGTGCGGCTGACCCGGACTGGAACGACGCGGTGGTGCTCCGCCTCGTAGAGCGGGCGAGAGAGCAACGGCAGTCCGTCGCTGTCGACTCGGCAATGACATCCTATCAGGCCCGCGCACTCGGCAACGTCTACTTCTTCGTCGACCGTGCGGACTCGATCCAGCACGTGCTTGTGAAAGGCGATCAGGTCGCGCTCGACCTCTATTGGCGGGCCCCCAACGAGACGCAACAGTGGATCGTCGGCCGCCGGGACGAGCGGGTACTCCCCACCAGCATCCGCTACCACCTCGATCACCTGACCGTCGTTCAGGACGACTTCGGCGACTTCATTCGCCTGGGCGATGGCGACGAAGTCGAGGCCGTCGCGCACCCTCTCGCGCCGGACGCCGAGACGATCTACGACTATGCCCTCACCGACTCCCTACGCCTGAGTTACGCCGGCGGACAGGAAGTCGTCCGCGTTTACGAGATCTCGGTGCGGCCCAAGGATCTCGACGCCCCCGGCTATGTCGGCACGATCTTCGTGGATCGGGATCGCGCCGCGGTCGTCAGGATGAACTTCTCCTTCACTCCCGCCTCGTACGTCGATGGGCACCTCGACTACATCCGGATATCGCTGGACAACGCCCTCTGGATGGCCAGCCACTGGCTCCCCTACAGACAGGAAGTGGAGATCCGGCGGGAAATCCCCTACCTGGACTTCATGGCCGGAAGTACCATCCGAACGACCTTCGACATAGGGGACTACGACTTCAACGTCGACATCCCCGACGACCGGATGCGGGGGCGCGGTGTCCGGGCGGTCTCACCCAATCAGCAGCAGGCCTTCCAGTTCGAGAGGGAGATCTTCGCCGAGCTGGAGGAGGCCGGGGGCATCGGGCCGTCCCCCACGATGGAGGAAGTCCGAACCCAGGTGCGGGAGGTGGTGGAAGACGAGGTCCTGAGTGGGCTCTCCGGCTTCCGCCTCCACGCCGCGCGGCTGTCCGACTTCGCGCGGTACAATCGCGCCGAGGGGGTCTTCGCTGGTGCAGGTGTCACACTTCGGCCCCATGCCGATCTCCAGCTTCGCACCACCGGCGGCTACGCCTTCGGCCGAAGAGGGGCGTCCGGGGCCCTGAGCCTCAGCCGTGAGGGAAGCGGATTCGTGCCGACCCTCGATGTCTACTGGGATGCCACAGGAGACATCGGTGGGCATCCCGGCGCGACGCCCCTCGAGAACACCATCTCCTCGGCGTCCGGGGACAAAGACTACCTGGACCCCTTCTTTCGGCGGGGAGCGACACTCACACTCGAAGGTCGGCCAGCCCGGAGGCTCTCTGTCCGCGTTGCCGTAGAGGACCACGTCGGTGCCCGGGATGTGGTCTCCGGCCCCGACAGCGAGTTCCGTCCGGTGCGATCCATCGAGGAAGGCACCATCGCCACCCTTGCCGCGACCTTCCGATCGGGGCTCCCGGCGGGTGGGCGCGCCGCGCTGACGATCGCCGGTGGATTCATGAACGATCGGGCGTTCGGCTCCACGTCGCTGGAGAGCTGGTGGGACTTCGAGGACCGTGACGAGAGGTGGTCCGGGCGGGTGTCTATTTCCGGCGCCTTCACCGAGTCTGGCGCACCACCTCAGACCTTCCACCTCATCGGGGGCAGGCACACGCTGCCCGGCCACGACTACAGGGCCTTCGGAGGCAACGCCTACTGGCTCGCCCGGATGGAGACGACCGTGCCGGTCTGGCGGCCCTACCTGGGAGTCCGCGCCTTCGCCGCTCTCGGCGCTACCTACCTCGACGGCGTAGTACTTCCTGCCGACTGGGCCGTCACGGGTTCATCGGATCTCCGCGGGTCGGCAGGCCTCGGGCTGTCATTCGGCTACGACTCCATGAGGGTGGACGTCGGGCGGGCGCTCTGGGGTAGCGGCTGGGAAGCGGTGTTCTCCGTCTCGCCCCAGTTCAGGAGTTGGTTATAGGAGGCTGCAGCCCCCAACCTTCTCTCCGCCCACCGCCTCTGCGCGTCCACGTGGACGATCCGGGCCCAGGCGTCGTAGCCCGGGCCCGTATGGTCCCACGGTATCGCATCGGCTCGGGCAATCGACGCCGGTCCAGCCAAACCTGCCACGACGCCAGGCGCAGCGGTCAGGCCGCCTCGTCCAACTCCTCCGCACCGTCGGCGTTCAGGCCTGTGGAGTTCAAGCGCACGACCTCGCGAACGTGGACTTCGGCGGTCGGAATGACGACGCCGTCGCGCTCGTACGAGTCGTACTCGATGCGCCCCTCGACGTAGATCCGGTCACCGGTGCGGATGTAGTCCTCGGCGAACTGGGCCTGCCGGTTCCAGAGGGTCAGGCGATGCCAGTCGGTCCGCTCGTCCTCGTCCGATGCGGCCGGAGCCCGCCGGTTCGTCGCCAGTGAGAAGTGGGCGACCTTCGTGCCGCTCTTGGTGGTTTGAATGTCCGGATCACGCCCGACGTTACCGATGAGTGTGACCTTGTTCACGGACCGCGCCATTGGGATTCCTCCCGTCTCGAGTGCCTTGGCCCGCGTCCCCACGCGGGCTCTGGACAGGGAGGTTCGTACAGGCCTCGGGGCGTGTGGATGGCTGGGAGGGACGACTTCAGCCCTTCGCGTCGTACCAGCTCTTCCCCACACCCCACTCGGCCACAACCGGTACGTTCAGCTCCACCGCTCCCTCCATCCGTTCTACCGCCAGATCCCGCACGCCGTCCACCTCGCCCTCGGGCACCTCGAAGAGGAGCTCGTCGTGGACCTGGAGAAGCATGGTCGCCGTGAAGTCCGACCCGTCGAGCCCGGCCTGTACGTCGATCATCGCCTTCTTGATCATGTCGGCAGCCGTGCCCTGGATGGGGGTGTTCTGCGCGACGCGCTCGCCGAACTGGCGCACGTTCCAGTTTCGCGCCCGTAGCTCGGGCACGTACCGACGACGGCCCATGAGCGTCTCCACGTACCCCGATTCCTTCGCCTGCTCCACCTGAGCATCGAGGAAATCCCGCACGCCCTTGAAGCGCTCGAAGTACGTCGCGATGAACTCCTTCGCCTCTTCCCTGCCGATGCCGAGCTGACGCGCCAGCGAAAACGGGCCTTGCCCATAAAGCGTGGCGAAGTTCACCGTCTTCGCCTGGCCGCGCTGGGCCGCCGAGACGTCCTCTACCGGCACGTCGAAGATCACGGAAGCCGTCTGACGATGGACGTCGATGCCCTTCGTGAAGGCGGTGACGAAGGCGGGGTCGGCGGAGAAGTGGGCGAGGACGCGCAGTTCGATCTGGGAGTAGTCCACGCCGAGCAGCACCATTCCGTCGGCAGCCACGAAGCCCTTTCGGATCTCCCGACCGAGAGCGGTCCGAATGGGGATGTTCTGGAGGTTGGGGTCGCTGGACGACAACCGGCCAGTGGCGGCCACCGTCTGATTGAAGCTGGTATGAATCCGATCGGTTCTGGGATTCACCAGTTTCGGCAGGGCCGAGACGTAGGTGGAGCGGAGCTTCTCCAACTCCCGGTACTCCATCATGAGCCGCGGCACATCGTGCCCCATCGCCGCCAGCTCCTCCAGCACGGAGGCATCGGTGGAGGGCCCGGTCTTCGTCTTCTTCAGAACGGGGAGGTCGAGCTTCTCGAAGAGAATCTGCCGGAGCTGCTGCGTAGAGTTCAGGTTGAAGTCGCCGCCGGCCAGCTTGTAGATCTCCTCCTCGATGAGATCGAGCTCGCCCTTGAGCCTCACCCGCATCTCTTCGAAGAAGCCTTCGTCGATGCCGATGCCGGCGAGTTCCATCCGGGTCAGGACGGGGACCAGTGGCATCTCCAGATCGTCCATGAGGTGCATGAGCGACGCCTCGTCGAGCTTCTCTCTGAGGTGCCCAGCAAGCTGCCACGTCATGTCGACGGACTCACACAGGTAGTCCCGGGCCCGCTCCACGGGGACCTCGACCACGGCGATCTTGCTTCGGCCGCTGCCGACCACGTCCGAACGCTCCAGGGGCTTGTGGCCGAAGATCTCCATGGAAAGGGTCTTCAGCTCATGGTCTCGCCGACCGGGGTCGAGTACATAGCTGGCGATCATCACGTCGAAGGCCAACCCATCCAGCGCGACCCCGATCGTGGACATCGCCAACGTCGATCGCTTGAGATCGTGTCCGACCTTCGCCACGGAGGCATCCTGCAACACGGCCTTCAAGGGGGCCATCGCCGGATCGTCGAGGCCCGGTAGGTTCGCCACCGGTCCCCGTCCAGCCTCGCCCTCGAAGGTGAGTTCGAAGGGCTGCTCGTGTCCCAGCGGGAGATACCACGCAGCACCCCGCTCCACCGAGAGGGCGAGGCCTACCGGCTTGCCACGCAGAGGATCGTCCATGGACGAGATGACCCCCAACGCCACCTCCCCGGCCTCGCGGATGGCCAGGACCACATCCCCGAGGTCCGCCGCCGCATCTACCACGCGGTAGTCCACCTCCACCTCGGCCTCGTCGACGGCCGCGGTACCCAGGGCGCTTCCCTGCGCTTGGGTCGCGAACTCGTCGGCCAATCGGCGGAACTCCAGCTCGACGAAGATGTCGCGGAGCGCCTCGGCATTCGGTTCACGAACCTCGAGCGCATCGAGATCCAACTCGATGTCCAGTTCGGTCATGATGGTGACCAACCGCTTCGAGAGGCGCACCTCATCGGCGTTGTCCCGCAGTGAGTTCTGCGCCCGGGTCGGTGAAACGTCGTCCACGTGCTCGAGGAGGGTCTCGATATCAGGATGCTCCGCCAGGAGCTTCACCGCCGTCTTCGGTCCGATCCCACGGGCGCCGGGTACGTTGTCCGAGGAGTCGCCCACCAACGCCAGATAGTCGGCGACCTGCCCAGGAGGAATCCCGAACTTCTCGTCGGCGTTCTCCTCGGTGACCCATTCGGCGGCCACACCCTGTGCTCCACCTCGACCGGGGTTCATGAGATGGATTCCGGGCTGCACCAGCTGGTAGAAGTCCTTGTCGCCGGAAACGATGACCGCCTCCAGCCCCTCGTCCCGCGCCTGGATGGCCAGCGTGCCGATGACGTCGTCGGCCTCGTATCCCTCGAGCTCCACCACCGGGTCGTTGAAGCCCTCCACGATCGTGCGGATGTGCTTCAGGCTCGCCCGAAGGTCGTCCGGCATCTTCTCCCGTGTCTCCTTGTACTCGGGGTAGATCTCGTCGCGGAAGGAGTCCCCGGAATCGAAAACGATGGCGATGTAGTCGGGCTCGAAGTCGCGCCGGATGTCCAGGAGAAATCGGGTGAACCCGAAGGGCGCCGAGGTGTTCTCCCCTGCCGAGTTCGTCAGGGGCCGGCTGATGAACGCGTAGTACGACCGGTAGATGAGGGCATACGCATCGATGAGGAAGATGCGCGGCTTGGTCTTCGGAGGGATCTGCAAGGGGGATGTGGTCGGGGGTGGCGAGGCTGACGAACCCGGAAGATAGAGAGGCTTCTGAGCCCGTGCGACGCGCATGATCTACGGGCATGAAAAAGGCCCCGCGACCCGGGGTCGCGGAGCCTGGCGGGACCTTCCGATGTCGGAGCGCTAGGCGCGCACTACACTCGCCGCCTGCGGTCCCTCGCCGGAGTCTCGAAGCTCGAACTCCACCTCTTCGCCCTCGGCGAGTGTACGGAAGCCGTCCGCCTCGATGGCTGAGAAGTGGACGAAGACGTCATCACCGTCGGGCTGCTCGATGAAGCCGTACCCTTTCGAGTCGTTGAACCATTTTACGGTCCCTTTCATGCCGTTACCTCCGACCACTGAGTTGACGGGCGACGCCCCGCAGGGCGTCGTCCTCCAATTTTGATCATTGGATGACCGACTTCGCAAGCCAGCACCCCGAAACGGCCGGTCATCACGGGCTTTCCGGCATGCGGGGAGCGCCAGCCAATGACCCGACGCGCTCAGTCCTGCCCGTACAGCACCCGATAGAGCCCGAGATTCCGGCGAACGTTCTTCACGTAACCGCGGGTCTCGGTGAAGGGAATACGCTCGGTGAACCGGAGCGGGTCCGAGGCTTCCGGATAGCGCCGCCATCGGGTGGCCCGGGTCGGTCCGGCGTTGTAAGCCGAAAGGACAAGGGGCAATTCGTTGTCGTAGCGCCGGCTCATATCGACGAAGAACGCGGCGCCCAGGTGGAGGTTCACCTCGGGCTTGGTCAACGACGTCTCGGTGAAGCCGTCAGGCCCGTGGGCCCGGGCGAGCTGCGCACCGGTCGGCGGCATCACCTGCATGAGGCCGATAGCCCCCGCATGGCTGACGATATCGGCCTTGAACGCCGATTCCTGACGGATGATGGCCGCCATCATGAAGGGGTCGATCCCCCACTCCTCGGCCTCTCGACGAACGAGTTCCCGATAGGGGAAGGGGTAGGTCACGTGGAGGATCTCCCGGTCCCACCCCTCGTCCCGAAGGAGCGCCCAACCGAGGTTGATCCCGTCGATGGTGCGACCCCGATCGATGAGGGCCTGAGCCAAGCGTAGGCGGGGACCACGAGTATCCCCGGCCCGTGCGAGGAGGCGCTCGATCTCGGCTTCGGCGCCCCGCTCCAGCCCCGCCCCCGTAAGCATGTCGAGACGCGCCAACCCCTCGGTGAGCCACCCGGGCTCTTCCGGGCCCTCCCCGGCAGGCATGTCGACTTCGAAGTCCACACCCAGGAGGTCCGCGGCCATGACGGCGTAGTACTCCACCGGCTGTGAGAGCACATGGCGCAGGTGGGCCTCTGCGGCGATCGTGTCGCCCAGTTCGAGGCGGGTCCGGCCGGCCCAGTACGCCGCCTCTTGCCACCTGCGTCCGTCGGGGAAGTCGGTCAGGTACTGCTCGAAGACCTCCGCGGCCTCTCGTAGGTCGCCACGACGTAGATGAAGCTGCCCCGACCGCATCCGGGCCTGGCCGGCCCTCGAATGCGTTCGGACGTTCTCGATGAGAAAGGCGTAGCGCTCCAGGGCCGCGTCGAGCGCACCACGGGCTTCGGCGTTGTAGGCTTGGCCCCACGCCACCTCCGCCGCAGCGCTACTGCTGGGATACTCTTCGAGAATCCAGCGGCGGAGCGTGTTCACCTGGGATGTCATCCCCTGGCGTGAACGCATCTGCATCCACAGTTCGAGGTTCCGCGAGCCGATCCGCTCCGACTCGGTGGTCTCCCGGATCGCTCGGAACTCCTCGAGGGCCTCCCCTTGACGGTTTCGTACCGTGGACATGAGGCGCGCGCGTTCCAGACGAGCCATCTCGGGGAGAGCCGAGGTGCTGGTCCCTCGCGGCGCGAGTCCGTGGGCCGCGTCGTAGGCGCGCAGCGCCCGGGCACCGTCCCCCGCTCGGCCGAGGACGCTTGCCAACTCCAGCCACTCCTCGAAACCGTGGTTCCCCAGTCCGACCAGAGCGGCCGCTGCGCGAGTCCGAGCCCCGCCTCGAGCGGTTTCGAACCCCTCCAGGAGCAGCACCCGCCCTGCAGCCGTGTCGCCGGACGCAACGGTCAGCCGACCCAGCGTCACCGTCGCCTCGGGAACAAGGCCTTCGGCAACCGTCGAGCGTAGGCGCGCGAACCGATCGCGGGCCGTCGCCGAGTCACCGGCCGCGAGGTGGGCATCGGCCCCTGCCCGCCAGAGCGTGCCCGCTGCCGCCGGCTCGACGGCGTGGATGGCCAGGCGTCGAACGCCCTCCACGTCGCCCGCCTCTGCAGCTACCAGAGCAAGCTCGGACGCTGTCCAACTCCGCACGTGGGGCACCGGCCGAAGGGCGGCCAGCGCCCGGTCCGTTGCTTCCGGGTCACCGGCCCTCCACGCCGATCGGGCTGCGCGGGCCAGGCTCACCACTCCATCAGCCGTGGTCGGGCTGGAGACCCCCCGGTACCGGACGTACGCATCGGCCGCGTCGGCCCACCGCTCCGCATATTCCAGGCCACGGCCCAAGAGGTAGAGTCCCTGCCCTTCCCCCACCGACTCGGTCCAATCGACATCCTCGAGGAGGTCCAACACCGCCGGCCAGTTCTCCCAGCCCGCCTCGGCGTGGGCGAGGGTGAGGATGTCGTCGGGCGTCCCATCGCCGGCACCCTCCGCCCGCATCATCCGAGCCGCATGCCAGAAGCGGCCGGCGGCCAGCTCGTCGAGGGCGGAATCGGAAACGGTGAGATGGGGAGCTACGCGAGTGACTTCCGTGGCATTCTGCGACTGCGACCCCGTCATCCAAAGAGACAGGATGGCGGCGACTGCGAGGGCGAAGAACGATGATCGGACGATCATGGAGTGGACACGGCTGGATGGGGGGCGATGGGGCGACTGGATGATACTGACGCCGCCCTTCCATCCACAATAAACATTTGACGCCCCGGAGTTCTACCTTTTCTCCGCGGTCGGGCGGTGGGCCCCAACGCAAAGAGGCCACCCCCTCTCGGGAGTGGCCTCTCGCTCGGACCAGGTCCGACTTGTCAGCGCCTCACGAGGCGCGACCGGTTCAGCCGGCGCGACCCGTCTCGATGGCGTGGAGCATGTCGACCATCTTCTGGGCCGACTCTTCCATGTCGATGACGAGGCTGTCGATGCGAGCCACGAAGTAGTTGTGGCCCACGGACACCGGGATGGCGATGGTCAGGCCGGCCGCGGTCGTCAGCAGCGCGACCTTGATGCCGCCGGCGACCAGCGTCGCCTCGACCTCACCGGCCTGCTCGATGGACTGGAACGCGATGATCATTCCGATCACTGTTCCGAGGAAGCCCAAGAGCGGGGCGATGTTGGTCAGCGTCGCCAGGACCACGAGACCCTTCTCGAGCTTGCTCATCTCGATGAGGCCCTGGTTCTCGATGGCCTTCATGACCCGGTCCGTTCCCTCTTCGTGACGCTCCAGGCCAGCGTAGAGGATGTTCGCGGCGGGAGAGTCGGTGTCGCGGGTGAGCTCGAGAGCCTCCCGGATCCGCTGCTGGACGAGGAGCTCGTCGACGTCCTTCAAGACGCGCTTCGTCTTCGAGGCCTTGGCTGTCAGTGAGATGAACTTCCAGATGATGACGATGATGCCCAGGCCCAGACAGAAGGCCAACGGGTATCGCATGAAGCCCATCCCTTCCCAGTTCGTGGATATCTGCTCTTGCCACGTCAGTTCGGCAGATTCCATGCCCGGGATCTGAAGCAGGGCAGCGTACAGTTGGACCAAGGGGACCTCCAGCCAGGTTTTCGTCGTGTTATCGAGACACATCCCTTCCTACCGTCTCCGGAGGAAGGGCGGGGGCTCAAGAGGCTCGCAACATGGCAGAGCCCTGAAAACGTGTCAACCCCTGTTTAGACCTTGAAATAAGGGTAATGACACGCCGCAGAATGGCCATCTCCCGCCGTTTCTGCACCAGGGTATACGGTGCTGCAGCGGCCGTCTTTCCGGGGGTTCGGACAACGGGGATGGAAGGGGCATCCCGGGGGGGGGTCACTGGGGCTCGGCACATCTCCGGTGAGGACGACGCGCTCTCTGTCTTCCCTCCCCGCGGGATCCGGCCTGGGAACCGCGGACAGGAGGGCGTGGGTGTACGGATGTCGGGGGTCGCGGTATAGATCGTGAGAGAAGGCGGTCTCGACGATGCGACCGAGGTACATGACCGACACCCGGTCGCTGACGTGCTCTACGAGGGCCAGGTCGTGGGCGATGAAGAGATACGTCAAACCGAGCTCCCGCTGGAGGTCCTCCAGAAGGTTCACCACCTGAGCCTGGACCGAAACGTCGAGGGCGCTTACCGGCTCGTCGAGGACCAGAAAGTCGGGCTCCACGGAGAGAGCCCGGGCGATGCCCAGACGTTGCCTCTGGCCGCCGCTGAACTCGTGGGGGTACCGATCGACGTGTTCGGACCGGAGACCGACACGTTCGAGGAGCTCGACGGCCCGATCCCGCCGGTTGGGTCCGCCGAGACCGTGGACCTTCAATGCCTCCTCGAGCATCGCGCCCACGGACATCCGGGGGTTCAGTGAGCCGAAGGGGTCCTGGAAGACGAACTGGGCACGGCGCCTGAGCTTCCGGAGCCCTTCCTTGTCCAGCGCGCGGACGTCGTCACCATCGAAGTGGACCGATCCATCCGTGGGCTCGAGGAGTCGGAGCACGGCCCGACCCGTCGTCGACTTCCCGCATCCCGACTCACCGACGAGACCGAGGGTCTCCCCGGGCCAGAGATCGAAATCGACACCGTCGACGGCCTTCACCTGCCCCACCACGCGCCCGAAGGTGCCCTTTCGGATGGGGAAGTGCTTCTTCAGACCACGGACGCTGAGGAGGGGCGGGCCCGAGCGGTCGATGTGTGGCTTGGCGCTCACGACTCCACTCTCCAGCATCGTGCAGCCCGGTCCACGCCCAGTTCGACGAGATCCTGGGGCTTCTCACACCCCGGGCCAGCCAGCGAGCACCGGTCCTTGAACCGGCAACCATGGGGCCACGCAATCGGGTTGGGGACCGTCCCGGGGATCGACCGGAGGCGCTGCCCCGGGTCGTCCACGGAAGGGAGGGAGTCCAGCAGCCCACGCGTGTACGGATGCTGCGGATCCTGGAAGATCTCGTGCACGGTACCCGTCTCCACCACTTGACCGGCGTACATGACCACCACGCGATCGCATACCTCGGCCACGACACCCAGGTCGTGGGTGATGAGGAGGACCGCCATGCCGTGGCTGTCCCGGAGGCTCGCCAGCAGCTCGAGGATCTGCGCCTGGATGGTGACGTCCAGCGCCGTTGTAGGCTCGTCGGCGATGAGAAGCTGGGGCTCGCACGATAGCGCCATGGCGATCATCACGCGCTGACGCATCCCCCCCGAGAGCTGATGGGGATACTCGTCCACGCGCCGGTCGGGCTCAGGAATGCCCACCTCGGTGAGGAGTCGGACGGCCTCCGCGCGCGAGGCCCTCTTGTTCATACCTCGATGGAGGCGGAGGGCCTCCCCGATCTGGTCGCCGACCTTGTACACCGGATTCAGCGAGCTCATGGGCTCCTGGAAGATCATCGAGATCTCGTTCCCCCTCAGCGCACGCATCCTCTTCGTCGAGGCCCCCACCAACTCCTCGCCTTCGAATCGGATGGAGCTGCCTTCCTGGATCTTCGCGGGAGGTTGAGGCAAGAGCCCCAGCACGGACAGCGACGTCACCGTCTTCCCGCAGCCCGACTCTCCGACGATGCCCAGGGTCTCCCTCCCACGTACCTCGAAGGACACTCCGTCCACCGCTCGAGCGACACCCTGGTCGGTGTGGAACCAGGTGCGTAGGTCGCTCACGGCCAGGAGCGAAGCGCCCGCCGTCTGAGCGTCACTCATGACCGCAGCCTCGGGTCCAGGGCGTCCCTCAGCCCGTCGCCCACCAGGTTGAAGGAGAGCACGGTGAAAACGATGGCCAGCCCGGGAAAGGTCGAGAGCCACCAGGCACCAAGGAGGTTGTTGCGACCGGCCGCCACCATCGTCCCCCAAGACGGCGTCGGCGGCTGCACACCAAGGCCCAGGAACGAGAGCCCCGCCTCGAGGACGATGGTATTCCCGATGCCCAGCGTAGCCGCGACGATGACCGGTGCCAGTGCGTTGGGAATCAGGTGGCGTAGGATGATTCTCTTCTTCGGGTATCCCAGAGCCTCCGCCGCCTGGACGAACTCTCGCTCACGAAGGCTGAGGACCTCACCGCGCACGATCCGGGCAGTGGAGGGCCACAGCGTCAGACCCAGCACCGTGATGATGAGGAAGATGGAGGGCTCGAAGATGGCGATGATGGTGATGAGGAGAATGAGTCGGGGAAAAGAGATGACCATGTCGACGAAGCGCATGATGGCTCCGTCGATGAAGCCGCCGAAGAATCCAGCGATGGCTCCCAGGAGCGTCCCGATGGTCACCGAGATACCCACCGCCACGAAGCCGATGCTGAGCGAGATCCGGGCACCATAGAGGAGCCGGGACAAAACGTCGCGCGCGAACTGGTCGGTACCCAGGGGATGCTCGGCCGACATCCCCACGAGACGGTTCGTGAGCAGATCGTACTGCGTGTTCGGGTCATGAGGAGCAATGAAGGGAGTGAGCAGCGCCACCAGGTAGAGCCCCACGATAACGATCATCCCCGCCACCGCCGTGCGGTTCTTGGAGAAGGCGCGGACCGCCAGGTCCCATTGGCTCACACCAACCGTCTTGAGCCGGTCCGCCTCGGCCACTTCCCGCCACGACCAGATCCAGCTCGCCAGCAGTGCCAGAAGGAGCGTCGCGAGGGCGACGCGCTGGTCCCACCCCCCTGCCGTTGCAGCCAGGACCCGATCGGAACGAGCGGCGAGAATGAGACCCATGCCGAGCCAGGTGAGAAGGGCCATGGCGCCCGTCCCCCATCGGCCCCCCAGCAGCTGGGGGAGACCGGGTAGGACCGCAGAGAGGCCTCGGCCGCCGGGGCGGCGCGCCGAGGCGGCGTATCCCGACACGGGCTGTTCGACCACCGTTTCCGGGCCCCTACTCATACCGGATCCTCGGGTCCACCACCGCGTAGAGCAGGTCCGCCACCAGATTCGCCACCACCACCATCGTGGCGAAGAAGAAGGCCCCCGCCATGACCACCGGATAGTCCCGTTGGAAGATGGCCTCGACGATGAGCCGCCCCATTCCCGGCCAGGCGAAGATGGTCTCGATGAAGACGGTGCCGCTGAAGAGGAATGGAATGTAGAGCCCCACCAGGGTGATGATGGGCAGGAGCGCATTCCGGAGGGCGTGCTTGAAGACCACGGTGCGCTCGGGCAGGCCTTTGGCATGGGCCGTCCGAACGAAGTCCTGCCGGACCACCTCCAGCATGCTGCCTCGCATGTACCGGGCGATTCCCGCCATGAGGACAAGAGCCAGCGAGAGCGTCGGAAGGACGAGGTGCTTGACCCGATCGACGAGCTTGCCACCGGCCGACAGGAACTCGTAGTCGGTGCTCATCATTCCCGAAGCCGGGAAGTAGATGGGCAGCCCCCAGACGTTCCGGGCATACAGGCTCATCGTCAGAATGAGCATCAGCGCCAGCCAGAACGACGGCATGGAGTAAAAGAAGAGGAGCACCACACTCAGCGACGAGTCCATGGCCGAGTACTGGCGGACCGCCTGGATCGTCCCCAACACGATCCCGAACAGGAACGCCACCAGCAGCGCGCTCGCCGACAGGATCAGCGTGTTCGGCAGGAAGTCCATGAGGACGTCAGCCACCGGGCGGGAGTGGGTGAACGAGTAGCCGAAGTCTCCCGTCAACATGGCGCCGATCCACTTCACGTACCGAATGTGGACCGGCTGATCCAACCCGAAGTTCTCCCGCATCTGCTGGATGACCTCGTCGGTCACGCCCGGCGACAGGAGAAGGAGCGTGGGGTCGCCCGGCGCCAGGTTCACCAGGAAGAAGATGATGGTGGCGATACCCAGAACGAGCGGGATGGCGCCGAGGAGCCGGCGCAGGACGTACTGGGTCATCGTGGAGGGACCCGAAGCCGGCCGATGGGTCGCTTCATGTCAGGCGGTCGGATAGCGACGGATCGGTGCGGCCGCCCTTTCCCTCAGCGACTGGCCGGATCGATGTACCAGTCCCTCGCGCTCAGCCAGACGCCTCGCTGGTCCATGGTCACGTTCTCCAGCCTCGACGAGACGCCGATGAGGCGGCTCGGGAAGTAGAAGAAGAGGTAGGGCTGCTCCTCGATGAGGACGTTCTGGTACTCGGCCCAGAGCTCCCGCGCCATGTTCCGGTCCACCGCGGTACCCAGCTCCACCAGAAGACGATCGATGGCCGGGTTCTCCGTGCCCGACCAGGCGAAGGGCTGGTCAATCCGATCGGAGTGGAAGAGGTCCATGTCGTCCAGCTTGAACTCCACCACCCATCCCATCACCACACCGTCGAAGTTGCGGAGCTCGGGCGTGTTGATGTCCTGTAGCAGCGTCGCCCATTCCACCACCTGAGGCTGGACCTCCACGCCGATGTCGGCGAGTTGGGACTGCATGATCTCGGCAACGTCCTGCCGTTGCTGGTTCCCCTGGTTGTACTTCACCGAGATGGAGAGGGAAACGCCCTCGGCGTTCTCCCGGACACCGTCTCCGTCACGATCCGTCCACCCTGCCTCCTCCAGCAGAGCGGCGGCTTCCTCGGGGTCGTACTCGATAGTCTCGATGCGGCCCTCGTCGAAGGCCCAGTGGAAGGGTGGAACGCTCGAGTGCGCCACCGTCCCGTATCCCTGGAGGATGGCCTCGACGATGCGCTCACGGTCCGTGCCCATGGCGATCGCACGACGGACACGCGGGTCGGCCAGCTGCAGACGCCTCGCGTTCCAACCCACGAAGACGTACTGGCGGGAGGGGAAATCGACGAGTTCGGTGTTGGCGTCATCGAGAATCCGCTGCGCCTGATCCGGCGCCACGCCCGAGTACACGTCGATGTTCTGTGTGAGGAGTTCGGTGAGAAGCGTCGTCTGCTCGGGAATCACGCGATAGATGTAGCGGTCCAGAAACGGCCGCCCACCCAACGCCTCGGGGAACGCCGGGTTCGCCTCGAAAACCCACCGATCCTGGGCCGAGTGGGAGTAGAATACGAAGGGCCCGTTACCCACCGGACACTGGGTCCCGAACGGGTGCTGCTTCAGTTCCTGCGGCGGGACGTCGCCGAGGAGGTGCTCGGGCAGGATCCCGAGGGAGCGGAACGGATCGAGGAACTCGGCGTGAGGCTCCATGTGGATCCGCACCGTGAAGTCGTCGATGATCTCCACGCCTTCGCTACCCTGGACGTACCGGTCCCAGTAGGCCGCGTTGGGAAACGCCGTCAGCGGGTTCGTCACCACTTCGTACGTGAACGCCACGTCATCTGCGGTGGTCTGCTCACCGTCGTGCCAGAAGACGTCCTGGCGGAGGTGGAACGTCACCGACGTGTTGTCTTCGGCGATCTCCACCCGCTCGGCAAGGTACGGCCGCGGCTCCAGGTTCTCATCGTAGTCGATGAGCGTCATGAGGTTGACGAACTGCTGATGCTGCGTGGCGCTGTAGTCCGACGAGACCGCCGCGTTCATCCCGTCGGCGAGCTCGCCGATGGAGCCGAGAACGGCGGTGCCACCGTAGCGGGGGTCGTCGGGCACGGGGTTGGCTTGCCTGGCTTGGGCCACGTACGCCTCCACCGCCGGAAGGACTTCCTGGCAGAAGGCGACACCCGGAATGGGTCGCTGGACCGGCTCGGAACCGCACGCGGCCATGGCAGTCAACGCACCCACGAATAGGAGCTGCCTGCCCATACGTCGGCCTTCAGTCAATGTCTTCATATCCATGAGATCTCTCGTCGGGGATGGATCGGCGCCGCCTGGCTGTCGACCTCATCGTCTCCATGTCCACTCTGCCCTTCCGTACCGCTCCGACGCCAGCTTCCTGGCCGTCGCCAACTCCTCGCCGGAGCATTCGTCGTCGACCCAGTCACCGTCGAACGTCGCCCGCATGGCGCCCGTCACTGCCTCCGCCACCTCGTCTTTCGAAACCCCGCCGACGAGCCCCGCCAAAGTAGCAGGGGGATCATGGTCCTCCACAGATTCTGCGTTGAGACGGCTCAGGAGTCTCTGGTCCCCCCCCAGGAGGATCGAGCCGTGCTGGAGAAGTGCGCCTCCTATACGGCACTGCGCACTCCCAACCAGCTTTCGTCCGCCGGCCGTCACCTCGCCTCCTGCCGGGCTCTGAAAACACGGCCCGGCGCCTACCGAAGGTGTCGCACTCTCTCCCGCCAGGGACACCGGGGCACCCAGAGCACCGAGCGCCTCAGCCAGCGCCTCGTTGACGAGGCGGTAGGCGTCTCGGAGTCCGCCCCACGCCCGAACCGGCGCCACCACGGCGTACGTCACTTCGGCGTCGTGCAGGACCGCCCGGCCACCTGTCGGACGGCGGACGTAGTCGACGCCGAGGCGGGCGGCCTCATCCACCGAGTAGGCCCCCCGTACCGGCTCGTTGCGACCGAAGGAGACCGTAGGGCGCGTCCACGAGTAGAGTCTCAGGACGGCTTCTCCTCGCCCGAGCCGCGCGGCCAGGGCATGGTCGAGCGCCATGTTCTCGGTGCCGGGGCGGGGGCGGTCACGAACGACGCGCCAGGCGAGAGGTAAAGCCGCGACGGCGGGACGGGTCGCGAGGGAGGATCGCGATGTGTCGGGACGCGTGGCGTTCAGAGGGGTGGGCATTCGCGGCGGCGTCGGTATCAGAAGTCGTAGCTGTCGCCGGGCTTCATGATCTCGACCTCGGCTCGGCTTCCCACGGCCGACTTGAACGCCTCCGGGTCCTGCTCGATGAGCGGCCAGGTGTTGTAGTGGCAGGGGATCACCACCTTCGGCTCGATGAAGTCCACCGCGCGTACCGCGTCGTCAGGGCCCATGGTGAAGCGATCCCCGATGGGCAGGACCGCAACGTCGACCTGGCCCTTCAAGAGCTGCATGTCCGTGAGGAGCGCCGTGTCGCCCGCGTGGTGGAAGCGCTGGCCGCTGTCGAAGTTGATCAGCAGTCCCGCAGGGACCGTCGTGTAGTCGCCGCCGTCTTCCAGGTCCAGCTTACCACCGTGCAGCGCGGGGGTCAGTTTCACGTATCCGAAGGGGTACTGGACGCCGCCGCCGATGTGCTGGGGGCTGCAGGTGAAGTCGTGCTTCGCCTCGAAGTACGACGCGATCTCGAACGTCGCGACGATCGTCGCGCCCGTCCTCTTCACCAGCGGCACCACATCGGCCACATGATCGAAGTGCCCATGGGTCAGCAGCACGAAGTCGGCCTCGATATCGTCCAGCGATCCCGAGAACCCGGGATTTTCCTCGAAGAACGGATCGATGACCAGTTTCGTGCCGTCATCCGCGTCGATGGAAAAGGTCCCGTGTCCGTGGAAGGTCAGCGTCGCCATAAGTCTCCTATCGGTTCTTGTCGAGAAGGTAGGCAAGCGGCTCTTACCCGTCTCTTATCGATAAGGTTGTTGCGATCCCCGTGGCCTTACCCGACGATGGGGCCATGCCCTCCGAGCGTCCCGCCCCGTACCGCCTGACACTCCTCGGACCGTGGGACCTCCGCGGCCCGGACGGTGAGAAGGTGCGCTCGGTTCTGTCGCAGCCCAGGCGGATGTGTCTGTTGGCCTATCTGGCGCTGACCGGCGAGCCCGTGAGCCGATCGACACTCGTAGCGCTGTTCTGGCCCGAGAGCGACGAGGACCGGGCCCGGAACGCACTGAGCCAGGCGCTGCACTACCTCCGCCGGTCGCTGGGTCCCAAGACCATCGAGAGTGTGGAGGGTGATCGCTTGTTGGTGTCTCCGGAGCGTTTGTGGTTCGATGCGCGGGTACTGCTGGAGGCTGGCACGACGGTGACCACAGAGGAGGTCGCGGCCGTCGCGGCGCCGGTGCTTCACGGTCGGGAGTTCTTCCAGGGGTGGAACGCCGAGGACTCGCAGCCGCTTCAGGAATGGCTGGATGGGGTCCGGGGCAGGGTGCGGAACCGCGGAATGAAGATCGAGGTAGGCCTCGGACCGCCAGACGGTGGAGCCTCGGACGTCGGAGGCGCGGCGGCGGTGGGAAGGCCACCGGAGGCGGGCTCCGCCGGCGGCCCGACCAGACAGACCCGCCGACTGGTCTGGATCAGCGCGGGCCTCGTACTCGGTGCTCTCATCGTTCTGGTGCCAAGCCGGTTGGACTTCACGGCCGATGCCGATGCCCGTCCGGCGGAGCCTGCCGAGTTGAGTGGAGCTCCGGCGGTGGCGGTCCTGCTCCCGCGAGTCACCTCGGTGGGGAGCGAGATCGGCCTGTCGGCCACCGCGCTCGCCGAGGCGATACACGAGGAGCTCGTGGCCGAGATGTGGCACCTCCCGGGTGTGCAGGTGGTGCCCGTCGGCTTCGAAAGCGACGTCTGGCGATTGGTTCGTTCCTTGGAGGCCCAGGGCGCAGATCACATGCCCGAGTGGGTGGTGTCCGTCGGCATCCGCACCGGGGGTGGATCCGCCCGGGTGGTGGCTCAACTGCGCAGCGGACCCGACTACGGTGAGATCCGTGAGCTGAGCCGGATGGACTATCCGGTCCCCGAGGCCACGGAGGAGCTGATACGGCTGCCCGAGGAAATCGCGGCCGCAGTCGTGGGGGCGTTGATGGCGGGCTGGGCCACCCGTTAGAAGTCCGCTGGCAGTGGGACGCGAGCCGCGCTAGGGTAGCCCGGCGAGTCGGAGGGCGAGGCCTTCGATGGACATGCCGCGCGGCACATTGAGTCTGGGGACCCGTTGGAGGGAACCGACCCGTGCACCACGGATGACGGCAGCTCCACCCGCGATGAGCGCCGATGCCCGGAAGAGGCCCGCCGCGGCATCCTCCGCCCCCCGATTCGTCAGCCCGTACGGGTAGGCCAGCCAGTCGACGTAGTGATCGGTCCTGGACTTCAGCCATTCCCGGCTGCGTCCAAGCTCGTCGGCCACCTCCCTTCCATCGAGCATCGCCAGATTGGGGTGACTCCAGGTGTGGGCTCCGAGGGTCGGGGCTCCCAGGGTTGGGTGTGACAGGAGTTCGTCCTCGGTCAAAGGCCGAGCGTGGTCGGGGACGTCTTGGATCGGCATGCTCTCACCCCTGGCCCACTCGAGAATCTCGTGACCCCGTCCCCGCAGGGCCCCGAGGGCGTGGTCGCGGACCGCGCCTTCGAGGGGCGCTCCCCCTACGGCCAGACGATCCCACCAGAAGCCCTCCGTGCCGAGAAGCCCCGGAGGGACGAAGACGGTGGAAGGAACCCCCCTCTTTCGAAGCTCTTCCATCCCTGACGTCATCGCTCCCCGATAGGCGTCATCGAACGTGACGACGAGCCGGGTCCTGGCACCCCTGTCAATCTCACCGTCGGGCGTAAGAGCGTCACGCAGACTGACGATGTCTCGACCCTCGAGGAGCCAGTCCAGCTGATCGGCAAACACCTCCTGGTCGACATGGAGGCTGGCATCCCCGACGAGATCCTCACCCCTCGGCACGATGTTGTGGTATGCTAGAATGACCAGGCTGGAACGCCTCCGGCGTTCCGCGATGCCGACGATTCCCGATCGGTGGAGGGCGACTTCTGCCACCCTTTTCCATCCCTTCGCCATCGAGCCTCGATACGGATGAGTGAAGCCACGGCGACGAACACTCCATCGCCTTCCATCGGGTCAAGATAGAGGATGCCCAACGGCGAGCGCGCCCTTTCCGTCGCACATCTCCTGGCCCCCGCGCCTTTCGGCGGGCTGGAGACGGTGGTGAGCACACTGGCCCCGGCTCAGGTGCAGGCTGGCGCCGACGTCACCGTCTGCCTGGTGTTGACGCCTGGTCAGACCGAGGAGCACTCAGTCGCCCGGGCCCTGAGAGACACCGGCGTGAGCGTGGAGAGCTGGGAGATCCCCGTACGGGGGTACCGGGAGGAACGCGCCCGGGTGACCGACCTGGTAGGTCGAAAATCCCTCGGCGTCCTGCACACACACGGCTATCGACCGGATGTGGTGGACGCTCCTGTCGCACGCCGGATGGGGGTGGCAACGATGTCCACCGTCCACGGACGCATCGGCGGCACGTGGAAGGGGCGCGTCTACGAGTGGGTGCAGGCGCGGGCCTTTCGCGCGTTCAGCGGCGTGATCGTCGTCTCGGAGGAACTGGAGCGGGAGCTACAGGAAGAGGGGGTCCCCGCGGACCGGGTGCACCTCTTGCCGAACGCCTGGGAGCCCACCCTCCCTCCCCTCTCTCGACCGTCGGCCCGCCAGCGACTCGGGCTACCCGAGGACGTGCCCGTGGTGGGCTGGCTAGGGCGGATGAGTCCCGAGAAGGCGCCCGAGGTCCTCGTCCGAGCCGCGGCGAGGGTACGAGACCCGTCCGCCCTCTACTCGTTCATCGGCGACGGCCCCGACCGAAAGGTGTGTGAGGGTCTCGTGCGGGATGAAGGCCTGGGTGGGAAGGTGTACTTTCACGGTGAGATACCCGACGCGAGTCGCTTCCTGAGCGCATTCGACGTCTTCGTCCTCTCCTCCTGGACGGAAGGAACCCCCATGGCGCTCCTGGAAGCCATTTCCGCCGGTGTCCCGGTCGTGACGACGGCGGTGGGTGGAATCCCTGCCGTGGTATCGGAACACGAGGCCCGCCTCTGCGAGGCCGGTTCCTTCGAAGAGATCGCGCGGGCCATCGACGATGTGCTGTCGAAGCCTGGGGCGGCTCGTGCCCGAGCCCTTGCCGCCAAGGAACGCCTGGAAACAGACTTCGCCGTCGCCCCCTGGGCCCAGCGTCATCTCGACCTCTACCGGGCGCTGGTGAACGGCTCATGACGACCCTGGCTCTCCTGGTCATCGCCGCCAGCGTCCTCCTCTTCGCGTACACGTACTTCGGCTATCCTGCCATTCTGCACCTGATCGGCCGCCACGGTGTGGACCTCCCAAGCCCAGGGACCGGATGGGAGTGGCCAACCGTGTCCATCTCGGTGCCCGCCTACAACGAAGAGGCCCAGATCGAGGAGCTCATCAAGAGCCTCCTCGCCCTGGACTATCCGAAAGACCGGCTCCAGATCCTCATCGTCTCCGACGCATCCGAAGACGGCACCGACGACATCGTACGCAAGTACGCCAACCAGGGAATCCAACTCCTCCGGCTCGAAGGCCGCGGCGGTAAGACGAAGGCGGAGAACGCGGCAGCGGAACACCTCACCGGGGAAATCGTCGTCAACACCGACGCCTCCATCCGGATTCGGCCCGACGCACTCAAACCCCTCATCGCTGTCTTCTCCGACCCGGACATCGGGTGCGCGTCGGGTCGTGACGTGAGCGTCGGCTCCGACGAAGAGACCGCGAACGTGGGAGAGTCGGGGTACGTGGGATACGAGATGGGGGTGCGGGACCTGGAGACGCGGGTCTTGGGGATCGTCGGCGCATCAGGCTGTTTCTACGCCATCCGGTCGCACCTCCATCGCCTACCCCTTCCTGAGTCGCTGTCGCGGGACTTCGCTGCGGCCCTCCACACGAGGGAGCACGGGTATCGGCCGGTTTCGGTGAACGACGCCGTCTGCTACGTCCCGCGGACGACTTCCCTCAAGAAGGAGTATCGGCGGAAGGTGCGCACCATCAGCCGCGGCATGCGAACACTCTGGCACAAGCGGGCGCTGATGAACCCCTCCCGTCACGGGCTCTTCTCGTGGATGCTCGTGAGCCACAAGGTGTGCCGCTGGGCCCTACCCTGGGCCGCGTTGGCCGCAGCTTTGGCGGTCGCGGCTCTGGTCCCGGCGCACCCTATGGCCGGCGTGCCGGTGGTGTTGGGAGGCATCGTCTTCGCCCTGGCAGCGATCGGCTGGTGGCGTGCTGAGGACGACTCGGTCCCGAAGATCTATTCGATCCCGGCATTCCTCGTCGCCGGCAACCTCGCGGCAATGCACGCATTCCTTCGGGCAGCGGTGGGGGTCAAAGACGCGCTCTGGGAGCCGACGAGACGAGAAGTGGTGAAGGCGGACTGAACGAATCGAGCCCCGCCGGACCTACCGACTCCGCGGAAACGCTCGCCGCAGCTCGTTCCAGATTTCCACCCCTCCGTACGCCAGCGGAAACAGGGCCACTCCCCCGAGCCCATTGTCCCGGGCGAAGGCGGCCTTCGACGCCAGGCTCTCGACATCCTCCGCCCAACCCTGAATCCATCCTCCGTCGACGGAATACACGTAGAAGGGCGCTCCGCTCAGGGCATCGCGGCGAATCCCATGTCGCTCGGCCTGTTCCCGTGCCCGGGGAAGCTCCGGGAAGACGTCGTCGGGCGCGTCGTACGGGACCGTCACTCCCTCCCCCCGCGTCGCGGCACCCGGCTCCTCGCTCACCACCGGCCACTCGTAGCCGTAGAGCGGCACGCTCATGACGATCCTGTCTCTCGGGACCCCGAATCCGTCGAAGCGCTGCAAGACCGTCTCCCAGTTGAGGCGCCCCCACCCGCGTAGCGCCGCCACCGGCCCCGCGTTGGCGCTCCCCATGCTGTGGTAGTCGTAGCCTTGCACGACGACGAAGTCGGCGATCTGCCCCAGTGCCCGCTCGTTGTAGACGTCGTCGTCGTCGAAGGCGAGGACGAAAACGGAGAGCGATCGGCCGGGATGGTGGCGGCGCATCGCCTCGGCGAGACGGGCCACGAAGGCGGTGTAGCCGTCTCGGGCATCGGGGCTCACGGGCTGGAATACCTCGACGTCCAGATGAATCCCGGCTAGCTCGAGTCCCTCCCGCTCGGTCGAGGCGTCGAGGAGCCCCGTCACGCGGTCCACCGCCACGCCCACCCGTGCCGCATCGGCGAAGAGGGCCTCGAACGCCTCGGGGTCATGCATGGAAATCGTCGGCACGACCTGGACCCCGGCCTCCGACGCAGCCGTGACCATGGGCCCCCACCGATGGGGCCAGCCGTGGGCGTCCATGATCTCGCCGTCGGCGCCGAGCTCGAGCTCAAAGAAATAGAGCTCGTCGAGGACGTCCCACGGGTAGTCGACCCACGCATCTTCCGTCCAGTATGCGTGGTAACCGGCGACGAAGGGACGATCCAACGTCGTGGGCATGACCACCGTAGGCGCAGGCCCCGCGGCACATCCGACGATGACGAGCAGCCCGACGGGAAGGAGCGGCCTACCCTGCATCCGGGGCACCGTCTTCCGTCTCGTCCCCCCCCTGGGTCACGAAGGAGACCCGCTTTACCTCCCCACTCGCGATGGCTCCGACGGCGACCCGCATTCCCCACTCTTCCTCGATGAAGTCCACGGATGTCCCGTCGACCAGGGGTAGCGAGCCTGCGGGAAGAGTCGGCGCGACCACGTCGATCCACACTCCGGAGACAGCGGTCGCGGCGGTCGCCTCGTCCTCGTCCACCTCGGCGGCAACGCCGGACCAGGAAACCAGGAGGTCATGGTCGAGGACACGCTCGAGCCCATCGGCGGCGAGGGTCCTCGTCAATGCCGCGGCGTCGCCCGAGTCCGTCGACTCCCAAGCCAGCTCCAGCCGGGACCTGGCGAGCCACCAGTCCGCGACTTCCCGCCCCTCGGCCAGCCACCACTCACCTTGGGCTCGCACCGAGTCGGCCACCGTACGCACGGCCTCGAGGCGAGGACCGGGCGCGATGATCTGCGTGTGGCCGGCAACCACCGCCAGGCCACCGATGGCCCGCATCTTCCGGGCACCGGCCACGAAAGCGTCAGCGAGACGCTGGGAGCGCAGGGTCACGTCACGAACGATGACGGTGTAGTCGTCCTTGAGGAGGCGCGGCAGGAGAACCACCGGACCGTACTCGGTCTCGTGGATCTCAGGTGAAGCCGAGCGGGCTTCGTTGCTGGCGAGGACGTATGTCCCACCGACGCGACTCCACGCCTCCAGGGTGCCTGCGTCTACCGACTCCTCCGGCGGTCTCAGGCCGGCCGGACCCTCTCCCGTCCAGCGCTCGATATCGTTCCAACTCCGACGGAGCCGGATGGTCTGATCCTGTCGGGTGAGACCGACGAGGGGCGTGTGGTCCACCGTCTGGGTGCCGACCTCTCCCACCGAGTGAAGGGCGTTCGCCAACACCTCGTCGTCCTGGACCAGTCCGGAGACCACGTAGAAGCTGATGGGTAGCCCCTCGAGCTCGAACATGGCCGCGGCGTCCCGGGCGTTCACCGACGCGTCCTCCCCTTCGACGTCCATGGCGAAGACCAGGGCCGTCCGGGCCGCATCCGGCCACGGTGCCGGCGCCGCGTGAGGCACACCCGCTCCCCAGCGGATCCCGTTCTCGAACACCCGGACGAGCTTGGCGCTGTCGGCGGGTGTCGCGCCTTGGTCGGTGCGTACGCCGAACCATGTCACCCGGCCGCCTCCGTCCGTCCTCGTCGTAGCCACGGCGACGTCGGCACCGACGCCCTCAGGGTCCGGAGTGGGATTCAGTGCCCAGTCCGACCAGTAGATCCGAGGACCGGGCATCCGTAGGGCGATGGCCGGGTCGGGACGAAGCTCGACCCGGCTGCCGGCATCGATTCCCGGAGACGTCGGGAGCCCCCCTGGAACGGTGAAGTAGAGGGCCGGCCGCTCGGTGAGCTCGCGGATGGCCTCTGCGCCGGTGACATCGGTGAGCACCTGCCAGCCGCGCCACTCACACGACCCGTCGCGGACTCCGAGGGCCCAGTTGGCGACGACGCTCCCACCGTTGTCGAGGTGCCGGTTGATGGCCGCGAGTTCGTTCGACGAGATGCAGGGCGCTTCGGGTAGCAGCAGCAACTCGTCGGGCGCAACGTCCCTCAAGCCGGCTGCGTCGGTGACGGCTCGAACTTCGCCACCCACCACCTCCGTCAGCTCGCGCCAACGCTGAAGCTGGGCACCATAGAAGTCGGCGTCCTCGAAGTAATCCCGATTGCTCGGCGACTCGAAGAGGACGGCGGAGAACCCGGCCGCAGTTCCAGCCGATGCCCGCGGCATGGCCGGATCGGGCGCTATCTCCGGCGCTTCCTGAAGCGACGGAGCCAACTGACGGATATCGATGTTCTCCCATAGGGCGATGCCGGCGACGACGATGCCGCCACCTACCAGCCCGAGGGTGAGAATCCCGCCCAGCCACCACCACGCTTCCTTCGCGCGGGGTACCGGATCACGCCGTGGACGCATGATCCTCCAGGCCGGCTACGTCGCGGTCCAGACGATCCAGGGCCGATGAGCTCGCTGTGCCCGAACCGTCTTCGCTCTCCGTTCCCGGCAGGAACGGCACGAAGTAACGCAGCGCGTCGGGATCATCGTCGGGACGCGCAGGCTCGCGCGACAGGCGCAGCTTGTACGCCACGTACGTGGCGATGGCGAGGATGATCGTGACCAGGATCGTCACCACGACAATGGAGACGAGAATGTCGACGACGTTCATGCAGGTGCCTCCGAGCGTTCGAGCTTGCCCCATCCCATGTCCAGGCGGAACAGCTCCTCCATCGTGGCGAACATCTTCACCACGTCGAGGAAGAGGATGAAGACGAAGCGGTAGATGAGGGCCATGGGAACGAGGCTGAGTGACTCCTCCTCCATGGAAACCGTGACCAGGGCGGCCACGAGATCGAGGAGCGTGAGGAGAATCATCCAGTAGACGATGAGTTCGCCCGCCCCGAAAAGGATCGCCACGATGGCGAAGAAGAGGTGGGCGAAGACGTTCATGGCAGGCCAGACCAGGGCTTCGAAGCCCAGCTGGATGGTCGAGATCCAGAGAGGGAAGTCGGGGAACGGCCGGAGGAAGAGCCCCTTCCGCTTCCGGATGGCCTGCAGGATTCCCCTGGTCCACCGATACCGTTGTTGCGTCAGGTCGCGCCAGGACTCGGGCGCTTCACTCCACGCGATGGCCTGGTCTTCGTACTGCACGCGCCATCCCGCCGCCATCATCTTGAGTGTGAGGTCGGCGTCCTCGGCGTAGGTGTCGGTGTCGTAACCGCCGATCTCTTCCAGGGCCTCACGTCGGAAAAGGCCGACGGGCCCTGGGACGATGTTCACGGCGGCGATGAAGCCCTGAGCTCGCCTCGGCATGTTCAGCCCTTCGATGTACTCCAGGGCCTGCAGGCGCGTCACGATGGATTTTCGGTTCTCCACCTTCACGTTGCCGGCGACCGCCCCGACTGCGGGATCGGTGAAGTGGCGAGCCGCGTGGAGCAGCGAACGCGGCTCGAGGTAGGAGTCGGCGTCCATGCAGAAGACCAGCGGATGCATGGAATGGGCGATTCCCGCGTTGAGTGCACTGGCCTTTCCACCGTTGGGCTTGGTGATGACCCTGAAGAGTGCGGCTCCACGTTGGCCCTCCCACTGGGTCGCGATCTCCAGCGTGTCGTCCCGCGACCCGTCATCGACGACGAGCACCTCGTACTCGGGGTACTCGAGGCGCATGAGGCTCGTGAGCGCGCGCTCCAGGACTCGACCCTCGTTGTAGGCCGGGATGATGATGGAGACGGGCGGCAGCTCCCGGATCTCCCGAACACCGAGCACGTTCCGCTCGGCGTGGCCGAGATAGGAGAACCAGAGCAGGGAGAAGTACCTCAGGAAGAGGATGACGAGGAAGATGACGAGGCTCACCACCACCACCCGGACAATGATCCGTTGGATCTCCGGACCCACCAGGATCGCCCAGATCACGAAGGCCACAATCAATCCCACGGTGACGAAGACGACGCCCAGGGATTGCCAGATGGAGTGGCGGCCGCGGCTCATCGCCCGAATCCTGGCCCGAACCATCCGCGGGCGCTGAAGGAGACGTCGAGCCCGTAGTACCGATACGACGTGAATCGGCCCTGGCCGTAGAAGAACTCTATGCTCGTCCGGTACTTGGTGCCGTCACGCAGGAGCCCGATCCGGCCTGACAGGTCAGGGACGATCTCACTGCTGCGCCCTCGCTCGTCGATGTAGCCCAGGCCCGGGTTGGCCCGGCCGGTCAGGGTCCACAATCGGCTCACGGGCTGGTTGAGCTGAAGGTATGGACCGATGGACACGGCCAGATCCGGATCCCAATAGAGGGGGACGGCGGTCACGTCGGGGGCCGCGTCGATGTAGCGCAGGGCCCTGCTCGCCAGCCCCAGTGTCACCGACTGCGACAAGGCCCGTCCCACGCTGGCGCCGACCTGAATACGGAGGTTCCGATCGGCCCCGGAGATTCCGCGATGCTCGAGGGACGCCGCCTCGGCCGAGACGGCGGCGCTCCAGCCATCCGACAAGGGCTGACTGTGAGTGATCCCGAATCGGTCCTGCCGCACGTTCACCGCAACCGATTGCAGCGTGTTCGTCACTGCGAACGCGGGCTCGTGGTCGAAGCGGACATCGGTACGGCGCCCCGACCCGCCGATGAAGCGAGCCGAGAGCCCGAGGCCCAGATCGACATCGCTGGCGCGAACGTTCTGAACACCCAGACGCGCGGCCGTGCGCACCGTGCCCCATCGCCACCAGCGCGCGCCCTCGACATCGGCGAACAACCCCTGGCGGTCGCCGGGCCCTCCCGCCGGTTCGAGTCCTTCGAGCCAGCGGGCTCCTGAACGTGTGGACCAGACCCACCGCCCTTGGAGAGCCGTCCATTCCCCGGCCGCGTCGTACCGTCGGAAATCGTCGGTGTCGGCAAAGCTCGAGGCGGCCGCGCCGAGACCCGGATCTTCGCTCTGAACCAGGAAACGATCGACTTCGGAGCGGATCGCTTCCAGCCCCGTGTCGGCGCCCCCGTGATCGGGCTCGGCGGCCAGAGCGGCCTCGTAGCGCTGGACGGCCGGGAGCCGCTCGCCATCCCATCGGTGGATGTCACCCAGGAGGGCGAGGACATCGGCACGGCTCGGGGGCGGGGCTGCCCCACCCTCGGCCGGTGGCCCAGGGAGGACGGCCAGCAACTCCTCCAACCGCACCCGCGCCGCGTCGGTACTGTCCGTCCACAGCTCGAGCCGCGCCATGCGGAATTCGAGGGTCGGGTCGGCCTCCGGCGTCAGTCGGGCTACCTCCTTCAGGGCGGAGAGTGCGCCCTCGAAGTCCTCCCTCTCGTATTGGAGGAAGTCGGCATAGGCCTGCCATCCCTCCACATCGTCCGGCGCTTCGACGAGGGCGGCCCGGAAGAGGCGATCGGCCTCGGCGAAGTCGTCGGCCTCACGTGCCCTAATCGCCCGCTCCAGCAGGGTCGGCGTCGCCTCCGGCACCACCACCGAGGTGTCCGGCGGCGGAGTCAACCATGCCACCACGTCGTCCCGAACTGCCAAGAGGCCTTCATCGCGAAGTTCCTCCTCGGTGAGCGAGGCCAGGACTCTTCGCGCTTCTTCGAGCCGGTTGGCGTAGACCAGGACCCGGGCCAGCTCGGCCCGGAGGGTGACCGACTCCGGCGACTGCGTGAGGGCTTCGCGCAGGACCTCCTCGGCCTGGTCGTAGTCCTCGATCCAGGAGAGAGCCCGAGCCCACTCCACGCGCAGAGCCTCGTCTTCGGGTCGTCGATCGAGGACGACGCGGTAGTGGACGCCCGCATCGGCAACGCGTCCTTCATCACGCAGCAGGCGGGCCAGAAGAAGGTGGAGCTCGTCGTCGTCCTCGAAGTCCAACAGCTCCTCGAGGATGGGTATCGCACGATCACGATAGCCCGCCCCGGCGAGCGTGTTTCCGAACTCCCTGCGAGCACCGACGTCGCCCGGGTAGCGAGCGAGGTAGCTGGTGAAGAGGGGAATGGCGTCGCGATAACGCCCCGCCTCCAACAGGGGCAGCACCTCTTCCCAGAACAGCTCGGACGGTCCGCGAACGGGACCAATGGCGACAACGTCGCCCGGCGCCGCGCCCGGCCCCCGCGTGATCCCCGGTATCGCGGCGATCCGAAGCGGCGGGGCCGGCTCGAAGGGGGTCGCGGGGCTCGGCAGGTTCAGGCTCCCCTCCCTGAAGCCCGACGACAGGACATACCTCTCGGGCAAGACGTACAGGACCAGAGCCAAAGTGCCCACGACGAGCAGGGCAGCGGTCCCGACGAACTTGAAGACGTACCCGCTGCTTCGGTCGCCCCGGCTACTCCCCGTCGCCACCGGACGCTCCCAGCAGCGCCAAGATCTCGCCCGACTCTTTCGGATGGCTCAGGACTTCGATGGCCAGATCCGATTCGCTGTTGATCCCCGCCCGGTGGGCGAGCTGTGACCGGAGACGACGGAGGAAGCCTTCGAGTTGACCCTCCCGGGCGCCTTGCAGGAGCACGGCGCATCGCTCCGGGCCCCCGTAGACGATGTCGCCTTCCTCGGCGCGCACTTGATCGGCAAGGGCCTCCTCCAGCTCATTGGCACTCATCGCTGCACTCGTCACGTCGAGAACGCAGAAGAAGGCAAGGTCCGGGCTCGCAGCCCGGCGGTTGATCTCTTCGATGAACACCGCGCGGGGGACGCGGCCCCCGTCGGACTCCGCCGGGGTCAGGCCCGCCGTGGCCGAGGCCCGATCGCCGCTGCCATCCACCAGCACCGGCTTGGCGCCCGTGGCGATGGACTGCTTGATTCGCAGACCCAACTCCCGGAAGTCGAGGCCTCCCGAAAGGCAGTCGTCTGCTCCGGCCTCCAGAATCTGGATGCGGTCGGTGGAGCGAACGGCGTCATCGGAAGCGAACACGATGGCCGCCCGGGTCAGAGGCCGGAGGGCCATGCACGCCTGGATGGCATCGCGTACCCGCTGCCGGGGGGAGTGGATGAGGACTCCGCCGTACCTCGCATCGGACTGGGCCTTCGCAATGGCCTCGAAGGGCTCGGAGACCACGTCGGTCTCGAAGACCCTCGAGGCCCAGGCCTCCAGATCGGACGCATGGGAGTCGCCCAGGGACACCAGCAGGA
This sequence comes from Gemmatimonadota bacterium, assembly GCA_013002885.1. GTDB lineage: Bacteria > Gemmatimonadota > Gemmatimonadetes > Longimicrobiales > Gaopeijiaceae > UBA2589. The sequence continues at coordinate 8,542 of JABDLS010000033.1, read as the reverse complement.
GTCTGTCCTCGTCGATGTGGCCGCGGTCGATTCCGCGACGAGACGGATAGCTGTCGGGGACAACCAGTCCCTCTCCCGCCTTCAGTTCCAGCGAGATCGTTTCTTCGCGCTGCCCCGGAACCGGTACCGACCTCGACAACGTGGCCTGACACAGGCCGTCGCTACGCTTCTCCAGGAGCAGACGCCCGGTGGTCGCATGAACAAGCCAATCGGCCGACGACGGCAGAGACGTCGCCCCACCGTCCACCGAAAACGTCGTCACCACCGTCGCCTCGTGGTCGCGCGCCCAGTGCAGGTACGTAGAGCCCAGCAAGGATCTCGCTCCACCGGTCAGGAGCATGGCCCCCGGATCGATGGCGATGCGCTCCACGTCGGGTCCAACGAGGAGGTCGAGCTCTTCGACCACCTCCTCCGGAGCGATGGAACGGATGGCTCGAAGCTCGAAGTCGTCCTTGAAGCCGATGATCCGCAGCGTGCCGTTCAGCCAGGCGTCGTGAAGGTCGAACCCCCAGGCCTTCGCGACACCCAGAATGCCCTCGGCATCGCTGTTCGTCACCAGGAGAGAGAGCTCGCCCAGGGCTACGCCAGCGTGAAGAAATTGCAGAGCCGCGACCATCTTTTCCGGGCCCGGAGCCCCGACGACCAGGTAGTTGCCTCCGGCCTGAAGTCCGCCGACGCGGTCGTCGAGAGGGGCGATCCCCGAAGGAATCATCGTGGAGTCCGGCGTCATGAAAGCACCTCCAGGGAGGCGGGGGGAGCGCCGATGGGCAGCGGGGGGGCAATGTGTAGGGACACGGCTCTTGGATCCGGTCTGATCGTTACACTCGGTTAATCTACACGCTCCGGCCCCCCGGACCGAGCGTCAGGATACTTCAACCACGAAGCACGCGCGGGAGCCGGGGGGCCGGCGCCCGCAGAAACAAATGTTTGCAAGAAGCAGACCGGACATACACCCGGGTGCGGCTCAGCTCTCGCGAAGGCTCCTGGCCACGAAGTCGACGACCACCGCGTCGAGCCAATCCTCAGAGAACTCGCTCGCCGGAATCTCCACGTCCTCGGCAGGCTCCTCAGCCACTGGATCGAGCCAGAGCCGGGCTCCGACCGTCGCCTTCGCAGCCACCAGTTCGAGGACGGAACCGGGCACCGCTGCAGGCTCATCGAACGGAGCGGGACGGGGCACCAGGCGGAAGCGGAGAACCCCTGCCGGGCCGTCGAGCCGATCGTCGAGGAGGGTGTGGTGGCGAGCGATGTGGAGGCGGGCGGCCACCGCTTCGAGGTGGGGCAGCGCAATGGCACGAACCCGGTCGATCATGGAGTGGGTCGTGCGCGGCAGGGGTCCGGAGCCGGTGCGGGCCTCTGGAGTGATGGAAGGCGGCCGTTCGACTGGACGCGGCACCGACGCAGGAAGCGGCACCGACGCAGGAAGCGGCCCCGATAGTGGGAGCGGCCCCGATAGTGGGAGCGGCCGCGATGCGGCTCTCGCGCGCCAGCGGGATCCGCTGGGGGGCGCGGAACGCCCCTCGAGGCTCTCGGCAGCCGTCTCCTGTTCGGCCGAAATGGGCTCTACCAGGGGCGGTGCGTCATCGCCCCCGCTGGAGCTCCACGGATCGAACAGGAAATCTTCGGGCACGGCTCAGTCCAGATCCAGCGCGTCGCGCACGAAGGTCATGAACTGTTCCCGCACCCAGAGCTCGTCGACATCGACCGCCGGTACCGACCCGAGCTCCTGCATCTCACCCAGCCCATCGGAGCTCCAGCGGCGGGCGAAGAGGCGGTCGGGGTCCGGATCGCCCCATACCAGTTCGATGGTATATCGCCTCGGTGTATCCAGGTCCATTGCGCCACCTCTGGGATACAGGTGCATCCGGAGATTGGGCGGATAGGCATCGAGAAACTCCTGGTACACGATCTTGTGGCCTGCTTGCTGTAGCTTCTCAGCAACTTCGCGGGTATGCGGCAGGGCGAACTGTCGGAGGTGCTCGGCGCCCTTCTTGCGGGCATTTTCGAGTTTGAAGGCGCGCTGAACCATGCGCCGCGTCTCGTCCTGCTTGCGGCGCTCGTAGTCCGACAGCAGGGACTCGAGGGGGTCGTTGGGGGTGTTCAAGGTTAGCTCACGTCGGGGGGGGTGCACTATTCGGGCCAACTTCGGCCCTCCTACTAAAGTGACACGGGTCGCGGACATCATGCCAGCCTCGCGTGTCGACGGTCCCGCACCCTGACCCGATATTCCGAGCAGAGCCGTGCCCCGGCTCCAACCGACATCCGACCTCCGCCGGAGCATCCGCGTGACCCTTTTCCGCTCTCCCGACTTCCCGAGCCCACTGCGGACCCCCTGATGCGTCGGATTCTGGTCACGGACGCCGAGCAGCGGTCCACCCTCGCGGTCGTCCGCTCCCTGGGCCGGGCGGGCTTTCACGTGGAAGTATGCTCGACCCTGGAGGCTCCGCTGGCCGGCGCGTCCCGCTTCACTAGGGCCGTTCACCGCGTCAGCGATCCCGTGGGCGATTCACGGGCCCTCGTCGGCGACCTCACCCGGCTGGTCGACGAGCAGACGATCGAGATCCTGATCCCGATGACGGACGCCACGGCCGCCGTGGCCCTCCAGCTTCGCCAGCAGCGACCCGACCTGCTCATTCCCTTTCCGGCCTCCGAGGTCTGGCACGAGGTTTCGAACAAGCGGCGGCTCTTCGAGGTGGCCGAGGGTCTCGGCATTCCCGTTCCCCGCCAGCACGTCGTCGAGAGCAAGCGCGCCGACTTCTCACCCGCGTTCGATCTCGCACGGGACGTGGGCTTCCCCGTGATTCTAAAGCCCCATCGTTCGGCGGTCGCCACGCCGGCCCGCGTACTGAAGCTGGGTGTCGAGGTCGCGGCCGACCGGGAGGATCTCGAGCGAAGGTTGCGCGGCTACGCCGAGGAGGCGTTCCCGATCCTCATCCAGGAGCGGATCCAGGGTCCCGGACTGGGGGGCTTCTTCCTGGCCATGGACGGAGAGATCCTCCACGGCTTCGCGCACCAGCGTCTGCGCGAAAAGCCACCCACCGGCGGGGTGAGCGTGCTGAGGAAGAGCGTGCCGCTACGAGACGATGTCCGGCGCCACTCAGAGGCGTTGCTCGACCACTTCCAGTGGTCTGGTGTCGCCATGGTCGAGTTCAAGGAGGACGCGGCCACGGGCGAGATCTACCTCATGGAGATCAACGGTCGCTTCTGGGGATCGCTGCAGCTGGCCATCGACGCCGGCGTCGACTTTCCGCGACTTCTGCTCGCGACCTTCCTGAACCGCTCCAGCTCCACCGAAGCGGATGGCCCCGTTGGTGTCGGGACGGTCCAGAGCCGCTGGCTATGGGGTGACGTCGATCACCTGCTATGGATTCTCCGCGCGGACGGTCGGTACAGGGAGGACCATCCGGAGCTTCCGGGCCGGCTGCGAGCGCTCGGCCGCTTCCTGCTGCCGTGGCGCCCGGGGCGTCGCCTCGAGGTGCTTCGGCTGTCCGATCCCCGGCCCTTCTTCAGGGAGTCCCGCCAGTGGCTCGCCCACGCTCTTCGTCGGACAGGACCCGGGTAACCCGATCGATGCAGCGCTCGATCCTCGCGAAGGTGCGGTCGAATTCCTCCGCCGGCTTGCCCCAGGGATCGATGATGGCCCGCTTCCCGGTCCATTCCGGATCGAAGTCCCCGAGCCAGTACACCCGGCCCCGTGGCCCCGAAGGCAGCTTCCTGAGTCGCTGGGCGTTGAACCGATCGAAAATGAACACGGCGTCGGACCCACGGAGGAGATCCTCGGACACCACCTGCGAGCGGTGATCGGTCGTCGACACGCCACGCGTGGCAGCGACCTCGAGCGCATTCTCCGGCGGCTGCCGACCCGGTAATATGAACCCGGCAGATGAAGCCTCGACCCCGTCTCCGACCCGGGATCGAAAAACATGCTCCGCATACGGACTTCGACAGATGTTGCCGAGACATACGAAGAGGACCGACCCTGGCTGCGCGTCCCGGAGCCGCTGGCTCACGCGGCGTAGACGCCTGGGGTGGAGCAAACGGTCGAGACCGTCACGAATGCCAACGAGCGACTTCCGAAGCGACGAGAGGATGCGCATTGGGTCAATCTAAAGCGGGGTCTCCCCGACATGAATCGTGTGATGCGTCGCACCACCACTTCACCGTCGACGTAGAGGAGTACTTCCACCCTACGGCGATCACACGGCACTTCCCCATGTCCGAATGGGACACACTGGAGCGGCGATCGCCACGAGTCGTGGAGCGCCTTCTCGACTTCCTCGCCGAGCGCGACGTCGCGGGGACGTTCTTCATCGTCGGGTGGCTCGCCGAGCGGGAGCAGGAGATGGTGCGGGCGATCGCGGCCGCCGGCCACGAGATCGCGTCCCACGGCCACGAGCACGAGCTGGTGGGGCGCCTGGGGCCAGACGGATTCCGCACGTCCGTTCGGCGTAGCCGGGCCGCGCTCGAGGACATTGCGGGCAAGCCCGTGAAGGGGTACCGGGCACCGAGCTTCTCCATCGTGCCCGGCTTGGAGTGGGCCTTCGACGTGTTGCTGGAGGAGGGCTACCGCTACGACGCGAGCCTCTTTCCCGTGTCCCGACATCCGACGTACGGTTACCCCGACGCCGGGCTGGACCCCCACTGGATCGATCGGCCCTCCGGCCGGTTGGCAGAGTTCCCCGCCACGACGGCACGTCTCCTCGGCCGGACGCTTCCGGCTTCGGGGGGAGCATACTTCCGCCTCCTGCCGCCCGCCCTGGTGCGGCGAGGCCTTCGGCAGGCCCACGAGCGTGACGCTCCAGGCATGTTCTACATCCACCCCTGGGAGCTCGACGACTGGGTTCCAGACGTAGACGCGCCCCGCCTGCAGATGATCCGGACCTTCGCCGGCCGGCGGCGGACGTGGCGAAGGATGAGCCGCCTGCTGTCCGGGGCGAGCTTCGGTCCCATCGATCAGACGCTGGCGTCGATGGACCGGACGGACTCGACCTGAGCGCGGCCCGGGGGCTGGCCTCCCCCCGACTCGTGGTAAACGACCGCCCTGAGCGCCCACAAGCCGACCCGACCGAGCGCCACGCCGACCAGGCAAGCGGCGAGCTCGGGCCACGGCCCCGGGATCATCGAGGTCAGGGCCGGGGCTAGTAGCAGGCCACCCACCCCCAACGCCGTTCCGCCAGCGAAGTCCCATCGGGCGATGGCGAAGAAGCCCACCGGCAAGAAGAGGCCGAGCAGCCAGAGAAGATCCGCCAGCTCCCGAATCGACTCGTCCAGACCCTCGAGGTAGAGCAGGAAGCCCCACGTGCGGCCAGGGGTAATGCCGAGTCCGCACCACTCTACCTCCCCCAGCCGGAGGCAGGTCGTCGCCGCCCTACGACTGGCTCCAATGAAGGTGGTGTCTCCGGGCACGAGGGGTCCGAAAGCTCCCGGGATGCGCACGTCGGGAGCGTCGAAGCGGAGACGCTTGCCGATGGTCCATTCCCGGAAGACGATGGCGTCGCGATGGGCTCCGAGGAGAAGGGCCTCACGTTGGTGTCCGTCGTAGATGCTGAGAATGGGCGAGACCGCGTCGGGAGACGGCCCCACGACGATCCGGCCGTCCAAACGCCAGTCGCCGTCGAGCAGCTCCCGGTGAGGGCCTTCGTGGTCGAGTCGTCCCCACGGCATATGCCGGCCGTTGAGCTCTGCACTGACGACGACTCCCTCGTATTGCGGCATCCATCCGAGATCCGGCATCCACTGGCCCCAGTAGTCGTCGTCCGGCGGGTGGGGCGTCAGAAGTACCCCCGCTACCAGGAAGCACGCCCCGACCGCTCCGCCCCAAAGCCAACCGATGCCGCCGGCTCCACTGGCCGCGTCGGTCCGAACCCTCCTGGCGGCGAGGGCGTGGATCCGAGTGCCGAGTGCCGCACCCATGGCGTTGAAGACCACATCGGCCGGGCTGGGGTGGCGGCCGGGAAGAAGGGTCTGGAGGAGCTCGATTCCGCCGGCGACCGTTGCGCCTGCCACGAGCGCCAGGACCAGTGCCCGCCTCCCGCCACCGAGGACGAGGCCCAACGGAAGGAAGAGGACAATGTTGAGGATGGCGTCCGCGGTGCCGCGCGTGCCGCAAATGACGCAGACGCTCTGCAGCTCCGCCAGTCGCTCCGGATCGATCTCGGCACCGCGAAGCGTGAGCGCGCCCACGGCCGCCAGCCAGAGTCCTCCGACGAGGAGCCGCCACAATCCCAATAAGATCCGCATCCGCGAGGCATCCTCGACGAGGCTCGCTCCCTTTTTCGATGACCCTTCTAGATTAACAGCGAGGCATGAACCCCGTCCCGCTCCGACCCGATACGCCGAGCCCGCATGTCTGAAGACTTGACCGTCGAGCCCTTCGAGGGCCCGGCCGACGGCTGGAACGATCTCCTTGGCCGCTTCGAAGGAGCCACCTTCTGTCACCTCTACGGATGGCGTCGCGTCATGGAAGACGCCCTCGGCCACCAAACCCACTGGTGGGTCGCACGGGAGCCGGGAGGGGAGATCGGCGGCGTCCTGCCCCTGACGCGAGTGCGCAGCCGGCTATTCGGCGACTACCTGATCTCCATGCCCTTCCTCAATTACGGGGGACCTGTGGGCTCACCGAAGGCTCGGGAGGCGCTCGCTCGCAGGGCCGCCGAAGAGGCCCGAACGCTGGGCGTCGATCTCCTCGAGCTCCGGAACCGCGTCGAGCTCGATGCCGAGCCACTCGAGCGTAACCAGCGCAAGCTCACCGTCGTGAAGCCGTTGCCCGAGTCCTCGGAGGATCTCTGGGAGAACGGCCTCCGATCGAAGGTGAGAAGCCAGGTCCGACGCCCGATGAAGGAGGGCATGGAGGTACGCGACGGCGCCGAGCTCCTCGACCCCTTCTACGACGTCTTTTCGACCACCATGCGGGACCTCGGCACGCCCGTGCTCTCCAAAGGCTTCTTCGAGTCGATTCGCGAGCACCTCTCGGACGCGGTCGTCTTCATGACCGTCGAGCTCGAGGGCGAGCCCCTGGCAGCCGGTTGCGGCCTCCATTGGGGCGGAGAATTGGAGATCACCTGGGCGGGAGCCAGCCGGGACCACGCCCGGCTCTCGCCGAACATGCTCCTCTACTGGGGGATGATGGAGAAGGCCATCGAACTCGGCTTGGAGCGTTTCAACTTCGGCCGGTGCACCCCCGACTCGGGTACGCATCGATTCAAGCGCCAGTGGGGCACCGAGGACCACCCGCTGCCGTGGCTCCAGTGGTCGGAGTCGGGCATTCCGTCGCCCCCCGACCCGGACAGTCCGAAGTACCGGACGGCCATCGACGTCTGGCGCCGCCTCCCGGTCGGGCTCACCAACAGGATCGGGCCACCGATCTCCCGGCTCCTCCCCTGAGGTCGAACGCTTGAGGCGCCAGCTTCCCGTCTATTCGCCGCTGGACGCCGGCGCCATCGCCTCGGCGACGATCGCGGCCGTCCGCGGCGGCGACCGGGAGCGGACGGCGCTGCAGCAGGAGCTCGGCGTGCGATTCGAGGCCGAGCGTGTGATCCTGACCGGCAGCGGCACCCAGGCTCTCCAGCTCGCCCTGTCCCATCTCCCCCCTCCCGGTCCGGGGGGTACGGTCGTGGGGCTGCCGGCCTATTCGTGCTACGACCTCGTGACTGCAGCGGTAGGTGCCGAGGTCCGGGTCCGCTTCTACGACATCGACCCCGTGTCACTCACGCCCGACATGGAGAGCGTTCGGGAAGTACTGCGTGCCGGTGCGTCCGCGGTCGTGGCCGGGAACCTCCACGGATTCCCCCTCAACTGGGGTGAGTTGCGCTCCGCATGTGAAGCGGCCGGGGTGGTGCTGATCGAGGATGCCGCCCAGGGCGTCGGCACCGCCACCGACGAAGGTCCCGGGGGGACCCTGGGCGAGGTCACCGTGCTGAGCTTCGGGCGGGGGAAGGGGTGGACGGGGGGAGGGGGTGGCGCGCTGCTCCTTCGGCGCGGAGCCGTGGGTCGCATGGCCGACGCGCGCCTCGCCGAGGCTGCGAGGAGCGTTGGAACGCGGCATTCGGTCGTGACCACCGCGGCCTGGACCCTCGGTCGACCGACACTGTATGGGCTTCCCGCCGCGATTCCCGGCCTCGGACTCGGCGAGACACGCTATCGCGATCCGGTGCGTCCTGGTCCGATCTCCTTCTTTTCCGCGGCTCTCGCACGCCGGACGGCCAGCTCGGCCGCCGCGGCGGTGGCCCACCGTCGCCATCGGGCACGGCGCCTCGCAGAGCACCTCGGAGCGTCGAACGCCAACGACGTGGGGGACGACAGAGGCTTCGTCGTTTGCGAGCCACTCGGCGGAGCGGACGCGGCGAGCTTCCTGCGCCTTCCTGTCGTCTTCGAGAACGCCGGAGGCGCGGCGGCCTTCGCTCGCATGGCGCAAGGCCTCGGGGCAGCCCTCAGCTACCCTCTACCGCTTCACCGTCTCGGGCCGGCCCAGCCGATCCAGATGGACGGTGTCCAGAAGCTCACCGGCAGCGAGAGGTTGGCCTCGTCGCTCGTCACGCTTCCC